>SECS01000080.1 GCA_004211435.1 Novosphingobium sp. | reverse complement strand
TCGTCGCGGAAGGCGCGCAGCTTGGTCGCGTTCGACCCCGAAACGGCGAGCCGCGCTCCCTGCTTGGCGAGCGCGCGGGCAATCGCGGAACCGATGCCGCCGCTGGCGCCGGTGACGAGGGCGGTCATGCCGTGGAGGTCGAACATGCGGTTTTCCATCCTTAAAGGTCCTTAGCCAGCGCTTCGATGTCGGCCATAGTCACAACGCTCGTCACCGTCACGTCCTGCACCGTGCGCGAGATCATGGGCGAAAGGACCTTGCCGCCGAGTTCGACGAAGCGCTCGACACCCGCCGCCTGCATGGCGATCGCGCTTTCGCGCCAGCGGACGCGGCCGGTGACCTGTTCGACCAGGAGCCGGCGGACCTCGGCGGGGTCGGTGACGATGGCGGCGGTGACGTTGGCGAAGAGCGGCAGGCGCAGCGTGCCCGGCGGAGTCTTGGCGAGCGCCTCGGCCATGGCGTCGGCGGCGGGCTGCATCAGCGGGCAGTGGAACGGGGCCGAGACGGGCAGCGCCATGCCGCGCTTGATGCCGTGTTCCTTGACCAGCGCGATGGCGCGCTCGATCGCGCCCTTGTGGCCCGAGAGCACGACCTGGCCCGGATCGTTGTCGTTGGCGACGGTGCAGACTTCGCCCTCTGCAGCGGCATCGGCGAGCGCCTGGGCCTTGTCGATGTCGGCGCCGAGCAGGGCCGCCATGGCGCCCACGCCGACGGGCACGGCCGCCTGCATCGCCTGGCCGCGCAGCTTGAGCAGTCGCGCCGTGTCGGCCAGGCTGAAGGCGCCCGCGGCGCAGAGCGCGGTATATTCGCCGAGGCTGTGGCCGGCGACGAAATCGGCCTTGGCGGCGAGGTCGAGGCCGCCCTCCTTTTCCAGCACGCGCAACACCGCGATGGCATTGGCCATGATCGCCGGCTGGGCGTTCTCGGTCAGCGTCAGTTGGTCCTCGGGGCCTTCGCGCATGATCGCGAACAGCTTCTGGCCGAGCGCGTCGTCGACCTCTTCGAAGACCTCGCGCGCGGCGGCGCTGGCTTCGGCGAGTTCGGCGCCCATGCCGACTTTCTGGCTGCCCTGACCGGGAAATACGAAGGCGCGCATGGCAGGCCTCTCCTAGAGTGTGACAGAACCGCGAAACACCGCGATTCGTGGCGCGGCGGACTATTGCCCTTGTTCGCGTCCCGCAAGCCCGAACGGTACAATCTTGTTATCAGCGTCATGGCCGATGTCGGCGTCGCCGAGATAGGCAATCGCATGACGGGCACACCAGTCGCGCGCAATCGCCTCGGCATCGCTGCCGAAAGGGCGGTCGTTCTCCGGCACGTCGCTGACCCGGCCGAGCCGAAGGCCGGCGATGCCACCGAGGTGCGCGGTCAAGTGGAAGAACAGCCGGTCGATCGCATAGAGATGCTCGCTGACCTCCTCGACCAGAACCACGTGGTTGGCGAGCCCGGGCATCAGCCGCGTGCCGCAGAGCATGGCCAGGGTGATCAGGTTGAAGGCCACCGTGGGGTGGCGATCGAGCGAGGGTTCGAGTCCCTCCCGCGCGCCGTTGAGATAGCCGAGCGTGCGACGCGCCGCCGCCTCGCCGCCGACGCGGCGAATGTCGTTGGGCATCGGTGCGTGAACCGGCCGACCGATCTTCTCGCGATAGAGCGCGCCGAGCAGATAGCCGGCATCGGAATAGCCGAGGTATTGCTTGTCCTGCGCGGCATGGTCGAGCTTGGCGACGGCCTCTTCGGCGATGCGGCAGGCGCCATAGCCGCCGCGGGCGAACCAGACCGCGTCGAAGGCCGGGTCGTTCGCGCATTCGAGAAAGGCGGCCAGCCGGACCTCGTCGGAGCCGGCGAAGTGGCCTTCAGATTCGAAGCACTGCGGGTGGAAGTGGAGCTCGACCGCGGGAAACTCGGCCTCGGCCAGCGCGGCAACGATCGCCGCATCGGCGCGGGTCATCGGGGTCGAGGGAGCGCATATGGCGACGCGGGGCATCGGGGGGGTGTAATCGGGTTGTCTCGCGAGGGGTAGGGTTGATTGGATCTACCGCGGAAGAAGGAATGAGGGTTGGCGCGGAGGCGCGGAGAGAGAACGATAACGAGAAGCCGCCAGACGCGCCGCAGGCCCTACGGATCGAAAACGGCTAGGCCGCTGGTTCCCAGGGCCGCTCCCATCTTTCCCACCCTCCGCGCCGCCGCGTCTCCGCGCAAAACCTCTTTTCTTGTCCGCCGCCCCCGCATACCCACGCGGACATGACAGACCTCACCTCGCACCCTTGGTTCTTCTGCGGCATCGGCGGCTCGGGCATGCTGCCGCTTGCGCTGATCCTGCGCGGCCAGGGCGCCGAGGTCGCGGGATCGGACCGCAGCCGCGACCAGGGGCGCACGCCCGAGAAGTTCGCCTGGCTCGAGAGCCTGGGCTTCACGCTGAATCCGCAGGACGGCAGCGGCATCGTCTCGGCCGAGCAAACGCTGGTCGCCTCGGCCGCGGTCGAGGACACCGTGCCCGAAGTCGTGCGCGCCCGAGCGCTCGGCTGCCCACGGATGAGCCGGGCCGAACTGCTCGCGACGCTGTTCAACGCCGCCGACACGGGAATCGCCATCGGTGGCACCAGCGGCAAGTCGACCGTCACCGGCATGGCCGGCTGGATCCTGACGGAGACGGGCCGCGACCCGACGATCATGAACGGCGCGGTGATGAAGAACTTCGTGCGCCCCGACGCGCCTTTCGCGAGCGCACGGGTCGGACAGGGCCAAGTCTTCGTCTCCGAGGTCGATGAGAGCGACGGCTCGATCGCGCTCTATCGGCCCAAGGTCGCGGTGCTCGGCAATGTCAGCCTCGACCACAAGAGCCTCGAGGAATTGCGCGAACTGTTCGGCGATTTCCTCGCGCGCGCCGATGTCGCCGCGATCAATCTCGACGACGTCGAAACCGCCGCCCTCGCCCACCGCGCCAAGGCGCTCGTCACCTTCGGCATCGATAGCACCGACGCGCAGATCGGCGTCGAGCCGGGCAGCGTGATCGAAGGCCCGACCAGCCTGACGGCAACCTTGCTCGACCGTCGCGACGGTTCGGCCCACGCGCTGGCGCTCAAGGTGCCCGGCCGCCACAACCTGTTCAACGCGCTCGCCGCGCTGGCCGCCGCCAACGCCGCGGGCGTGCCGGTGGCCGAGGCGGTCGCCGCGCTCGGCTCCTTCGTCGGCCTCGCGCGGCGCTTCGACATCGTCGGCACCTCGCCCGCGGGCGTGACCGTGATCGACGATTTCGGCCACAACCCCGACAAGGTCTCGGCCACCTTGAACACGCTCAAGGCGCATCCGGGCCGGATCATCGTTTTCTTCCAGCCGCACGGCTACGGCCCGCTGCGCCAGATGGGGCACGAACTCGCGGGCGTCTTCGCGCGCAAGCTCGGCCACGAGGATCTGACGATCCTCTGCGACCCGGTCTACTTCGGCGGCACGGTCGATCGCAGCGAGGGCAGCGAGCGCATCGTCCGGCTGATCCGCGAGGCCGGCGGGCCCAATGGTTCTCAGGCCGAATACGTGCCCGAACGCGAGGCCTGCGCGGATCGCATCGTCGCGATCGCCCGGCCCGGCGACCGGATCGTCGTGATGGGCGCGCGCGATGACACTTTGACGGTCTTCGCCAAGGACCTGCTCGCGCGGCTAGCCTAGCGCATTCGCCAGCACGGGCCCTACTGGCGCCGCGAAGGCTGCCGCAGCCATAGCCAGCGCGTTTTCGATTGCCGCCGCATCGTTCGCCGGAGCGTCGTAAGGCGGACGTCGGTTGAACACGCTCGTCAGGACCAGGATCGCGATCAGCCGCTGGCGCTCGTGGATCAGCGACATCGGCCAGTCCGGCCACATCGCCTGGAAGAGCCCGATCACCTCGGAGCCCACGGGCATCGCCTCGACCAGCCCTGCCCCGAACCGTTCGACATGGGACGAGCTCAGCATGGCCAGCACGAACCGCGCGAAGCGGCGCTCGCCGTCGGCACTGCGCAGATCGATCAGCGGCCGGTAGAGCACCTCGGTCAGCGCGCGAACGTCGCGCTCGCGGCCTTGCGCGCGCACCTGCGCCAGCATCTCGGCGCGGTGTCGTTCGAGCTCGGGCAGCCGCCGCGCGCGGATCGCCTGGATCAGGCCCGCATAGTCGCCGAAATGGTATTGCACCGCATAGTTGTTCTTCTGCCCGGCCGCGCGGCTGATCTCGCGCGCCGAGGCGCGATCGAGCCCCAGATCTCCGATCAGCCTTTCGGCGGTCTCGACCAGCCGCTCTGCCGCGGCCGCGCTGCGTTCATTCTTTGCCATCGCGGCCATTTTAAGTCATGTGACTTGACTCTGTAAACCACCGATGCGAGCCTCCGCGGCGAAGATAAAAACAGGAGGGGATCATGAAGACACGCCATGCGATTCTGGCGCTCACCTCAGCGCTCGCGCTGACCGGTGCGGCCGCCGCCGATGAGGCAAAGCCGCCGGTGGCGGCACGCCCTACCTTCGACGCGGACGGCACGGTCAATGTCCCCGCCTTCAAGCTGCCCCCCTCGCCTTTCCTCAGCCCCGAGGCCTTGGCGCTGCAGAAGATGCGCGCGCAGATGCCACCGCCGCCGATTGGGCCCGAGCTCGACATCACCAAGGCGCGCGCCGGGGTCGAGGCGATGATGGGCCGGGGGGTGAGCGCAATGCGCCAGCGCTATCCGGTCGACGTGGCCGACCAGACGATCGCCGGCGTGCCGACTCGCGTGGTCACCCCCAAGGACAAGCCGTTCGATCGTGAGCGCGTGCTGATCAACGTCCACGGAGGCGGCTTCACCATGTGTGCCGACGCCTGCGCCATGCTCGAATCGATCCCGATCTCGTCGCTCGGCGCCTGGAAGGTCGTGACGGTCAACTACCGCATGGCGCCCGAGGCCAGGCATCCTGCCGCGGTCGAAGACGTCGAGAAGGTCTATCGCGAACTGCTCAAGACCTACAAGCCGCAGCACATCGGGCTCTATGGGTGCTCGGCCGGTGGCGCGCTGACGGCCCAGGCAGCCGCCTGGATGCCGCAGCACGGCCTGCCGCAGTTCGCCGCGGTCGGCATTTTCGGCGCGGGCGCGGTGCGCTTCGGCGCCGGCGATTCGGCCTATGTCACGGGCTATACCGACGGCTCTTTCCCCGCCCCGCCGTTACCGCCGGCGCAGCCGATGGACATCACCCGCGGCTATTTCGGCAGCGCCGACATGCGCGATCCCGTGATCTCGCCGGCGCTGCATCCCGACGTGCTCGCCAAGTTCCCGCCGACCTTGCTGATCACCGGCGGTCGGTCGATGGACATGACCCCGGCAATCTACACCAATAGCCAACTGCTCAAGGCCAAGGTGCGCTCGACCTTGATCGTCGGCGAGGGCATGGGCCACTGCTACATCTACCAGTCGAACCTGCCCGAAGCGCGCGATGCCTACGACGTCATCGTCCGGTTCTTCCAGGAGAACCTCAAGTAAGCGTCAGACGCCGTCCGTATAGCCGAGCTCGGCGAACCGCGCCTTGAAGTACCAGAAGGCCAGGCCGCTCACGCCCGCAGCGATCACGAACAGAATCCAACCCGCCGGGGTCAGGTTCTGCTTCTCGACGTTGCGGTAGGGCACCGAGTTTCCGAAAAGCACAAAGAACAGACCGAATACCGCGGCGAAGGGCACGAGCACGAAGGCCTTGAGACTGTATTCGACCGTGGGCACGTGCGCTTGTGCCTGTTGCAGCGGCTGCCAGATCAGGAACCAGCCGAAGCCCGAGGCGATCGCGAGGCACAGCAGCCCGCCTAGGCGATGAACGATGTTCGCACCCATCTCTCTCCCCTTCGTTGAGGCGCCCCGTCAGGCGCTGACCGACTTGAGTACGCCCAGTTTTTGCAGCAGGTGGACGCCGACCGCGACGATCGAGCCGAGCACCAGGCCGACCACGGCCGAGAGCCCGGCGTTGACCAGCCAGCCGAACAGACCGCCCAGCGCGCCCGTCGCCTGGGCCACGGCATGTTCGGCGCCGTGGATCACGTCCGAGGGACCGTGGAGACCGAGCACGTGCAGGCCGTGGACGACGATCTGCCCGCCGACCCAGAGCATCGCCACGGTGCCGACCGACGACAGCAGCGACATGACGTGCGGCATCGACCAGAGCAGGAAGCGGCCGACCTGCTGCGACAGGGCATCGCCACGCTTCGACAGGTGCAGGCCGATGTCGTCCATCTTCACGATGAAGGCGACAACGCCATAGACCGCGACGGTGATGACCACGCCGACCAGCGCGAGCACGATGGCGCGCTCGAACAGCGGCGTCTCGGCGACTTCGCCCAGCGCGATCGCCATGATCTCGGCCGACAGGATCAGGTCGGTGCGGATCGCGCCGGCGGTGCGCTGGCGCTCGAATTCGGCGACGTCCTCGATCGGATCCTCGAGCGTCTCGCCATGCTTGGCGCCGCCGAACTTCTCCATCACCTTCTCGGCGCCTTCGAAGCTGAGGAACAGGCCGCCGAGCATCAGGATCGGGGTAATTGCAGATGGCAGGAATTCGCTGAGCAGCAGCGCCGCGGGCAGGAGGATCACCAGCTTGTTGAACAGCGATCCGCGCGCGATCTTCCAGATGATCGGCAGTTCGCGGTCTGGGGTGAAATTGGTCACGTAGGACGGAGTCACCGCGGCGTCGTCGATCACCACGCCCGCGGCCTTGGTGCCCGCCTTGGTCGCGGCGATGCCGACGTCGTCGAGCGACGCCGCCGCGGCCTTGGCGATAACCGAAACGTCGTCGAGCAGGGCGACAAGGCCAGAGGGCATGCGGATCGGGCTTTCGCTAAGGACGGGAAGCGCGGTGTGCCGGGCCGGGCCGACTTGCGCAAGTCCGAGCGCTAGAACGCCCAATGCGACGGTTGGTGCCCGGCCGTCCGCCTCACCGCTGGACGCCGTCGCCGCGACGACCTAAGCCTTCACGCGATCGCTTTGGGGGGCATGATGGTCAAACCGAACAGCCAATTGCAGGCGCTTTCGAAGCTTCTACCCGAAACGCTCGGCGCCGAGCTCGAGCCGCATGCGCGGCTGGTGACCCTTCGCTCCGGCCAGATCGTCATCGGCCACCAGGATCGCACGACCGACGTCTTCGTCGTGCTCGAGGGCACGCTGCGGGTGGAGCTCTATTCGCTCAACGGCCGCGAGATCAGCCTGGCCGACCTCGGTCCCGGCGAGCTGTTCGGCGAATTCGCCGCGATCGACGAGCAGCCACGCTCGGCCACGGTCACGGCCACCGGCGCCTGCGCGCTGGCCTGTATCTCGGCTGAAACCTTCCGCCGCGTGGCGCTCGGCACCCCGGCCCATGCCGACTGGCTGGCCCGCCGTCTGGTCGGCCGCATCCGCCTGCAGACCGAGCGCATCTTCGAACTCAACGCACTCGCCGTGCGCAGCCGTCTCCACTGCGAACTGCTACGCCTGAGCCTCGACGCCGGTGTCGCGAACAACGAAGCGATCGTGACCTCGGCCCCCACCCACGCCCAGCTCGCCGCGCGCATCGGCACCCACCGCGAGGCGGTGACGCGCGAGCTGCAATACCTGCAGAAGGCCGGCATCGCCGTGCAGCAGGGCCGCGAGTTGCGGATCAACGACGTGAACGAATTGGCCGAAATCGTCCGCGCGGCGGCGGGCGACGTCGGCGTGGCGCACCGCATGGCGCAGCCGAGCGAATAGCGGCGTGAGCAGTCCCTCTCACCGCTGCGACCAACCTCACTACGTTCGGTAAGTCTCGCGCCTCTCCCGCTGACGGGAGAAGGATAGCCTAGCTTGCTCGCGCAGCGGACTAGCGTAGCTTGGATGAGGGTGGCCGGCGCCAATCCGCTTGCTTTTCCCCCCAGACTCGCTAAGGGCCGCCGCTTCCCCGCGCATGCAGGGAAAACGAAGAAAGCCGGAGGGGCCCCGCAATCCCGCGGATCAGCCAGCGATCGGTTAGACAGATATAAGGAAGCCGCCGTGCCGCTATACGAGCACGTTTTCCTGGCACGCCAGGATCTGAGCCAGGCGCAGGTCGATGCGCTGGCCGCCACCGCTACCGAGATTATCGAGAACAACCAGGGCAAGGTCGTCAAGACCGAGACCTGGGGCCTCAAGAATCTCGCTTACAAGATCAAGCGTAACCGCAAGGCGCACTTCGTGCTCCTGAACATCGAGGCTCCGGCCGGCGTCATCGCCGAGCTCGAGCGCCAGACCCAGATCAACGAAGACGTGATCCGCTACATGTCGGTCCGTGTCGATGCTCTCGAGGAAGGCCCCTCGGTTCAGATGCGCAAGAGCGACCGCGAACGCAGCCGTCGCCGCGACCGCGAGGAGGGATAATCCATGGCACGTGCATTCTTCCGCCGCCGCAAGTCCTGCCCGTTCTCGGGCAAGAACGCACCCGCGATCGACTACAAGGACGTGCGCCTGCTCCAGGGCTTCATGTCCGAGCGTGGCAAGATCGTTCCGAGCCGCATCACCGCGGTGTCCGCCAAGAAGCAGCGCGAGCTGGGCCAGGCTATCAAGCGTGCGCGCCAGATCGGCCTTCTGCCGTATCTCGTGAAGTAAGGGAGGCAAGACCATGCAGATCATCCTCCTCGAACGCATCGAGAAGCTGGGCTCCATCGGCGACGTCGTGACCGTCAAGGACGGCTACGCGCGCAACTACCTGCTGCCGAACAAGAAGGCGCTCCGCTCCAACGCGGCGAACCTCAAGGTGTTCGAAGCCAACCGCGCCAAGATCGAGTCGGACAACGCCGCTCGTCGTGGCGAAGCCCAGAAGGCCGGCGAAAACGTCGAGGGCATGAGCATCGTGCTCATTCGCGCCTCGTCGAACTCGGGCCAGCTCTACGGTTCGGTTTCGGTCCGCGACATCGTCGAGGGCCTCAACGAACAGGGCGCCAACGTCTCCAAGGCGATGGTCATCCTCGAACGCCCGATCAAGACGATCGGCGTGGTCGACGTGCGCGTCCAGCTGCACCCCGAAGTCTCGGTCCAGGTCAAGGTCAACGTCGCGCGTTCGCCCGACGAAGCCGACCTCCAGGCCCAGGGCGTCGACGTCATGGCCGCCATGTTCGAACAGGACGTGGCGGGCTTCACCGAAGCCTTCAACCCGAACGCCGAACCCGGCGAAATCGCGGTCGAGGAATCGGACGAAGACACGACCGAAGCCTAAGCTTCGCGACGTTTCGTCAGCAAAAAAGGCCGTCGTCCTCCGGGACGGCGGCTTTTTTGTTGGCAGGGTCCTCCCCTGCAAGGGGGGGGACCGCCGCCGAAGGGGGTGGTGGAGGGGTGTCCCGGCTGGCGGTTACACCCCTCCGTCAGCACTTCGTGCTGCCACCTCCCCTTAAAGGGGAGGATCGAAGAAACACCATCTTTGCTTTGCCACAGTCGCGCGGTACTAGGGGGCGATGACATCACCCGCAGAGATCATCGCCGAACTTACCCAAATCTATGAAACCGCCGTCGAGACGCTGCGCGCCGACGTCGCCGCTTACGCCGGCCAGGGCACCCTGCCCCCGCCCGAGCGCCGCCGCGACAATGCCTGGTGCTATCCCGAGCTGCGCGTCCACTATGCCGGCCGCGAGCATCGCCCCGATGTGACGCGCGCCTTCGGCCGGCTCGGCCACGGCGGCACCTATGCCGCCACGGTCACCCGCCCGGCGCTGTTTGCCGACTATCTTACCGAACAGCTGAGCCTGCTTTCCACCGATTACGACATCCGCGTCGAGGTCGGCCGCTCGAACCAGGAAATCCCCTTCCCTTACGTGATCGACGCCAGTTCGGGCCTTGGCAGCGTCAGCCCCAACGAGCTCGCGCTTCACTTCCCCTCGACCGACCTCGCGCACATCGGCGACGAGCTGGCCGACGGGATCGAGGTCAACATGCCCGGCGCGCCGATCCCGCTGTCGCTGTTCGACGGGCTGCGCACCGATTTCAGCCTCGCCCGCCTCGCGCATTACACGGGCACCCCGGCCGAGCATTTCCAGCGCTACATCCTGTTTACCAACTACCACCGCTACGTCGATGAGTTCGTCGACTGGGCTGGCCAGCAGCTCGGTCAGGACGAGTTCACCGCGCTCTCGGGCGCCGGCGGGCTCTATCTCGACAGCGAAACCGAAAACGCGCGCGAGCGGATGAGCGACACCGCCTGGCGGCGCCACCAGATGCCCGCCTATCACCTGATCGCGCCGGGCCGCGAGGGCATCAGCCTGGTCAACATCGGCGTCGGTCCCTCGAACGCCAAGACGATCTGCGACCACCTGGCCGTGCTGCGCCCCGAGGCCTGGCTGATGATCGGCCACTGCGGCGGCCTGCGCGATACCCAGCGCATCGGCGACTATGTGCTGGCCCACGCCTATCTGCGCGACGACCACGTGCTCGATCCGGTGCTGCCACCCGAAATCCCGCTACCTGCGATCGCCGAAGTCCAGGTCGCGCTGCAGAAGGCCGCCGAGATCGTCAGCGGCACCGGCGGCGCCGATCTCAAGAAGCGCATGCGCACGGGCACCGTCGTCACCACGGACGATCGGAACTGGGAGCTGCGCTACACCCATTCGGCCCATCGCTTCAGCCAGTCGCGCGCCGTCGCGATCGACATGGAGAGCGCGACGATAGCCGCCCAGGGCTATCGCTTCCGCGTGCCCTACGGCACGCTGCTCTGCGTCTCGGACAAGCCGCTGCACGGCGAGATCAAGCTGCCCGGCCAGGCCAACCGCTTCTACGAGGAAGCGATCGCCGCGCACCTCAAGATCGGCGTGATCGCCTGCGATCTGCTGCGCCAGGAAGGCGCGCGGCTGCACAGCCGCAAGCTGCGCGCGTTCAACGAGCCGCCGTTCCGCTAAGCCTTGCGCTCTTCCTGCGTCGTCCGTTAGCCTCGCCCAGCGCGACACCATGTCGCAGAAAAAACGGGAGAGAGCGAATGGACGACGTCGAAGAGATCAAGAAGCTGAAGGCGCGCTATTTCCGCTCGCTCGACAGCAAGGACTGGGACACCTACGCGGGCGTCTTCGCCGAGGACTGCTTGGTCGATCTGGGCCGTGCGGGTGGCGAGAAGTACCAGGGCCGCGCCGCGTTCCGCGCCTATGCCAGCGGCCTGACGATCGTCCAGAGCGTCCACCACGGCCACATGCCCGAGATCGATCTGACCGGCCCCGACAGCGCGACGGGCGTATGGGTGCTCGAGGACTACAACATCTGGGAAGACGGCCGACAGAACCACGGCTGGGGCCACTACCTGGAGACCTACGTCAAGCGCGACGGCCGCTGGTTCATCAAGACCATGGCCCTGTCCTACCTGCGCATCGAGACCGATTGCCCGCAACCGGCGCTGATCGCCGGCAAGGACGGCACCGGCCATCTGCGCGGGTTGACGCCGGCGGCGGACGCCTGGCGGTAGGAGGCCGGAAGCCGCGAGGGCCAACGGGTGCCCTCGCGCCTCGCCCGCGCCTCGCAGGGCGGGAACTCTGCGCGGAGAGTTCTAGCCGCCCTTCTGCGGTCGCCGCGCAGCGATCATGGCCTGGAATTCCGGGCCGTGGCCCGGACTGTGATGCAGTTCCCAGGCATTGCCCGCCGCCAGGTTCAGCCCGTCGGTATCGACGAGCAGCTTCTTGATTTCGCGGTTTGACCGCGCACTGTTCCGCGCGATGTCGGCACACAGCGCGTCGACATAACCATCGAGTTCCTCGTCCGGGACGGCGCTGTTGGCCAGCCCCATCGCCGCGGCCTCGACGCCCGAGTAGGTGCGCGAACTGAACATCATCTCTTTTGCCTTGGCCAGGCCGACGCGACGCGGCAGGCGCTGCGAAAGCCCCCAGATCGGCACGAGATCGAACTTCGCATGAGTATCGGCGAACTTGGTCGTCTCGGCAGCGACGATGATGTCGGCGGCGAGCACCAGTTCGAGGCCGCCGGTGTAGCAATGGCCGCGCACTTTCGCGACGACCGGGAACGGCAGGGTCGCCAGCCGCTCGACGAGGCCGTTCTCGAACCGCTCGGCTTCCGCCCCCGACTCTTCGCCGGAGGCAAGATCGTCGAGATCATGCCCGGCGCAGAAGCTCCGCCCGGCGCCCGAGAGGATCAGGCAGTTCACCGCCTCGTGATCCAGCCCGTCGAGATGGGCCGCGATCTCCTTGAAGACCGCAAGATTGAGCGCGTTGAGTTTGTCCGGGCGATTGAGCGTCAGCCGGCAGACCCGGTCCTCGACGGTGCAGGTAACGGTTTCGGTCATGATGTCTTGGACCCCAGGATTACTGCAACAGGCCGACATGCTTGAGGTCGGCGACGTACTTGTGGATCAGACCGGCTTCCAGATGCACCACGGGATAGCCGGCCGCCTCGGCATCGCCGGCGAAGCGCTGGCACGGCACGCCTTCGCCCATACCCGGATGCTGCGGATGACGATAGGGTTCGATGATCTGCAGCAGCGAGTGGGCCCGCTGATCCTCGGGCAGGCCGTTCAGCGCGGTCTCGAAGCGGCGGAACCAGTCGTCGTAGTCGGCGATCCGCTCTATCCTGCAGCCGGCCTCGACCATCCAGTCGACGAATTCGTCGAAGGCGACGAAATCGGGTTTCGGACTCGCCAGGTTGTAGCTGCGGAAGCCCTCGGGCAGCGCCGCGCTGATGCCGGTGATCGCATCGGCGAGGAAATCGACCGCAAAGCCTTCGTAGCGCGCCTTCGGCCGACCATTCGACAGATCCTGGGCATAGAAGGTCGCCGGCGCGATGCCGGTCACCGCGAGGCTGAACAGCATGCGCGTGAACATGTCGGGCACGTTGAGCTGACCGGCATAGCGGCTGTGCGCCAGGATCATGCCCGGACGGAACACCCCGACCGGAATGCCGGCAAGGTCATGGGCTTCGCGCACCAGCACTTCGCTGGCCCACTTCGATACGTTGTAGCCATTGGCATAACCGTCACCGAGTTCGGCCGACGGCGCGATCTTGCGGATGTCGCCATCCTCGTCGGCGGGACCGAACAGGATCACGCCCATGGTCGAGACATAGTCGAAGCGCTTGAGACGGGTGGTCAGCGCCAGCCGGATCAGCTCGGCCGTGCCCGCGACATTCGACGGAAACAGCTGGTTGTAAGGCAGCCTGTGGTTCACGTGGGCGCCGGGATGGACGATCAGGTCGACCTCGCCCGCCAGACGGTTCCAGGTCGCGTCGTCGAGACCCAGGCTTTCGAGCGCGAGATCTCCCGGCAGGACCTCAAGGTGATCCGAGGCCAGCTTGCGGAAATGCGCGATCAGCGCCGGATCGGTGTCGAGAGCGTCTTCCACGCGCTGGCGCGCCTGCTCGGGCGTGGCGCCGCGCGACAGCAGGATCAGCTTGCCACCGGTTTTCGCCAGCCGTTCGAGCCAGGAGAGCGCCTGGAAGCGACCGAGCCAGCCCGTCGCGCCGGTCATCAGCACGGTCTTCACCACATCGGCCGGTTTCGGCAAATCGGGCACCCTGGCCAAGATTTCGGGATCAATGAACTTCGCCAGCTTGAGATCGCTGGCGTGGACGGTGGTGCTGTCCGCGGCATGGACCGTCGAGAAGCTCGGGCGTTTCTTGCCCGAACGCGCCGCGTCGATGTAGTCGGCCACCAGCCGCAGATCGCCGGCCGGATTGATGATCACGCCGACGGGCACCTCGAGGCCGAAGATCTCCTCGA
This sequence comes from Novosphingobium sp., assembly GCA_004211435.1. Taxonomy (GTDB): domain Bacteria; phylum Pseudomonadota; class Alphaproteobacteria; order Sphingomonadales; family Sphingomonadaceae; genus Novosphingobium; species Novosphingobium anseongense. The sequence goes on along the minus strand of SECS01000080.1, from coordinate 3,362 downwards.
GCAGCATCGAGAACGACAGCGCCGACAGCGAATCGCCACCGAGATCGGTGAAGCGCGCCTGCGGCGAGATGTCGGTTTCGGCGACGCCCAGTGTTGCCTTGACCGCGCGCGCGACGGTCTCGATCACCGGGCGATCGGCACCGCCCAGCCGCAGCGCGCGCAGTTCGTCGACCTGCTCCTGCGCGATCTCGGCGAACCGCGCTTCGAGCTGCGCACCGAAGCGGTCCTTGAAATTGGGGCGGCTGAACTTGCCGATGCCCGTGAGCAACCCGTTCTCGGGGCTGAAGCCTTCGGGCTCGATCAGGAAATCGCGCGGGATTTCATAGCTCGCGAGACCATGCTCTTCGGCGACCTGCTGCAGGCCGCGGCGGATCGCCGCCTTGACCCGATCGGTCGCCTCGCCGCCTTTCGCGAAGTCGGCGAGCAAGTCCTCGGCCGGCACGACGACCGCGAGCAGGAAGGCACGCTCGCTGGTGCCGTAGACGTAGATCTGCCGGATCGCGGGGCTCTGCGTGTAGAGCGCCTCGAGCCGCGCGATCGCGACGAATTCGCCCTGCGACAGCTTCTGCACGTTGTTGGTGCGATCGACGTAGGCGAGTTCGTCGGGGCCGATCAGCGCCATGACGTCGCCCGACTTGTAGAAGCCGTCCGCGGTGAACTTCTCGGCGGTAAGGTCCGGGCGCTTGTAGTAGCCCGCCATGAACTTCGGAATCTTCACCAGGAATTCGCCGCGCGGATAGGGCTTGTCGGTGGTAAAATAGCCGAGCTCGGGCACGTCTTCGAGGCGATAGTCGATCACCGGCGGGCGCTGGATCTTGCCGTCGACGGTGACCGTCGCGGTCGCCATCTCGGTCGAGGAATAGCCGATCGCCATGTGGACGCCGAGCATCGACAGCATGAACTGGTGCACTTCGGGCGAGAGCACGGCCGAACCGCAGCCGACCGACAGCAGCCGGCCGCCGAGCAGATTCTCGCGAATGTCGAGCTTGACCGCCGCCTGCGCGTCCGCCTCGTCCACACCGGCAGCGATGCGACGATCCACTTCACCAAGATAGTGCTGATAGAGCATCTCGCAGACGCGGGGCACGAGCGACGACATCGTCGGCCGTACCAGTGCCAGGTCATCGAACAGGGTCGATAGGTCGCTTTTCGGCGAACAGTAGCTGCACCCTCCGTTGGCCAGCGCGAGGTAGAGGTAGCCATAGCCGACCGCGTGACTCATCGGCATGAAGCTGAGCGTAATTCCGGGCTTTTCGGCGTGATACAGGAAGGTGTTGCGGACCGTCTCCTCGGTATACATCGCGCCTTTGGGCGTCCCCGTGGTGCCCGAGGTATAGAACAGCCAGACGAGCGGGTCCGGATCGTCGGACTCATGGGCGGGCAGCGGCGGCAGAGCCTGCCCGCGTGCGATGACGTCCTGCAGGATATCCACCACGATGGGGCAATCGGCGGCCGCCAGCCGGGCGCGCGCGGCTTCGTACTTCTCGCGCTGCGCGTCGTCGCGCGGCTCGTAGTCGAACACGATCAGCCGCGGCGGAACCGTGCCCGCGAGGACCGCGTCGACCGCTGCGTCGATCAGCTCGATGCTGGCCGCCAGAACGCGAGGCTCGGTCTCGGCGATGATGGCGACGTGCTGATCGGTCGGGGCATTGGCCTGGAGCGGCACGTTCACCACGCCCAGGTGAATGTTCGCGAGCTGCATGGTCGCATAGCCGGCGCTGGCGAAGCCGAGCACGGCGCCGAAGTCGCCGGCCTTGACCGGGTTCCTTGCGTCGTCGTGCCATTCGGCGGCGGTTGCCATGACGTCGGACCAGAGCTCGCCGAACGAGCGCGTCTCGAACCGGTTGAGCAGACGCTGGGTCATCCGTCCGCTGACGGGATCGGCCGCCAGTTCGCGCGCGCGATGACCAATGGCTGGGCGCGCCGCATAGCCTTCGAAAATCGCCTGTACGACCTGCGCCAGCCGCAATCCGGGCCGCCGCTTCGCCTCGACGACGGCGGGATCGGGCAAAGCGCCGACGAACTGGCGATCTTCGGCCAAGAGGGTTTCGAGCCGCGCCTTCGCCCAGTCCGTCTGCGCGCCGCCAGTGAAGATTGCAGTTTTCTGAGGCGCCTGAGCCGTCGCGGTCGTCATTTCACTCTCCCTGAGCAGCGGTTCTCGAGATCGTGTCCAGGGCTCCCGAATCTCTGGCTGCACGAAACAACCAACCAATTACTTGATTTTGACTAAGCGGCAAGCGGAGCCTGCCGTCGGCTCATTTGACCTGGGCGGAACGGGTTCACACGCCGCGTTCGGTGCCGTCTGCCGATGCGGCGTTTGACGACCTTGAACTTGACGCTTCGATGATCGTCGAAAACGGGCGCTCACCAGGCACTCGCGCGGCAATATTCCACGACGGGATCAACCTGCGCACGGTTCCCATCGGCGCATCGTGCGCCTGATGCCCGCTATGATCAGCGCTGCTTCTTGGCCTGAGGCGCGGTGAAATCGGGGTCCTTGTTGGCCACCCAGTCGACGAATTTGCGCACGGCGGGATTGAGCAGCAGGCCCTCGACGTCCATCCCGTGCCGCTGCAGCTCGGAATTGGTGAAGTTGGCGATCAGCGTCTGCTGGCAGATCGGGTGCATGGGCACGACGTCGCGGCCACCGCGGCTCTTCGGCACGGGATGATGCCAGACGATGGTCCCGCCCGTGGGCCGACCGCAGAGCCAGCAGGGCACGGGCGGCGGCGCCTCCTCTTCCGCTTCGCGGTTGAGGTCACCATAGGGATCACGATTTTTTCGGGCCATGCCGCCCCCTACAGCGGCACGGCCGCGCTTGCCAAGCCGATCGCCGGTGGATTTTCGGACGAGCCGCTTCGGCACTCTATCGGGACTGGCGGTTTGATACCGGATAAGAGAAGATAGCCGCGGGAGAGCTGAACATGGCCACGTCGAATTCAGCACCAAAGGGCGCCTCCGCTCTCGACAATCCGGTCGCGCTTTCGACATGGACCGCGGCCCGGCTGGGTGCTGATCATGAACGGCGCTGAAAGCCTCGTCGAGACCTTGACCGACCAGGGCGTCGAAGTCTGCTTCGCCAACCCCGGCACGTCGGAGATGCACTTCCTAGCTGCACTCGACAACCCGCGGATCAAGCCCGTGCTCTGCCTTTTCGAGGGCGTCTGCACAGGCGCGGCCGATGGCTGGTATCGGATGAAGGACAAGCCGGCGGTGACCCTGCTGCACCTCGGCCCCGGCCTCGCCAACGGCCTTGCCAACATCCACAACGCCCGCCGCGCGAGCTCGGGCATGGTCAACGTCGTGGGCGAGCATTCGGCCGCGCATCTGCGCTACGACCCGCCGCTCAAGTCCGACATCGA
>SECS01000079.1 GCA_004211435.1 Novosphingobium sp. | reverse complement strand
GCCTGGCACTTGATCGCCGAGGCCGAGCGGCTCGCCTATGCCGACCGCGACCGCTATCTCGCCGATGCCGATTTCGTATCGGTGCCCGTCGCGGGCCTCGTCGCGCGCGACTATCTGGCTCGGCGCTCGCAGCTGATCGCCCCCGACCGGACGATCCCCGCGGTCGAGCCGGGCACGCCCGCCGGGGCCAAGGCTGCGCTGGCCGACACGCTGACACCCGACGTGCCCTCGACCTCGCACTTCGTCGTGGTCGACCGTTATGGCCGCGCCGTGACCAACACCTCGACGATCGAGAGCTCATTCGGTTCGGGGCTGATGGTCAACGGCTATTACCTCAACAACGAGCTTACCGATTTCAGCCTGGCGCCCGAACGCGACGGCAAGCCAGTGGCCAACCGCGTCGAAGCCGGCAAGCGCCCGCGCAGTTCGATGGCGCCGACCCTGGTCTACGGCCCCGACGGCAAGCTGCGGCTCGCGGTCGGCGCGGCCGGCGGCGCGACGATCCCCGTCCAGGTGCTGCGCGTCATCATCGGCGTGATCGACTGGAACCTGCCCGTCGGCGATGCGCTCGCCCTGCCCGTGCTCTTCGCCCCCGGCGGCACTCAGGTCTTCGTCGAGAAGGGTTCGGCGCTCGAAGCCATGATCCCCGCGCTCCAGGCGCTCGGCCACGCCGAAGTCGTGGCTCGCGAACTGCCGCTCAAGGCCAATGCGATCGAGGTCGTCGGCGGCAAACTGCGCGGCGCCGCCGACCCGCGCAGCGAGGGCGCGGCGGTTTCCGAATAGCCGCGCCTTGCTGGCAGCCTCTGCCCGCCCTAGACGTTACGCCATAGTCATGGTGAGAGGCGAGCAGGGGTGCAGCTTTCCGATTTCGATACCAGTAACAGTCTTGTTGCCCTGTTCCTGTCGCGCGCCGACGAACTGCGCGACAAGCCCATGCTCTGGGCCAAGCGCGACGGCACCTGGCAGTCGATCTCCTGGGCGGAGGCGGCGCGGCGCGTCTGCCTGATCGCCGAGGGCCTGCGCGCGCTGGGTCTCAAGGCCGGCGACCGCGTGCTGCTCGTTTCGGAAAACCGCCCCGAATGGTGCCTGGCCGATCTCGGCGTGATGGCCGCGGGCTGCGTGACCGTACCCGCCTATACGACCAACACCGAGCGCGATCACCTCCACGTCCTCGAGAACTCGGGCGCCTGCGCGGTGATCGTCTCCGACGCCAAGTTGGCCAAGGCGCTGCTCCCCGCCGTGCTCCGTTCGAACCTCGCGCAGCACGTCATCAGCCTCGAACCGCTGCGCGCCAGCCAGGCGGGCGCGATCGCCTACCACGCCTGGGACAGCCTGCTCGCAGGCGACGCGCAGGCCGCGCGCGCCGCGGTCGAGGCGCGGCTGGCGACGATCGGGCGCGGCGACCTGGCCTGCATCATCTACACCAGCGGCACCGGCGGCGCGCCGCGCGGGGTCATGCAGCACCACGGCGCGATCCTGCGCAACGTCGATGGCGCCGCCCATGTCCTCGCCGAGGATTTCGGCTGGGACCGGTCGGCCGAGCAGGGCGAAGTCTTCCTCTCGTTCCTGCCGCTAAGCCACGCCTATGAGCATACCGGCGGGCAATACCTGCCGATCGGCATGGGCGCGCAGATCTACTACGCCGAAGGGCTCGAGAAGCTCTCGTCGAACATCGAGGAGGTGCGCCCGACGATCATGGTCGTCGTCCCGCGCCTGTTCGAGGTGTTGCGCACGCGGATCATCAAGCAGGTCGAGAAGCAGGGCAAAGTCGCGTCCTACCTGATGGACCGCGCGCTCGCACTCGGCGAACGCAAGGCGCAGGACAAGTCGCGGTTGATCGACCGGCCGATGGACCTGATCCTCGAGCGCACCTTGCGCCCCAAGATCCGCGCGCGCTTCGGCGGGCGGATGAAGGCGCTGGTTTCGGGCGGCGCGCCGCTCAATCCCGACATCGGCGTGTTCTTCGATGCCATGGGCCTGGTCCTGCTCCAAGGCTACGGTCAGACCGAGGCAGGGCCCGTGGTCAGCGTCAACCGCCCCAACGTCGGCAGCCTCAAGGGCGACGGCATCAAGATGGACACGGTCGGCCCGCCTTTGCGCGGTGTCGAAGTGAAGATCGCCGAGGATGGCGAGATCCTCGTCCGCGGCGAACTCGTGATGCACGGCTACTGGCGCAACGAGGCCGAGAGCGAACGCGTGCTGCAGGACGGCTGGCTCTCTACGGGCGACATCGGCCATCTCGACGCGCACGGCCGCATCGTCATCACCGACCGCAAGAAGGACATGATCGTCAACGACAAGGGCGACAACGTCTCGCCGCAGAAGGTCGAGGGCATGCTGACGCTCCAGCCCGAGATCGCCCAGGCCATGGTCGCGGGCGACAAGCGGCCCTACCTCGTCGGGCTGATCGTGCCCGATGCCGAATGGGCGCTCGAATGGGCGCGCGCCAACGCCGAGAAGTTCGACATGAAGGCGCTGCAGCGCCTGCCCGCCTTCCGCACCGCGGTGCGCGAGGCGATCGACCGCGTGAACCGCGACCTCTCGGTGATCGAGAAGGTCCGCCAGTTCTGCTTCGCCGACGAGGCCTTCGCGATCGACAACGACGAGATGACGCCGAGCCTCAAGATCAAGCGCCACAAGCTGCGCGATCGCTATGGGGCTCGGATGGATGGATTGTACAAGGGGTAGTCCGATCCTCTCTCTTGGCTACGGCACCAGCGTCGTGAACAGCCAGGTCGCGAAGATCACCAGGTGGACGACGCCCTGCACCACCGTGGTGCGCCCCGTGCCCAAGGTGAGCGAGGCCACCAGCAAGGTCAGCGCCAGCATGACGACGCCGTGCATCGACAGGCCCAGCTCGAGATCGAGCCCGATCACCAGCGCGGTCACCGCCACGGCCGGGATGGTCAGCCCGATCGTCGCCAGCGCCGAGCCGATCGCCAGGTTGAGGCTGGTCTGGACGCGGTTGACGCGCGCGGCGCGATAGGCGGCGAAGCCCTCGGGCGCGAGCACGAGCGCGGCGATGATGATGCCGACCATCGCCTCGGGCGCTCCGGCCGCCCGCACGCCGGCCTCGATCGACGGCGACAGCGCCTTGGCCAGCATGACCACGCCGACCAGCGCGACGAGCAGCATCGCCCCCGCCGCCAGCGCCTTGGTGCGCGTGACCGGCGCTTCGTGCGCGTGATCGTCCTCTTCGGGATGGAGGAAATGGTCGCGGTGACGGATCGTCTGCGCGACCACGAAAGTGCCGTAGACCACGAGCGAGATCACCGCCGCGAAGGTGAGCTGGGTCGGCGAATAGAAGGCGCCGCGCGCGCTGGTGGTGAAATTGGGCAGGACCAGCGTGGTCACGGCCAGGGTCGCCAGCATGGCAAGCCCGGCGCTGACTCCCGACTGGGTATAGGATTGCTCGTGATGCCGCCGCCCGCCGGCGAGCAGACAGACGCCGACGATACCGTTGATCGTGATCATGATCGCGGCGATCAAGGTGTCTCGCGCGAGACTGGGGGCGCCGTCGCTGAGCATGATCGAGACGATCAGCGAGGTCTCGATCACCGTGACCGCGAGCGCGAGGACCAGGGTGCCGAACGGCTCGCCGAGGAAATGGGCGAGGATCTCGGCATGATAGACCGCGGTCATGACGATCGCCGCCAGCAGGACGGCGACGATGAGGACGAGCGTGAAGGAGGACGGCTTGCCCAGCGCGATCGCGGCGAGGCCAAGCAGCGGAACGGCGATCGCCCAGGGAGCGAGACCGAACGTGGGAAAGCCGGATCGTGCCGGTGCGGGATGGTTCATCGCGGCACTATAGCCGCGATGCCCGTCAGGCCAAGGCCGGTGGGGCCTTGGGAAACCTTAGCTTACGCGGCTTCCTTCTCGATCCACTCGGGGAAGAAGCAGGGTTCGCGCGTCGACCAGCCCGGCGCCGTGGCGGCGGCTTCGCTGATCGAGTGCAGCAGCTTCTTGCGGCGGTCGGGACGGATCTGCGGCAGCGCGGCGGCAGCGCAGAAGGCGCTGGGCAGCCACGGGCGGACCGGGGCGCCGAGCAGACGCTCGTAGAGGAAGCGATAGGCCGAGAAGCAGGTGATCCGCTCCTGGGCGAGGTCGAAGCCGGTCACGCGGACCAGCTTACCCATGAATTCGTCGAGGCCTTCGAAGCCGTTCTCGTCGGGGGTCACGCCGCGCAGGGCCTTGAGCTCCTGATAGGCGACGTACTGCGATCGGATCGAAGCCACCTCGGCGGCATCGCGCGCCCAGAGCTTGAACGCGTCCTGACGGCCGAGGCCGATGTCGAGGCTGCGCCGGATGTAGCGCTGCTCGCAGGAGCTGAAGCTGGCGAACTCGCGCAGCTCATTGATCGTCAGAGAAGCCGTACCCGTGCTGGCCATGACTAAAGACCCTCGTCGCGGGCCTGATCGCCCGACAAGCAGACTTCACCAGAATAGGGTTATCATCGGGTTAACCACGCCACGCACGACGCCCGATCGGGCGTTAGACTTTGGTGGGAGGGGGGAGGATTTCGATCCTCCCCGGCACGGGGAGGTGGCGCGCGCGAAGCGCGTGACGGAGGGGGTTCTCCGCCAACGCAGCGCCAACCGACAGCCCCCTCCACCATTCGCTTCGCGAACGGTCCCCCTCCCCGTATCGGGGAGGATAAGCCTCAGATCAACCCCGCCAGCGGGCTCGACGGGTCGGCATATTTGCGCGTCGCCATGCGGCCCGCCAGATAGGCGTGGCGTCCCGCCTCGACCGCGAGCTTCATCGCGCGGGCCATGCGGATCGGGTCCTTGGCCTCGGCGATCGCGGTGTTCATCAGCACGCCGTGACAGCCCAGCTCCATCGCCACGGCCGCTTCCGAAGCCGTGCCGACGCCGGCGTCGACGAGCACGGGCACGTTCGCGCCCTCGACGATCAGGCGCACGGTCACCTTGTTCTGGATCCCCAGGCCCGAACCGATCGGCGCACCGAGCGGCATGACCGCCACGGCGCCGACTTCCTCGAGCTGCTTGGCCGCGATCGGATCGTCGACGCAGTAGACCATCGGCAGGAAACCTTCCTTGGCCAGGATCTCGGTCGCCTTGAGCGTCTCGCGCATGTCGGGGTAGAGCGTGCGCGCCTCGCCCAGCACCTCGAGCTTGACCAGGTCCCAGCCGCCCGCCTCGCGCGCCAGGCGCAGGGTGCGGATCGCGTCGTCGGCGGTGAAGCAGCCGGCGGTGTTGGGCAGGTAGGTGATCTTCTTGGGATCGATGTAGTCGGTCAGCATCGGCGCCTTGGGATCGCTGACGTTGACCCGGCGCACGGCGACGGTGACGATCTCGGCGCCCGAGGCCTCGACCGCCGCGGCGTTCTGCGCGAAGTCCTTGTACTTGCCCGTGCCGACGATCAGCCGCGAGCGGAAGGTGCGGCCCGCCACGGTCCAGCTGTCGTCATCGCTCGCAGCGTGATCGCCGCCGCCGACGAAGTGGACGATCTCGAGCACGTCGCCATCGCCCAGGACCGCTTCGGCCAGGGTCGAGCGCGGCACGATCTCGCCATTGCGCTCGACCGCGACCTTGAGCGGGTTGAGCTCGAGGCTCTCGACGAGCTGGGCGATCGTGGCGCCGGTGGCGATGCGGCGCGGCTCGCCGTTGACGGTGAGGGAAAGTTGCCCCGAGGATTCTTGAACGGTCATGCCGCAGGCAGATAGCGCTCAGGCGGCGTGACGCAAGTTCCGTATATGGGCAGTTGCCACGAGCGCGACGCCGGCGATCGTCAGCACCGCCTCGGGCAGGCCATGGCCGACGAACAGCGCCGAAGTCATCAGCGCCAGGCCGGCGCCACCGATCAGCAGCGGGCCGGCGCGGCCGTGGCGCAACACGCCAAGGCCCAGGGTGAAGATGCCGACGACGATCGCGAGCAGCAGGCCGATCTCGTGGATCGCCGGCGCGAGCAGAGCCTGGCCGCCGAGGCCCAGCACCGAGACGAGCACGATTCCGGCAATGCAGTGCAGCGCGCAGAGACCCGAAAGGAGCATCCCGACGCGATCAAGCCGGTCACGAATCGAGAGAATGGCGCGTGTCATCCCGCCGAATTATGTAATGTTGTATCATCGTGCAACCCATCAGCGCGGAATTTTATGCGATGGCGCACCTCGGAAAGCCCGGCTTGCGATTTCGTCTGCTCCGGCGCAGGACGCGATCATGTTCGATTCCACCCCTTTGCGGCCCGTCACGGCCAAGCCGCTGGCGCTCGCGCACTGGCTCTTCGCGGTTGCGGCGATCGTCATCCTCATCGTCGCGGTCGGGGGCATCACCCGCCTGACCGAATCGGGTCTGTCGATCACCGAATGGAAGCCGGTGACGGGCGCGATCCCGCCGCTGACCGAGGCGCAGTGGCAGGCCGAATTCATCCGCTACCAGCGAATCCCGCAATACACCGAGGTCAACGGCCCCGCCGGCATGACCCTGGCCCAGTACAAGTTCATCTACTTCTGGGAATGGGTCCACCGCCTGCTCGCGCGGATCGTCGGCCTGGCCTTCGCGCTGCCGCTCGCCTGGTTCTGGGCGAAGCGCCAGATCCCGGCAGGCTACAAACCGCGCCTGGTCGCGCTGCTCGCGCTCGGCGGGCTGCAGGGCGCGGTCGGCTGGTGGATGGTCTCCTCGGGCCTCACCCAGGACGTCAAGGTCAGCCACTTCCGCCTCGCCGCGCACCTGCTCGTCGCCCTCGCGACCTTGGGCGGCCTTGTCTGGACCGCGCTCGACCTGCGCGCGCTTGCCCGCGGCGAGCCGCGCTCGCGGCTGAGCTCCTTCACCGCGCTCGCCTTGGTCATGCTCGTGGTCCAGCTGTTCTTCGGCGCGCTCACCGCGGGCCTGCGCGCGGGCCACGTCGCCAACGACTGGCCCTTGATGCAGGGTAGCCTGTTCCCCGAGGGCGTCGAATGGGCGCTGGGGCCGATCCACACGCTGTTCAACGATCCTTATCTGATTCACTTCATCCATCGCTGGTGGGCCTGGGCCGTCGTCGCCGTACTGGTCGTCATGGGTCGCAAGCTCAAGGCGCACGGCCAGCGCCGGCCCTCGATCGCGCTGCACAGCGCTTTCGGCACGCAAGTGATCCTCGGCGTGTTCACCGTCTGGTCGGGCATCGCGCTGTGGCTCGCCGTGGCGCACCAGCTCGTCGGCGCGCTGCTGGTGGCCGCGACGGTCTGGGGTGCGCATGCGCTCGGCGGACGCGGCAGGACCGGACGGGGCGACTGATGCAACAGCTCGGCCCCGCGCTGATCTGGTGCCCCTTTCCCGACGCTGCGACGGCCGCTGCCACCGCGAAAACGCTGCTTGACGAAAGGCTGATAGCCTGCGCCAATATCGTGCCCGCCATGCTCTCGCTGTTCGAATGGAACGGCGAACGCGGCGAGGCGACGGAGGCGGGGGCCTTGCTCAAGACGGACGCGGCATTGCTGCAGCGCGCGATCGCTCGACTGGGCGAGGAACATCCCTATGAGGAACCGGCGATAGTCGCCTGGCGCTGCGACGAAGCGGCGCCCGCGACCGCCGCCTGGCTCGGAGCGCTGACGCGGTGAGCCGCGCGATCTGGATCGCCGGCGCCGCTGCGATCATGCCTTTGGCGGCGATCGGTGCCGCGCAGGCCCCGGCCATGGCGGGAGCCTTCAATCCGCCCGCCGCGCCACTGCTTCTCACGCGCACCCTGCGGCACGAGCTGCACGACGGCCAGGCCGTGATCACCCGCCGCGCCTATCGCGTGCAATTCGTCGCCGAGCGCGACGGCTTCCGGCTCGACGGTACGCTCGCCGAAGTCACGGTCGAGGCACCGCCAGGCCTCGAAGCCCTCGCCGCGCTCGAACGCAAGCGGCCCGACGCCGCGCTGTTCCCGATGCAGCTCGATGCCGGCGGCCGGCTGCTCGCCGCGCCCGAAGGCGCGCCGAGCCTGGTCCAGCGCCAGGCGATCGGCGTGGCCGCCTCGCAGATCGCGCGGATGGACCTGCCACCGGGCGACGCGGCCCAGGCGCAGGGGTTCGTTTCGCAATTGCAGGCGCGTCCCTATCGCACCGCCTGGCCGCTCGACCTGTTCCGCCCCCAGCCCGGCGACCGGCGCGAGCAACGCGCCATTCCGCTCACCGACGGCCTCAACGGCCAGGTGACCACCGAGATCGCCGCGCGCGCCGATGCCGCCTCGGGCTTGCTGGCCGCTTTCAGCCGCAAGGTGACCACCGATCTGGGCGGCAACACGCGCGTAGTGGTCGAGGAATGGACCCTGACGCCGGCGCCCGACGCGTAGAGGTATTATTTTACCTCCTCGCAAAACGCCTGATTTGCTTGACTTCCGAAGCGCTTTGCACGAATGGCCCGCCTTCGCTGCGCCTCTCGGTAACGGGATTCGCACGTTACCAAGGGAATAGACCCTCCTTTATCATAAGGAAGATTGAGCCATGAAGGCGCTCAGCAAGGTCACCCGGTCGATCAAGCCGGCCGAGGTGGAGAAGAACTGGCATCTTATCGATGCCGACGGTCTGGTGGTCGGTCGCCTCGCGGTGATCATCGCCAACATCCTGCGCGGCAAGCACAAGCCGAGCTTTACCCCGCACGTCGATTGCGGCGACCACGTCGTCGTGATCAACGCCGACAAGGTGCGTCTGACGGGCAACAAGCTCAAGCAGAAGACCTACTATAAGCACACCGGCTATGCCGGCGGCATCAAGGCGGTCACCGCTGCCAAGGTTCTCGAAGGCCGCTTCCCGGAGCGCGTCCTGGAGAAGGCCGTGGAGCGCATGATCCCGCGCGGCCCGCTGGGCCGCGACCAGATGCGCGCGCTGCATCTCTACGCCGGCGCCGAGCATCCGCATGGTGGCACCCAGCCCCAGCCGCTCGACGTTGCCAGCCGCAACCGCAAGAACAAGGTGGGTGCCTGATGTCCGATAACACCGTCACCGATCTGGCCGACCTCGGCCAGCTCGCCGCAGGCGCTCCCGCCGCCGCTCCGACCGACGACGCTGTCGAAGCGCCCGTCGTGCGCACGGGTCCGCCCGCGCCGATCCGCGAAAAGGAAATCGACGCCCAGGGCCGCGCCTATGCGACCGGCCGCCGCAAGGACGCCGTCGCCCGCGTGTGGATCAAGCCCGGCTCGGGCAAGATCACCGTCAACGGCCGCGATCAGGAAGTCTACTTCGCACGTCCGACGCTGCGTCTGGTCATCAACCAGGTGTTCGACGTCGCCGATCGCGCAGGTCAGTACGATGTCGTCGCGACCGTCAAGGGTGGTGGCCTTTCGGGCCAGGCCGGCGCGGTCAAGCACGGCATCGCCCAGGCCCTGAGCAAGTTCGAACCGCTGCTGCGCAGCTCGGTGAAGTCCGCGGGCTTCCTGACGCGCGATCCGCGCGTCGTCGAGCGCAAGAAGTACGGCCGCGCCAAGGCACGCCGCTCCTTCCAGTTCTCGAAGCGCTAAGCGTTTCCTTCCGGAACACGAAAAGGGTCAGCTTCGGCTGGCCCTTTTTTTGTGCCTGCAATCCGCGGCCCGCCTGGCCGACAGCAGCCGACTGTCGGGCCATTGTCGAGCGGCTGTCGTTGGGCGACAAGCCTGGCCTCGCTAGTCCGGAAAGCGAACGAAGGAGGCACCATGATCGTCCAGAAGATGCGGTTGCAACGTGGCTGGTCCCAGCAGCAACTTGCGGATCTCAGCGGACTGAACGTCCGCACGATTCAGCGCATCGAAAACGGACAATCGGCCAGCCTCGAATCGTTCAAGGCATTGGGCGCCGCGTTCAATGTCGATTTTTCCGAACTGCAGGAGGAAGCCGTGCGCGACATTGCCCGCAATCCCGAACAAACCGAAATCGCCCTGGCCTTCAGTCACGTTCGTGAGGTCCGCCAGTTCTATCACGGCCTCATCGTCTACGTGGCCGTGATGAGCGCGCTGGTCGCCTTCAACCTACTGGCTACGCCGCGCGTACTCTGGGTGATCTTCCCTGCGATCGGCTGGGGGCTCGGCCTGGCGGGCTGGGCTCTACGTGTGTTCGAAGTCATTCCATGGTTCGGTCCGGAATGGGAACGACGTCAGGTCGAGAAGCGGCTGGGTCACAAACTCTAGCCTTTAGCGCCATCCAACCTTCAAGGCCGCGGGAAACCGCGGCCTTTTTGCTGCCTGCGCCGGTAACACGCATAAATAGGAACCACGCATCACAAGCTATCTTGCAATAAACAATACCATGTTATAGACAGTCTCCATAGCAGGAGACCGATTCGTGCCAGAGGCCATCGAAATACAGCTCAAGAAGGGGGTGCTAGGACTTTGCGTCCTGGCGCTGCTCTCGCGAGGGAACAGCTATGCCTACGAGATCGCCAGCACGCTCTCGCATGCGGTGGATATGGGGGAAGGCACGATCTACCCCCTGATGCGGCGCATGCAGAACGAGGGACTGGTCGCGACCTATCTCGAGGAATCGCCCTCGGGCCCGCCGCGCAAGTATTACAAGCTGACCGAGGCCGGCCATGCCAGTCTCAACACGCAGATCGCCGAATGGCGTTCCTTCACCGCCGCCGTCGAGGGCCTGATCGGCCAGGTCGGCGCGGCATCCACACCCATCGACAACGACAACCGCGCGGGAGGCAATCATGACGCGTGACGAATTCCTCAAGCGCATGCGGCGCGATCTCGCCGGCCTGCCCGCGGATCGCATCGACGACGTGCTCAACGACTACACCGACCACTTCGACGCCGCCCGCGAGGACGGTCGATCCGAAGCCGAAGTCGCCGAGGCGCTCGGCGATCCCGGCCGCCTGGCGCGCGAGCTTCGGCTCGAGGCCGGGATCAAGAACTGGGAGGAAGTACGCTCGCCGTCCAACGCCTGGACCGCGGTGATCGCCCTGCTCGGGCTCGGCGCGATCGACATCCTGATCCTGCTGCCGATCCTGGCATCGGTGGTCGGCGTCATGTTCGGCATCTTCGTCGCGATGATCGGCCTGTTCATCGGCGGCGGCGGTGTCCTCATCATCGGCCCGTTCCAGGGCTTCCCCGGCGGCTCGGCCGCGGCGATCCTCACCGGGCTCGGCATGATGGCCGCCTCGGTCGCGGGCACCGCGCTGCTGACCATCGTCACAATCTGGCTGGTCAACGGCCTGATGTGGTTCGGCCGCCTCCACTACCGGGTGGTCAAGCCCGCCATCGACGCTCAAGCCTGAAGGGGGCCCGTGACATGATCAAGAAGCTGCTCATCGTCTTCGCCAGCGGTTTCGCGCTGTCGATCGTCGCGCTCAGCGCCGCCTGGGTGATCGGAGGTCAGGAACTGATGACCCGGATCCAACGCGACGGCCATTTCTCCATCGACGTCGATGACGACAAGGCCGACACCACGCCGCAGGCGACGCGCACGCTGACCTTCGACGGTGCCCGCCTGCTGACCGTAAACGTGCCCGTCGAAATGCGGTTCATCCGCGGCGACAAGGCCGAGATGACCGTATCGGGACCCGCCAGCGTGATCGACGCGCTGACCTGGGAGAACGACGCGCTCTCGCTGCGCGACAAGATCCGGCACAACCGCGGACTGCGCGTCACGATCACCGCGCCACAGCTCGCCGGACTGATCCTCAACGCGCCGGGCGACATCGATCTGCGCGAGCTCGACCAGCCCTCGCTCAAGCTCGAGGTCCACGGCCCCGCGAGCGTCGAGGCGCGCGGTCGGGTCGACAGCCTTGACGTGAGCACCAGCGGCGTCGGGTCGCTCGACCTCGCGCATCTCGATGCGCGCGACGCCAAGGCCGAGATCTCGGGCGTCGGCTCGATCGATCTCAATGCCTCGGGCAAGGTCGACGCGAGCATCTCGGGCGCCGGCTCGGTGAGCCTTCACCGCAAGCCGGTGGCGCTGACCAGCCGCGTCAGCGGGCTGGGCGCGATCGACCACGATTACTGATCCAGCCTGACGGCTGCTTGCGGCACCGGCCCGCGCCGTAGGCAATCCCGGATGGGATTGCCACCCCGAGCCTCAATGCACGGGCGGGTCCTCGGCGGGCACCGCCTTGACCGGCGCGACCGGTTCGTCGGCGTTTCGCGGCGGCATTGCGTCCTCCGGAACCTCGTCGATCTGCATCGCCGGGGTCGGCACGGCCTCGAGGTTGCGCACCTTCACCGCCACCTCGCGTCCGGTGATCGTCAGCTCGTTGAAGCTCGGCGGGGTCGAGCGGATGCGGCGGGACAAGGTCCCCGCACCGATCATGCGCACCGGCCCGAACCGCGTATCGTGCGAAAGGTCGAAGGCATCGTGGACATGGCCCGACAGCACGGCGAGCACGTTGCGCGTGGCCAGCGCCTCGAGCGCACGCTGACCGCCGCGGGTGAGCGCGGTCCCGCGCGTCCCGGTCTCGACCAGCGGATGATGGCAGGCGACGAGCACGCGCGTCCCCGCGGGTAGCGCGTCGATCTGCGTCAGGGTGCGTTCGAGCGCCGCCTTGGTCACCCAGCCCTTCGACCAGTTGAGACGCCACTGCGCGCGCGCCGTGGTCTTGAGCGGGACGATCGCGATGCCGCCCGCGCCCTGACGCAGCTCGAGCTTGCGCTCGACCAGCGCCTCGATCTTGCGAAAGCGGCGATAAGGATCGGTGAAGCGCTCGATCAGGTTGAAATAGGGCAGATCATGATTGCCGACCTCGACCGTCACCGGGGCCTCGAGGCCGAGGATCCAGTCGCAAGCGGCGCCGAACTCGTGGCGGCGCGCACGCATCGTCAGATCGCCGGTGATCGCGATCGCCGCGGGCATCTCGCCGCGGATGCACAGCTTTACCCAATCGAGCGCGCGCCGGTCCTCGAGGCCGAAATGGATATCGCTGAAATGAAACAGTTTCAGCGGGGCGGGATCATGCGCCATCGACCGTCGCCAACAGATCGACCTCGCACAGCGCGAGGTCGAACGTCTCCTCGGTCGCCGCGGCGTTCTGCTCGCCGTCGATCAGCAATCCCATCTCTTCCCCTTCCGGACAAGCGAGCCGCACCGCGTGGTGGCACCCCAGATCGTCGTGCGGTCCCTCGCGGAAATTGCGCCGCAACAGCGCAATCCCCTGCTTGGCATAGTCGCCGATTGTTTCGGCATAATAACCTTCGACGGCAAGTCCAGCCGCGGTGGGAACCACCTGTATCGCAGAATATCCCTCGGCGCGGCCGCAATCGGGATTGCGGCAGAAGACCTTGGCGCCGCCGGTCGATTCGCCGATCGCTTCGGCCGCGCCCTTGATCGTGCCGAGGAGATCGGTGTCGCGCATCGCCTCGCGCACTTCGGCCCAGGCGGTGCCCGGCCCCACGAGCACGCCAGAAAGCCCGTCGCCCAAGCGCGAGCGGACCAAAGTCGGGCGAATGCGACGGGCCTTCCCTGCCCCGACCTTGGCAATGATCTCGACCGGCATCGCATCGCCGTGCAGCCGCCCCGCCAGGATGTTCATCGTCCCGCCGGGCAGCACGAGCACCGCACCCTCCCAGCCGTAGAGCGCGGTGACGATCGAGTTGACCGTGCCGTCGCCGGTGAAGATCACCAATATGTCGACGCCCTCGCGTCGCAATTCGTCGATGGTCGGAGCGCCTTCCTCGTGGAAGCCGATCCGCCGCGCGACCAGGCAGGCCGCATCGGCGAAGGCCTGCTCGAGCTCGGTCAATGCCGCATCGTTGTTGCTGCCGCTCGCGGCGTTGACCGCTAGCCAGATTTTCTTGCCTTCGAACATGTCGGATCAGCGCTTTCCGCGCGGGGAGGTTCCCTAGAACTTGTCTTGTTCGAGCGGCATCGGCCCGCTTCAGCCGTCAGGCGGAAAAATCAAACTCTCCCCGAAAGGATCAGCCAGGCCGACAGGCCGTTGATCAGGCTGTAGATCGCATAGCCCCAGGCCCAGCCGATCGCGCCCGCATCGACCATCAGCATCGCACCGAGCAGCATGAGGAATTCGACGACGAGGCTGAACCGCCCGCCGAGCATGTGCACGAACCACGAGACCTGGCCGAGCAGAACGTGCCCGCTCTGGAGCACCGCCTTGTGCATCGCGAAATTGGCGATACCGAGCAGGAAGAGCGCGACGATGGCCACCACGCGAGTCTAGGCCGGACCGGCGGCAAAGGCCAGCTTTTGCCCAACTTTATCCATGCCGCCCCTCCCCGTTCCATGACGTTCGTCGACCCGAGATCGCCGCTCGTCGAGCGTCGACGTCCTTGATCGTCCGAAGCCGGCTTTGGTCGAAGGATGCGGGAAGCGTCGCGGTGGGCGGGGTAATAGTCCTTCCAGGAATTCAGGAAGGAAGGGAAAACGAAATGCGCAAGATCTTCATCAACTCGCTCGCGATCGCCGCCACGGTTCTGGCCGCCACTCCGGCTTTCGCCGCCGACGCCAAGCTGGTGTGGAAGGACCTCGATCTGACCACCGAGGCGGGCAAGGCCGAACTCGACAGCCGCATCGACGCCGCCGCCACGCAGGTCTGCTCCCCCGGCGCGATCACCGGCAGCCGGATTTCGCGTGGCGCTTCGGCGACCTGCCTCGCCGATGCCCGCAATGCGATGAAGACGCAGATCGCGGCGAAGACGGCCCAGGGCCGCGTCGCCAGCAACGTCCGCTAAAGCGTCACTCGCGCGGGGCAGCCCCCTCGCACGACCCGAGCCAGCGGACGGGACTCCGGCTGGCTCACCTTGCCCGGTCCGGCT
The DNA here is from genome assembly GCA_004211435.1 of Novosphingobium sp. GTDB lineage: Bacteria > Pseudomonadota > Alphaproteobacteria > Sphingomonadales > Sphingomonadaceae > Novosphingobium > Novosphingobium anseongense. The sequence continues at coordinate 2,362 of SECS01000079.1, read as the reverse complement.
TCAAGCCGGGCCGGGCATTTTCATGCCGCTCTAGCGCCCCGCCATGGCCTTGGCGCGCGGCAGGTAGGTGCGACCGATGCGGACGAGGCTGCCGTCGTCGAGCTCGGCCGACCAGGTTCCAAGCCCGTCGTGCCTGAGCCCGCGGATGCGGTCGCGACGCAGGATGCACGAGCGGTGGAGCCGGATGAACCGCGCCGGATCGAGCCGCGTCTCGAGCCCCGAGACCGTGTGGAGCAGCAGATAGCTCGTCTCGCCGACGTGCAGCCGGACATAGTCGCGCTCGGCATCGATGCGATCGACCTCGGCCGCGCCCACGCGCAGCAGCTCCGAACGATGCGGCACCCAGAACTCGTCGAGCCATTCGCCCGAATCGCGCTCGCTCGTGGCGCGACGCGCCAGCGCGCGGCCCACGGCGCGCTCGAGCCGATCGGGCGCGACGGGCTTGAGCACGTAGTCGACCGCTTCGAGATCGAAAGCCTCGACCGCGAAGTTCTCGTGCGCGGTGACGAAGATCACCACGGGCGGCACCCCGCCCGCGGCCCCCGTCTGTTTGGGCGGCGCCTGCCTGGCGAGCGCGCCGGCAAAGGTCAGCCCGTCCATCTCGGGCATGGTGATGTCGAGCAGGACGAGATCGGGCGTCAGCGCCTCGATCAGCCGCAGCGCCTGCGCGCCGTCGCTCGCCGTGCCGACCACGGCGATGCCCGGCAGACCGGCGCAGACGATCTGCAGCCGCTCTACCGCCAGCGGTTCATCGTCGACGATCAGCGTGCGAAGGACCTCACCCATGCCCCAAGGGTAGGCGAATCACCGTGGCGAAACCACCCCCCAGCCGCGGTCCGGCTTCGAGGCTGGCCGCCCCGTCGAACCGCGCCTTGAGCCGGTCGCGGACATTGGCGAGGCCGATGCCGCAGCCATCGGACTTGGCACCGCCCGGGCCAATACCGGGGCCGTCGTCGCTGACCGTGAGCACCAGGGTCCGTTCCTCCGCGCGCGCGGTGATCGTCACCGTCACCGGTGTCCTGCTCGCCGCCACCGCATATTTGATCGAGTTCTCGACCAGCGGCTGGAGGATCATCCCCGGCACCGGCGCGTCGGCGAGCGCCTGGGGCACCTCGATCGTGGTGCGCAGGCGCTCGGGAAAGCGCACGGCCTCGATCTCGAGATAGAGCTTCTGCAGGCCGATCTCCTCCTCGAGCCGGACGTCGCCGGTCGAATCGCCGGTCAGGCTGCGGCGGTAGAAGGTGGAGAGCGTCTGGATCATCCGCTCGGCCGCCTCGCCCTTGCCCGTCATCACCAGCGCCGACAGCGAGTTCAGCGTGTTGAACAGGAAATGCGGGTTGATCTGGTAGCGCAGCGAACGCAGCTCGGCCGCTTGCGCCGCGCGGCGATACTCGCCCTCGCGCCGCTCGGCCCCGCGCGCCTGCTCGGCGCTGGCCAGCGCCAGATAGATTGCCGCCCAGGCCAGCAGCAGGAAATAGCGGCCGAGAATCAGGTCGGCGTTGTCTTCCCAGAAGCCCGCCTCCTTCTTCTTCTGCGCGACGATCACGCGCGTGGTGCTCTTCGCCGCGTCGGAAGGGATCGACGACGCGTCGGACGCTGGCGGTGCCGGCGGGCTCGGTGGGGCCGGCGGCGTGGGCACTTCGGTGGTCTCGTCGCCGTTGCGGATGATCAGCCGGCCGTTCTGCATCTCGACGACGCGACCGCTCTTGCTACGCACGACGAGCCGACCATCGCCCATCTCGACCGAGGAACCCTTCTCGTCGCGCAGGATGTCCATGCCACCCTGCGCCTCGAGCCGGGTCTTGGCCTGGTGATCGAGATCGGCGAAGACCTGGCCGTTGATCATGGTCAGCCCGATGGCGAGCGGCAGGCCGAGCACCATGACCGCGCCTATCCGCTTCCACAGCGGCTGACGCGCCATGGCCACGAGCAGCGGCCAGAGCAGCGCGGTCCCGACCATCGAGGCCAGCGTTACGAGCAGCCGCCGCGAGAAGAAGGCCTGGTTGAACTCGTAGTCGAGCACGACCCCGCGCAGGGTCGCGAGGAGGAAATAGGTGGTCCAAAGCCCGAAGATGGAGGCCAGGACCAGCCGCGGCGGAACGCGCACGGGCCCGGCATGGGATTCGCTCATCGCCAGCGGAATAGCGCGATCGGAGCCGATCGCGCCAGTCGCTTGGTCGATCCGGGTAGGACGTTGGTGGATTAGGTTCCTCCCCTGCAAGGGGAGGATCCAGCAATTACGAGACCGGCAGCAGCCCCTCGTCGGCGATCTTCTTCTGCCAGACCGGCGGCGCCAGGGTGTGGACGTTGTTGCCCTCGCTATCGACCGCGACCGTCACCGGCATGTCCTCGACGGTGAATT
>SECS01000078.1 GCA_004211435.1 Novosphingobium sp. | reverse complement strand
ATGGGCGCAAGGTCCCGAGCGAGATTGAGCGCCATGGCAATGATGCCACCCTTGGCGGCTCCATAGGGAACTTGACCGGGCTGTCCCTCGAAGCCCGCAATCGACGCGGTATTGATGATCACGCCGCGCTGGTTTGAGGCGAGCGGCTCGTTTTTGGCCATCGCCTCTGCCGCGATCGAACTCACGCAATAGGCGCTCGAGAGGAAGACGCTTAGAAAGTGATTGAAATGGGCCATGCCGACCCTGTTGCCCTCGCGATCTATGGTTCGTCCGCCTTTGCCAGGAGGCGGTGGGCCGCCATGCGCAACGATCGCGGCCCGCAAGGGTGCAAGTGCAACTGCGGTTTCGACAGCCTGCGCGATGGATGCTTCGTCCATGATGTCGGTGCGGACGTAGGTTGCGCCATTCCCGATTTCGGACGCAAGCGCATTGCCGCGATCATCGGCGACATCCGCAAGAACCACCTTCGCGCCAAGCTTGGCGAGCCGCCGGGCGGTCGCTCCTCCAAAGCCGCCGGCGCCGCCGGTGATGAGCACGGATCCGTTCGAAATATCCACTGTATCCTCCTCTTTTGAGGGTTTCAGAACCCACGCGGGATGGCTTCGTCCAATCCCCTATTGGTCGGCAATGGCGGCTGCGATCGCCTTGCCGCAGGCCAGCGTGTCCGCGGTGCCGCCCAAATCGGCCGTGCGCCCCTGCGGCATGGCCAGCACCGTCTCGATGGCACGAACGATCGAAGCTGCGGCTTCGTGCTCACCGAGATGATCCAACATCATCGCTGCCGACCAGATTTGCCCGACGGGATTGGCAACGCCTTTTCCGGCAATGTCGGGGGCCGATCCATGCACCGGCTCGAACAGCGAAGGATGCGAGCGATCCGGATTGATGTTGCCGGAGGGCGCGATCCCGATCGTCCCGGTGCAGGCCGGCCCGAGGTCCGAAAGGATGTCGCCGAAGAGATTGGAGGCGACAACCACATCGAAACGCTGCGGGTTGAGGACGAACTGCGCGGTCAGAATGTCGATGTGGTACTTGTCGTGGCTGACCGTCGGATAGTCTTTCCCGATCTCTTCCACGCGCTGGTCCCAGAAGGGCATGGTGATCGCGATACCATTGGACTTGGTAGCCGAGGTCAGATGCTGCCGCGGCCTTCTACCCGCTAGCTCGAATGCATAACGCAGCACCCTGTCGACGCCGAACCGGGTCATCACGGTTTCCTGGATGACAATTTCGCGTTCGGTACCGGGGAACATGTGACCGCCGACCGAACTGTACTCGCCCTCGGTGTTCTCACGGACGATCCAGAAATCGATGTCACCCGGCTTTCGGTCTGCGAGGGGCGATGGAACTCCGGGCATCAGCCGCACGGGGCGCAGGTTGACGTATTGATCGTATTCGCGCCGGAACTGGAGCAGCGATCCCCAAAGAGAAACGTGATCCGGCACGGTCTCGGGCCATCCGACCGCGCCAAACAGAATGGCGTCCGGACGACCGATACGCGCCTTCCAGTCCTCGGGCATCATTCGGCCATGGGTGGCGTAGTAGTCGCAGCTGGCAAAATCATGCCATTGCTGGACCACCGTGAAGCCGAACCGGGCGGCCGCGACGTCGAGCGCGCGCAGGGCTTCGGGCATGACCTCTTTGCCGATTCCGTCCCCCGGGATGACCGCGATGGTATGGCTTCGTTTCTCGTTCATGGGACACCTGGCAATTCGAGACCCGGCGAACTGTCCGGGGTGCATAGCCTTTGCAGTTCCGCCGAGATGCCGACCAGCAGGCGCTCGTCTTCGGGTTGATTGCCTGGCGTCAGAAAGCGGGTCTGGATCAGATAGCCGACGACGATCGCGTTCATGCGCACGGCGCGCAAATGGCCGTCCGGGGAGCCCAGCCATTCGGCAAGTGGCGCGATGACCCGACCTTCGGTGAGGCGCGCGGCAATCGCGCTTGCGTCGCTATCGCCGGCAGCCAGAATGCTCATCAGCAGCCCCTGAATGTTGAGGTCGGGTTTGCTGAGGATCCGATGAATGTAGTCGCCGAACGTCGCGCGTCCGCTCCACTCCTGCCTGGGAGCAAGCGCATCGAGGAGGGCCGCTTCGAAGAGCTGCAACTTGTTTCCGAAATGCCGATCTATCAGCGATGTCGCGACGCCGGCGGCGACCGCGATCTCCCGGACGCCGACCTGCGCGTATCCACGGGTCGAGAAGGCCGTTCGTGCGGCCTCGAGTATCGCCGCCTTGCTCCGCGCGGGGTTTCGCGTGCGGGCCTCGGTCACCGATCGAGAAACCGCATCTTGAACCCCGTCTCGCGCTTCGCAAGCTGCGCTGCCCGGTCGACGGGGTCTATTTCGGCAACGCCACGCGGAAGGACTTTGTCGAGATCATCGAACTTGACGAGTTGCGCGGTCAATGTCGGCATTTCCGGTGGAGCGTCGCGGGCAAACGCTTGCCACCGATGGCCGAAGATTGTCTCTCGCAGGCCGTTGGTATCGAGCCAGTTGTGCACGCCAGGGTCCCTATGGGCGACGACATAGGTGAAACGCCCGTCGTCATCAGGTGCCATCTGCATCATGTTCAGGCTGCTGGTGCGAGACCAGTAGTTCAGCGACATGTGGAAATTGTCGGTCAGCATGACGTTGCGGAACCCTGCGCCTGCCGCGGTCGTGGTGACGACAAAAGCCTCGTCGGGAGCCAGGTCCAGGTTGCCTTTGGTGCCCCATTGCGTCGCCATGCCTCCGAAGGCACCTGACGATAGCGGCGCTCGCACTTCGTTGGGGCGCTGACCCGAGCCCGACCGCGTGCAGTAATAGGTGTAGTAGAGCCCTTCGAGCAGGTTCTTGGCGGCCCTCTGCGCCAAGGCTGACTCGTCCATCGGCGCACGGCCGGCAGCGTCGATCCGCCTTACCACCAGCGCATTGGCAGACTGATCGATCCAATCGCCAAGTGCGTCGCGAATGAGAATGTGATCGGCACCTGGACGGGTCTGCAAATGATTGCGCCGTTCTCCGGCCGGACTTTCGTCGATGGTGATCGTGAAGCTGCCATCGCTTGCGATTTCCATGTCGAGGCTGTCGAGCAAGCCCTGCGTTACCGGTGCGGCATTGCTGTCACCCATCAAGGCGTAGTTCACCGTCGGCTCCAGCGAGCAGGTCTTGCGTCCCTGAACTTCATAGCGACCGCCGTGCTCGACCGGGATCAGCCGGTAGATGAAATCGGGACTGTCGCCCGCCCAGCGCGAGCCCGGCACATCGCGTCCGAACCAGTGATGGGCCGGCGCCATGAACCGCGCGACGCGGGGATGGGCGGCATCGCCGTTCGCCGCGCGCATCGCATAGTGAAAGACGTACTCGTCGATCATATTGTCGAAGCGGTCCATCTGGTCGCGTGCCGGCCAGGCGACCGCGTTTCGCCACAGCATGGTCGCCACATCACGCGCACGTTCCAGCGTGGGGCTTCGGAGCAGGCGCAGAGCGATAGCCTCGATGTCGCGCTGGTCTTCGGTGGCCAGGGGATTGGTCGTCATGCCATTGTCCTTCAAACGAGGCCGAAACGTCGGCTGTAGTCGCTGAACAGATCCTCGACCCATGCCTTGTCGAGGCCAAACGCTTCGTAGCTGTAGGGATAGCGACCGAACCGATCGGCGGCGTTCTCGGGATCCGCTAGCCAATTCTCCACCTTCGTCTCGAACTCGGTGCTCACGGACAGGCCGCGCCGGTCGTAGACCTTACGCACCGCAGCCATCGGATCGGTTGCGATATCCCGGAACGAGAGATGGAGAATGCGCGGGTCGTCGATGCGGTCGTTGGCCATGAGGCGGTCGACCGATGCCTTCAGCGCCTCGACGTGCGCCTTGGCCTGACTGGACCAGTCGCTCGGATACCCGCGGATGGTATCGAAAATGGCGGCGCGTAAGGCGATGTTCGAGGCATAGATTCTCCCAGCGGCCGGTGCGGCCAGACGAGCAGCGCGTCCGGATAGGCGTCAAGGATCGCATCCAGGTGCATCTGGCCACTCGGTCCCTTGCAGACCCACCGATTGAAGCCCGTGTTCCACTGGAGATGTTGGAGGAACTCCCGATGGAACTTGAAGGCATCGTCCTGACCGCTGGTCGGAACGGCCATCACATCGAGGGTCGGGATGCGGTAGAAATGATAAGGGTAGACGTTGCGGAAATCGAGCGTGATGACTTCCTCGTCCTCGATCAGCTGATAGGCACCCTTGTCGATGTAGGGATGCATGGGGCGCTGCGCGGGACAAAAATCCATCCAGGCTTCGACCTGGCGCTGCGCGTAAGCGATGCGTTCCGAGACGACCGGTCCGATGCCCGGCGGCGGTGAAGGCGCATACATGTGCCACGATTTGGGCGATTGCGCTTCGGGATCCTCGGCGAGCAGCGAGTGCAGCAGCGTGGTGCCGGACCTGGCGAAGCCGATGATGAAAATGGGACGCTCGATCTTCTCTTGCGCAATGGCCGGATACCGCTGCCGATCGAGTGCCAGTTTGAGCCGCGTAGCAAGCAGGCGAACGATTTGCTGCGTCATTCCGCGCAATTCATCCGAGCTGTAGGGACCGCGCTCGTTGACCCATTCGACGAGCCAGCGCACGCGCCGGGTCAGACCCTCATCCGCCAGCCCGAACCCGCCGCTCTCCCGTTCCGCGAGCAGGAGGACATCATCAAATGAAAGATCTTCTTTCGTTGATCGTGGCATCTCGCTCTCCAGAGGACCTTGTACCCGGTCGCCTCGTTTTAGTGGACTATGGTCCACTTATGGTGCGCGGGTCGTATCTGTCAACGGTGGTGGCGGACGCGACAGAGGGTCGGCAGGAAAGCATTCCGCCGAGATTGGCTTGTTGTCGGGTGGAGTGGGCAGTGCATCTCAGGCGTAAGCCGTTGACGGCCAAAGGCGACGAGTCCGCTCCCTTGCGGTGATCCCTTGAACTCGCCGTCCTGTTCATATGCCGACCAGCGCTATCGCGGTGAACGGTTCTCGAGAAGGATGGCATCGTCGGTCGAGGGAACGATTTCGATGTTTTGACGTTCACGCGACTGAAGCGTCTCGAAACAGGGGCGCTCCACCGGGGGCATTATGGCGGGCTTGCTACAGATTAATCCGATCGAATCGCTCGGTGCCGCCCGCGCGGAACCCACGGCAGAGATCGCAGATATCGACTTGCTGCACAGCATATGCGTGGAACTGATCGGCGAGCAGGATCGTGCGCTGCTATATGGCAAGATCGTCGACGCCGCCGTGACGATCACCGGATCGCAGTTCGGAACGATGCAATTGCTCTGCCCGCCCGGAGATTCCTCGGGCCATGGTGGCGAACTCAATCTCCTGTGCTCTCGCGGCCTTCCGCCGGAAGCCGTCGGTTTCTGGGAATGGGTCAGCCCCGCCGCACACAGCAGTTGCACCGCGGCACTCAAGTCCGGTCAACGCGCCATAATTGCCGATTTCGAGGAATGGGATGAAATCGCGGGGACCGAAGACCTCTTGGCCTTTCGCCGGACGGGCATCCGATCTGCGCAGACGACGCCGCTGCTGTCGCGCGAAGGCAAGTTGCTCGGAATGATCTCGACGCATTGGGCCAAGCCGCATCGGCCTTCCGATCGCGACTTGCGCTTGCTCGACATTCTGGCGCGTCAAGCGGCCGATCTTCTGGAACGTACGATCGCCGAAGAAGCGTTGCGCGCACGCGAACAGGAACTGGCCCGGAGTTGCTCTGCCCTCCAGGAAAGCGAAAATCTGCAGAAGATGCTGACGGGTGAACTGAGTCATCGCGTCAAGAACATGCTTGCGACGGTCCAGGCGATCGCATCGCAGACCTTGCGGAATTGCAATGACCCTGCGGATTTCGTCGAGAGCTTCGGTGGACGGATCCAGTCGATGTCGCGCGTGCATTCGCAGCTCAGCACCAACGAGTGGAAGGGAACGCAGCTCAAGGAGATCGTGAGCGACCAGATGCAGCTTGGCCCCGTCGATGAAGCCCAGGTCTCCGCGTCAGGTCCGCCGGTCGAGCTCGATGCCGCGGTGGTGCCGCAGCTCGCGATGATCCTGCACGAACTTGGGACGAACTCCCTGAAATATGGTGCTTTGTCGAAGATCGACGGCGCGGTGACGATCGACTGGTTGGTCAGCGGGCAAACCCTGAAAATGCGCTGGATAGAACAGGGCGGCCCGACGGTCGGCGCACCGATCCGTCGGGGCTTCGGGACTCGATTGATAGAGGCGAGCGCGCGCGGCGTGGGCGGCGATGCCCGGATGTCGATTGCGGCTGAAGGCGTGCGTTGGCATATCAATGTTCCGCTTCCCGAGGCGCAGGGCAAGAGCGGAGACGCTGCGCTGCCGGTTGACAGGCCGCCGGTCGATCACAATCCAGCCGGCCGGAATGCGCCCGAACGTTCGAAGCGCCTTCTGGGCAAGCGCATCCTGGTGGTCGAGGACGAGCCGCTGCTCGCGCTGGACATCGCCGGGCGGCTGGAGGATGCCGGGGCGTTCGTTCTTGGTCCGGCTGGAAATTCGGCCGCGGCGTTGAGTCTGATCGAGCAATACAGGTTCCACGCGGCCTTGCTGGACGCCAATCTGGGCGGCCATCCGGTCGACGAGATCGCCGCGGCACTGGCCCGCAACGGCATACCTTTCGCTTTCGTCAGTGGCTATGGAAGGGCTTCGCTGCCTAAGTCTTTCGGCGATGCCGAGTTGCTGGCGAAACCTTTCGATGCCGGTCAGCTCGTGGAGATCACGGGTAAACTCGTCGCTTAGGCGGTGCGCCCGAAGTTGGCTGTTCACGCCGACATGGCGGGCATAGCGCGGCTGTATTTCCGCACCTGAAAGCGGCCCGCGTTGCACGGGCGTGCCATGTGCATGCTGTCCTCCAAAGCAGGAAGCAGTCCGTCGAAGGGGCCCGCGCGATCGTTTCCGCCGGCGCGCCGAGCGGGCCGCCGCCGCCCGAGTGCATATCCCGGTTGAACTCTGAGCGAGAAACCGTTTGATTCCGAATCGGGTCAATTCGATCGGAGCGTTGTGGAACACGAAGTCTTGAGGAACCTCTCCGGGAGACAGCGAGAGTTGCTGGAGCTCGTTGCGGAGGGCTGTGTCAAATCCAAGGCACTTGCGAACAAGACCGGGATTGCCGCCGGGACGGTCGACAACCAGTTGCAGCAGGCGGCGAAAACCCTCGGCGTCGTCGGCAGGCATGCGGCTGCCGAGCGCTACAGCGCGCTCAAGGAAAATTCTCACGATCCTTCTCACGTGAGAATTTCTCCTCTTCCAACACCCCGGGAAATCACGCCATCTCGAAAGGCCGGCGCTGTTCGGCGCGGACTGAAGGGGGTCGGTCGCTTCTTCCTCGGTCCCGCGCTGGGTGGTGAAGAGTTCAGGCTCCGATGGGACCAGATAACGCTGCGCATCATGTGGGTGGCGGTGGTTTGCCTGACGACCTTCCTGGCACTGGTGCTGTTCGTTCTGGGCATCATCAAGACGTTCGACTGACTGCAATCACACCACCGCCGATCCTCTGGATTGCGGAGAAGGGGAAGCCATGCTCAAATTTCAGGAGGCCGCCGTGCACGTCATCGGCGGGGACATCCGAACGACGCTCGACACCATGGATCAGGCCTTCGCCTCGCATCTGCGACTGGCGGCCGAAGCCGTCGACGCCATGCGGGGATCGGGGATGCCGGTCTCGCAATCGCAGCGCCTGATGACGATACTGCACGAAGGTCAGTCGGCCGGACTTGCCTGGCGCCAGAACATGCAGGCGACCATCGGCCTGATGCAGTCCTTTCAGCGTCGCAGCAACCAGGCCGAGACGGCGGCGGGCTGTCCCGAGGGTTGGGACGACATCGGTTTCTTCACGACGGGCTCGATCACGAGCGCGGAGGTCGCGAGAGCCGCGACGGTCGAGGCGTCCTAGTCCGGAACGGAAGCATCGCGAATTGACGCGGTGCGACCGGCTCGATCTCATCTCGGCATGATCATAGGTCTCCTGTACTGGATCGTCGCGGCGGCTTGTTGGGCCTATGCCCTGGCCTATGGCGGCAAGCCCGTCCGCTGGGCATTCGCCTGCTTCGTGATCGCCATGCTGGGTACCACGGCCGCGACACCCGGCTCGGGTTTTGCCGGTGTCGTCGGCCTGGTGAAGGTCGAAGCCTGGAGCAGGATGAATCCCGTGCTCCTGGCCACCGATACGCTTTATTTTCTGGGATTGTACGCCGCTGCGCTGTCGTGTCGGAGGCACTGGCTGATTTGGTCCGCCGGTCTCCAGTTCATCTGCGTGGCGACACATTTCGGCCCCCTGCTGGATCCAGGCACCAACGCGAAGCTCTACCGCGGCCTGGAGACCGTGTGGTCGATACCGATGCTCGCGACGATGGTCGTCGGCATCTTCAAGGATCGGAGGTACGAACGCCGTGTCGTTTCCACATACCCGCCCTCTTGGCGCGGGCCAGCCTGACCCTGGCGAAATCCAGACGAGGCTCCGGGATCTGCAGGCGCAGGTCTGGGAACTGGTTCGCCAGGTAGCCTTCCTCGCCGAAGCATGCGCAAACCCGCTCGAAGTTACGGCTTCGGCCTTTGAGCCTCAGCCGCCGCCGCTTGGTGTGGTGGCTGAAGACGGCAGCGTGAACCTCGTTCGCAACGCGGGGCCGCCGTTGCCCGATCCCCGGCTGCTGCGGCGCATCGTCCGCAATCGCCAGACGCGTGCCAAGTTCTTCGGCAGCCTGCCATTCGCGGATCCGGCCTGGGACATTCTGCTGGACCTCGCCGCGGCGCGTATCGAACATCAGCCCGTCTGCGTCACGTCGCTGTGCATCGCTTCGGGTGTCCCGCCGACGACTGCGCTTCGATGGATCAAGGTCCTGACCAATGCCGGTCTGTTGACGCGTGTGAACGATGAGACCGACCGGCGGCGTACGTTCATAGCGCTTTCCGATCGCGCGGCCGACGCCATGGCTCGCTACTTCGCGCAGATCGGCGAGGGCGGAGCGCAGTTGATCTAACGAGTCGAGAGGGCGCCTCGGTCGAAACCAAGGCGCCCTTCTTGTATGAAAAACTAGGAGAAGTCGCGGGGCGGACCGAGGAGAGAGAGCGTCCGAACCCGCACGACGGTTCTAGGAGAAATATAGTTAACAGATCGTTGTCGGAGGTCGAATTTTCGACCCGGCTGCGCCTTAGGCTTGGTTGTCGAGGCGCGCGATGATCTCGATCCACGTCACGCGAGCAAGTCAGGCCTGTTGCCGCGCGGCCGCGTCGGGCGCCCGGATCGGTTCCTCGCCTACCAGGGTGAAGCGGTGGAGCAGACGGCCCGAGGCGGGATCGAACGGCCGGGCCCTGTGCAGCGTCCCGGTGTTGTTCCAGATCACCAGATCGTCGGCGCGCCACGCGTGGCGGTAGACATAGCGCGGCTGGTTCATATGGCACCGCAGCCGACACAGGAGGTCGTAGCTGTCGGCCGGGTGCATGCCCTCGACCCAAGCGACCGCAACTCCCAGCATCAGCGACTTAAGCCCCGTCGCATGCTGCCAGACCAACGGCTGGCGCGCAGGCGGTCGGCGGCGCCAGCCGGCGATCTGCTCGTCGCTCGCCCTAGGATTGGCCGAGAGTCCCGAAGTCGTCGCCGTGTGGAACACGTGGAGGCGATCGACCAGGTGACGATCGGCTTCGTCGAGACCCTCGTAGGCCGCATAGGCGTTGAGAAACTCGGTCTCGCCGCCCTCGTGCGCCAGCCGGACCGGTCGAAACGATCCGCCGAAGCAGGGGACGGTCTGATCGTGATGGCCATCCATGTGCCAGAACAGCGTGCTGGCGAAATAGGCCGCATATTCGGGGCTCACCTGCTCGTCGACCGTGACCTGCTGAAGTTCTTCTCCCGTGCCGTCCGTCTGGATGGTCCCGAGCGAGGCGGTGATCGTCCGTTGCTCGCCGCGATCGATGTCAAGATCGCGAAAGACGAGGACGCCGCGCGCAACGAGAAGCTTTCTCAGATCGCTCGCATGCCGCCCTTCGAGAAGATCTGCGCGGTCGATCATGACCTCGGATCCGATCAGCGGGGTGAGATCGCGTGTCTTCATGTCGGTCCTCTCGCTTGTTGTCCGGAACCAATCCTTACAGGTCAGGTGCCGTGCTGCCGCCATCGCCGGGCCGAGACCTGCGGCGCGCCAGCCAGGCTAACCCCGTCAGACCGGCGACGATAGCCATCGGCAGGCCGACCAGCCAAAAGCGATCGTCGGGTGAGAGATCCCAGGGAAGGGCATGGCAGCTCGAGGCGCTCGGCGCGTAGCCGCAGGCAAGGCTCGTGAGATAGAGGTACGCCAGGACTGCGCCGCCGGCAACGAACGCCGCAGCGGTGAGCAGGAGGGCGGACACGATGCGCATGGTCTTGACCCTTATCCGTTCGGTTGCGGCGATCGCTGTGCGCGCACCGGCTTCTTCGCTTTCCGCTACCAGGTATCGAGCGATCCGGTCCGGTCGGTTTTGGCCGGCGAGGCCGCATCGAGACCGCGGCGGAGCCAGGCGCGCGTCTCGGCCGGGTCGATCACCGCGTCGAGTTCGAAGTAGCTCGCGACGAAGCTCGCCTTGCCCTTCTCGTAGCGTTTGGCGACGCGGTCCGCGAAGAAGGCCTGTCGCTGGACGGGGTCTTCGATGGCTTCGAGCTCTCGCCGGTAGCCGAGTTGGACGCTGCCTTCGAGCCCCATGCCGCCGAGCTCCGCGGTCGGCCAGGCGACGGTGAAGAACGGTGCCTGGAAATAGCCGCCTGTAGCGGCCGCGCCGCCAAGGCCATAAGCCTTCCTCAGCACTATGGCGAAGAGCGGCGTGGTGAGCGCGGCCCCTGCCGCGAAGAGTCGCGCCGAATGGCGCACGAGCCCGGTCGCTTCGGCTTGGGGACCGACCATGATGCCGGGCGTGTCGACGAGGCTGACGACGGGCAGGCCGAAGGCGTCGCAGAGCCTCAGGAACCGGGCGGCCTTGTCGGAGGCCGGGCTGTCGATGGCGCCAGCGTTGAACGCCGGGTTGTTGGCGATGATGCCGACCGGACGCCCCTCGATGCGCGCGAGGCCCGTCACATAGGCCGTTCCGAAATCCGCTCTGAGCTCGAGCCAGGTGTCCTTGTCGGCGATGAGCTTGGCAACCTCTCGCACGTCGTAGACGCGCAGGCGATTTTCCGGGACGGCGCCGCGCAGCAGCCGTGGATCGTGCGCGTCCCAATCGGGCAGGGTACCCTGGAAATAGGAGAGGTATTGCTGGGCGACCGCAACCGCCGCGGCCTCGTCCGCGACCGCCACGTCGACGACGCCGCTGCGCGTCTGGACTTCGATCGGGCCGACTTCCTCGGGCGTGAAGGATCCCAGCCCGGCGGCTTCGATCAGGGCCGGGCCTGCCATGCCGATCGTGCTGTCCCGCGTCGCGATGATGACGTCTGCGAGCCCCGCGAGCGCGGCATTGGCGGCAAAACAGCGGCCCGAGACGATCGCGACCGTCGGCACCTTGCCGCAGAGCTTCGCCATCTTGAAGAAGCTCGGCGAATTGAGCCCCGTGATCGTCACCGGATCCTCGCGGGGGCGCCCGCCGCCGCCTTCGGCGAAGAGCACGAGCGGCAGGCGGCGCTCGGCCGCCAGGTCGAACAGACGGTCGGCCTTCTTGTGGTTCATGTGGCCGACCGTGCCGGCGAGCACCGTCGCATCGTAGGCACCGACCGCAACCGTGCTCGCACCGGCGCCATGGATGCCGGCGTTGACCGTGCCAATGCCCGCCACGAAGCCGTCGGCCGGACTGTTCTCGAGAAGTTCGTCGTCCGAATAGCGCGCATGTCGATAGGAAACGGCGAGCTGGCCATATTCGGCGAATGACCCTGCATCGACCAGGTCGGCGACGTTCTCGCGCGCCGTGCGCTGACCGCGGCTGCGCCGCCGCTCGACGGCGGCGGGGCGCTGGTCGTCGAGCGTGCGCGCCTGACGTTCCCGAACCGCGGCGAGATCGGCGCGGATCGCGTCGGGATCGATCGGCGCGGCGATTTCCTCGTCGGCCTGGGCTCCGGCGTCGGGTGCCAGCACAAGGATTGCCGCGCCCTCACCGACCTGGCTGCCGGCGTGTCGCAGGACTGCGCGTACCGTGCCACCGGTCGTCGCGCGGAGTACGTGTTCCATCTTCATCGCCTCGAGGACCGCGAGCTCGGCGCCGGGAGCGACGGTGTCGCCCTCGGCCACCGCGAGCGATGCGATCACGCCTGTCATGGGCGCCTGGAGCACGACGGTGCCGTCGGTTGGGATGAAGGTATCTGCCGCGGGTTGCTCGGCAGCGTCGACGGCGAGTGCCGGAGGGACCGCGTTGCCGGCGGCGTCCGGCAGGGCCGCCAGGAGCTCGTCGAGGTGCTCGGCAATGAAGCGCGTGGTCAATGCGTTGTCGGCGACCTCGGGCCGCGCGAGAAGGGCCTGGAGAAACGGGATGTTGGTGGCGGGTCCGTCGATGCGGAACTCTGCGAGCGCGCGGCGTGCGCGTACGATCGCGCCGGTATGTCCGAGCGGCGACGTGACGACGAGCTTCGCCAGCAAGGTGTCGAAACCGGCGGTAGGCACATGTCCGAGTCCGCCCGAGCCGTCGACGCGCACGCCGGGGCCGCCGGGCACGTCGTAACCGGTGATCGCGTCGAGGCTCGGGCGCGGCAGACCATCGGCGCCGATCGTCTCGGTGTTGATGCGCAACTGTACCGCCGATCCGCGGGGCGTTCCTATCGCGTCTTGCGTGAGGCCAAGCTCGGCGAGGCTCGCACCGGCGGCGAGCGCAAGCTGGATCGCGACGAGGTCGTGGCCCATGACTTCCTCGGTCACCGTATGCTCTACCTGGAGCCGCGGGTTCGCCTCGATGAAGGCAAAAGCGCCCGTGTCACGCTCGAGGAGGAATTCGAAAGTGCCGATCCCCCGATAGCCGCATGCTGCCGCCATCTTGCAGGCTGCGTCGAGCAGACGCGTCCGCAGGTCGGGATCGAGGCCCGGCGCCGGCGCGAGCTCGACGAGCTTCTGGTAGCCCCGCTGGAGCGTGCATTCGCGCTCGCCGAAATGCACCACCTGGGCTCCGTCGCCGGCGATCTGGACCTCAATGTGCCGCGCTCGGGCGATCAGCCTTTCGGCATAGACGGCCTCGACACCGAATGCGCGCAGGGCTTCGGAACGGCTACGCGCATAGGCCTCGGCGAGGTCCTCGGCGCGCTCGACCGCCCGAATGCCCCGCCCGCCGCCGCCGGAGACGGCCTTCAACACGATCTGCCCGTGCTCGGCGAAAAACTCGTTGGCCTCTTCGAGCGAGACCGGGCCCGCCGTTCCGGCGACGATCGGGACACCCGATTGCTCGGCGAGAGCCCGCGCCCGGGTCTTGTCGCCGAAGAGCGCGAGTTGCTCTGCCGGCAGACCGACGAAGGCGAGGCCCGCCTCGGCGCAGGCGCGCGCCAGGGCTGGATTCTCGCTGAGGAAACCATAGCCCGGATGGACCGCGTCGCAGAGGTTCGCGCGCGCGGCCGCGACGATCGCAGCGATGTCGAGATAGGCCGCTGGACCCTGGCCAGGGAGCGCTTGCACGGCGGTCGTGGCCCTGGGCAAGGGTTCGTCCTGCGCGTGGACGAGAACGGTTTCGATGCCGAGTTCGCGTGCGGTGCGCGCGATGCGCAGGGCGATCTCGCCACGGTTGGCGATCAGGAGCTTGGCGAACAGGGGACCCTCCATCGGCTTGCGGCCGCGAATGCGGTCCATCGAGCAAGTCTGCGAAGAGTGCAACGGTATGGCTAGGGGACCGGCCGAGCTCATTCGGCGCGACCGGTCCAAGCCAGGCTCAGGGGACGATGACGAAGTCGGGATGGGCGACGGCGAACACCGCATCGCGATCGGCTGCGGGCGGATAGATCCACACGCGATTGATCTCCTGCTTGAGCGCCTTCGCTTCCGCCCGCGTGAGCCGCACCTGACGATCCCAGCCCTCGGTGTAGAGCGCACCCCAGTCGCCCAGATCGACGCAGGTCACATATTTGGGCTGACTGTAGGGATGAAGCGCGCTCCCGGCGAGTTCGGCGGCGGCATTGTGCCCCGCGACCCGACCCAGGCTGAGCGCATGCTGGCAGGACATGGCAGCGACATTGCCCAGTTCGTCGGTTGCCGCCCGGACCGTGTCGCCCGTCACGAAGATGCCGCTGGCCGCGGGCGCGCGAAGGTAGCTGTCGCCGATCACTCGGCCGATCTCGTCCTTTTCGCCGGGGATCTGAGCTGCGAGCGCGTTGGCGCGCATGCCGGCCGTCCACATGGCGGTTTTCGTCTCGATCCGCTCACCGGACGACAAAGTCACGCTGGTCGCGTCGATGGCCGTCACGCGCACTCCCGTGCGCACCTCGACCCCGGCGAAGGCGAGGGCTTCCGCGAAATAGGGCGCTGCCTCATCCCCCAGCGACCCGCCGGGCTTGTCGGCAGTGTCGATCAGGATGACCCGAAAGGCCGCATCCTCGCCCAAGGCTGCCCGCAGCCGGATCGGCATCTCGGTGGCAGCCTCGAGACCCGTCAGGCCACCGCCGGCGACGACGACGGTATTGCGAGCGTCGCTCTCCGGCTGGCGGATCAACCCCTTCAGGTGGGCGTCGAGAGCTTGTGCACTGTCGAACTGGTCGGCGTCGAACGCGTATTCGGCAAGGCCCGGCACATTCGGCCGGAACAGCTGGCTCCCCGTCGCGAGGACGAACCTGTCATAAGCGATGGCCTCGTGCCCGCCAGCGATGAGCGCCACCGTCAATGTGCGAGCATCCGTATCGATCGTTTCGACAAGGCCAGGCACATGCTTGACCCCGACGGCAGCGAACAGTTCCTGCAGATCGGGATTCATGTTGTCGAGTTCTGCTTCGTAGAGGCGTGGGCGGATCACGAGGTTGGGGGTCGGCGAAACGACGATCACTTCGATCTCGCCCTGCTTTTCAGCCAATGCGATGGTCCGCGCGGCCGAAAGGGCGGCCCACAACCCGGCGAAACCCGAACCCGCGACGACGATCTTCTGCGGCATATGCTTTCCTCCGACGCCGTTCGTCGGCGTTCGTTGCCTAGACGACGTGGAAACAGGGGATGTGACATCGCAACCCGACAAAATGGCGTTGGCGCAAAATCAGTCGGCTGTGACGCGACATAGCGGTCGTAACGCGGGCCCGTGCGGTCCTTGACCGTTGGCTACTGTACCTGCGTGACGGGGGCTTCGCCGCCGCTAGGCGACTGAAGAGCCTGGCGAGGGCGGCGCCGATTTCGCGTTGCGAGCAACCTATTTCGGTTGCCCGCGCCTAGAAGACGTACACGTTGCCTGTCGAAAACGTGTCGAGGCCGGCGAGCCCGGTCGTACCGGCCAGCTTGACGAGCACATCGTCGGCATCGCTCGCGTTCGACCGCTCGGCGAAGACATAGCTGTCGCCGAGATAGCGGAAGGCCAAGGTCTCGTTGTCGGCTACCGTGGCGGCGCGGGCGGTCGCGAGCGCCTCGGCAAGGCTGGAGGGAGCGGTGCCGAAGGTCAGCAGGCCGTCCTTGACCGCATAGCCGGCCGCTGTCCGATCGGCCGCCTGGACGGCACCGGTCAGGGCGATCGTGTCGGCGCCTTGGGGCTGCGCTGCGTCCTCGCCCGCCCCGCGGCGCAGGTTCGAGATCGTGGCGCCGTTCGCGGCGGTGAGCAGGTCGGCACCATTGCCGAGCGCGACGGAGCCGCCGTCGAAAGCGGTGATCGTGCTCGAGGCCTTGATCTGCTTGAGGTCGAAGCTCACGCCGCCCAGGCTGCCCGAGGCATCGAGCAGGCGCAGGCCGGTGACCTCGGCACCGGCACCGTCGCGCACCGACAGGCCGAGGTCCGTGAGCGTGTTCAGCGTCAGGCGATCGACACCCTGGCCGGGAATGACGATCAGCTTGAGCCCTTCCGGAAGCGCATTGGGATTGTTCGGGAAGCCATTGAACTTGCCGGCCACCACCGTGACGCTATCGAGCAAGCCCGCTGCGGTGGTGCTCTTCACCGTTATGATGGCGTTTGGCTTGATAGCGTCGAGCGCAATGGCGGCGGAACGCGAGGCGTCGATTGTCGTGACGGTGACGCCGCCGCTGAGGTCGAGGTCGCGGAAGCCGGCCGTGACGCCTGCGGCCAGATTGGTCACGTCTGCCGCAGCGGTATTCTGCCAAAGCTGGCGGATTCCGTAATAATTGGAGACGTCCGTCAGTCCGGGCGTCGCCGGGCCGTTGTTGCGAATCGTGATGACTTCGAAAACCGCAACCGTCGCAGTCTCCGGAAAGGTCCGATTTGCTGTCGCCGTCGTGTAGATGACGAACTCATCGTAAAATTCGCTTCCTAGGAGTTGATCGCCCGCCGTGAGGGTGGTCGCGGACGTGCCTTCAGAAACGGACGGTGCATAAAGCGCCCCACCAGTAGGCCCGAATTTGTCGGCGCCTGGCGTGAGAAATTTTGCCGGGACGGGATAAGATCCGCCGACGGCGATCGTGGCGGGCGCAGCAGTCGGCACGGTCACGCCGCCGAGCGTCATCCCGGCCGCGGAGATCTTGGCGCTATACCAGCCGGGGGGCGTGTCGGTGAAAAAGCCGAGCTCCGTCCCGTCTTCGTCGCCCTGCACAGCAATCCGCGCGACCACCACGGCGCCGGCATAGATGACGAGCTGGTTGCCCTGTTGCTGAAAAGCGTATTCGTGCGAGTCGGCCAGAAAGCTGACGCGATCGACGTTCTGGTCGATCGTCACCCCGGTCACCGTGGGCATGTAGGTGACCGTCTCCATGCCACCCGTGCCGAAGACGCGGCCGCCGAAGGTGACGCGCGACAGATCGTCGTCCGCCGCAAGATAGATATCCGCCATGTTGTCCCCGCACTAAGCCAAGGCGGCTCGACAGCATGGCGGACGCGACGCGGCAAGCGGAACGACTGCCAAAATGGACTATTCGGCAGGCCGATCAGCGGCTTGGGCGCGCGCCTCGGTTACTTCTTCACCAGTTCCACGCGCCGGTTCTTCGCGCGGCCGTCTTCGCTGGCGTTGTCGGC
>SECS01000077.1 GCA_004211435.1 Novosphingobium sp. | reverse complement strand
TGGGCGATCTGCGCAAGGCTGCTGGCCGCGTCGTCGGCTGTGAAGGCCTCGAGGGCCGAGCAGAACCGCCCGCCGCCGGCGATCACGTCGCGCATGAGCAGCACACTCTGCTTGGCCTCGCGATCGGTGACGACCGCTACCGCCTCGGGCACCTGCACGTCCAGCTTGGGCGCGAGCTTCAGATAGAAGTCCCCCTCGAGCACGCAGGTTGAGCCACCCATCTTGGTCATCTCGTCGGCATCGAGCAGACCCTTCAGGCAGAAGTCCTGGGTGCCCGCCGTGCCGTCGAAGGTCGCTTTGAAACGGATCTTGGTGGCAACGGTCTTGATCACCTCCACGATTTCGACCGACGTGACCGCGGCGCCCTGCCCGACTGAGGCCAGCGCCTGGCTCAGCCAGGCCGGGTCCAGAGCCTCTTCGCGCGTATCGGGCACGCGCAGCTTCGGCTCGGCCGGCCCCGACGACATCGGCAGCCTTGTTGATTGTTCGTCCGGCATTACTCTCCCTCTCGTCCTGAATGACGAGGCGCATATTGACCTGATTCGCGATTTCGGTCCATGCGTCACAATAGAGAATTTAACGGCGAATCCGCGAACGCGGCCAAAGCCACCGGGAGATAGGGAAAACGGCATGTCCAAACCGCTTGAAGGCATCAAGGTCGTCGAAGTCGCAATGTGGGCTTTCGTGCCCGCCTGTGGCGGCATGCTGTCGGACCTGGGTGCCGAGGTGATCAAGATCGAGCCCCCGACGGGCGATCCACTGCGGGGCCTGTCGATCGGCGCGATCGGCGGCGGCAGCAAGATCGACCTCTCGTGGGAAAGCTACAACCGCGGCAAGAAATCGGTCACGCTCGACCTCAAGCAGCCCGAGGGGCGTGAGGTCCTGGCCAAGCTTCTCGTCGATGCCGACATTTTCCTGACCAACCTCCTGCCGCCCGCGCGCAAGACGATGGGCATCGACGCAGACACGATCCGCAGCCAGTTTCCCAGCATCATCTACGCCAGCGGCAGCCCGACCGGCCCCAAGGGCCCCGACAGCGCCAAGGGCGGTTACGATTCGATCTCGTTCTGGGCACGCGGCGGCGTCTCGTCGTCGCTGACCGAGGACGATGCGGACTATCCCGTCGGCCCTCCGGGACCAGCTTTCGGCGATACGCTGTCAGGTTCGATGCTCTGCGGCGCGATCTGTGCGGCCCTGGCCAAACGCGCGATGACGGGCGAGCCGTCGACAGTCGACGTCTCGCTGCTCGGTACCGCGATGTGGTCGATGCAGCGCTTCATCGCCCAATCGACGATGGACGGCACGCAGCGCTTCCCGCGGCCGAAGTCGCCCAAGCCTTACAACGTCCTGGTCGGCAATTATCGGACCTCCGACGATCGCTTCGTTTCGCTCTGCATGTTGCAGGCCGACAAGTATTGGAAAGGCTTCTGCGAGGTCGCCGGCAAGCCCGAATGGGCCACCGACCCGCGCTATGTCGATGCCAAGGCCCGCGCGGCCAATGTCGACGAATGCCATGCCGACGTGAAGGCGCTGTTCGCCAGCAAGACGCTGGCCGAATGGAAGGACCTTCTGGGCCGCCAGGACGGCCAGTGGGATCCCGTGCAGGACGTCGGCGAGCTGCAGCACGACGTCCAGGTCAAGGCGAACAACTTCGTGCAGACCGTCGACTACGGGGACGGCACAACGATCCCGCTCGTCGCCGTGCCTTATGTCTTCGATGGCGAGCCTATGCCCGCGCGCCGTTCGCCCGAACTCGGCGCCGACAGCGACTCGGTGCTTGCCGGCCTCGGCTATGACGAGGAGGCGATCATCGATCTGAAAGTCAAAGGCGTCGTATTCTAACTTCGGCGCACCGCTCCAGCGGCGCGACCGAATGCTGCGGCAGCGAGTCGTAATCTTGACTTGATCGTTCAGAACTGCGATACTGCGTTCACGATTTCGAATTCATGCAAGAAGACACAACGGGAAGGAGCCAGAAAGATGAGCGAAGCCGATCCCAAATTTGGCAGCGCCACGAAGGAAGATTGGACCCTGGGGCCGATCTTCGACGCCGATGCGCATATCGATCCGCCGCACGACATGTGGAAGGAATACCTTCCCCAGTCGCAGAAGCACAAGGCACCGGAGATCGAGCACGGCGACGAGTGCGACTACATCCTGTTCGAGGGCAATCGCCGCCCGGTGATGATGATCAACAACCAGGCCGGTCGCTCGGGCAAGGACTTCAAGATGGTCGGCCGCCTGTCCGACCAGCGCAACACCTATGATCCGGCCAAGCGCCTTGCCGACATGGATCTCGACGGCATCGACCAGGCGATCCTGTTCGGCGGCGGTCCGCTCGGCTCGTTCGACAACGACCTCTACCTCGCCAGCTTCGAAGCCTTCTCGACCTGGGTGATGGACTGGGCCTCTAATGCGCCGCACCGTCTGTTCCCCGTCGGTCATGCGCCGATGCGCGACGTCGACGAGACGATCGAGCACGTGAAGCGCCTGGGCAAGATGGGCTTCAAGATGGTCCAGCTCCCGGCCTTTCCGCAGAACGCGGAAGCCTGGAAGACCACCTCCGAGATCAAGAACATGAAGTCGGGCCAGGTCTCGGCACAGACCGGCGATCCCAAGGGCGCGCTGCAGTATTACCAGCCCGAGTTCGACAAGCTCTGGAAGGTGCTCAGCGACCTCGGCATGACCATCACCTTCCACCTCGGCGGTCGCGTGCCGCGCTTCGGTGAGAAGCAGCACTTCCTGCCCGACATGCCGATGTCGAAGCTGGCCATGGCCGAGACGGTCGGCATCTTCATCTTCAACGGCATCTTCGACCGCTTCCCCGATCTGCGCATCGGCATGATGGAATCGGGTGTGGGCTGGTTTGCCTGGTACGCCGAATACTGCGACCGCACCTGGGAAAAGCAGCGCTACTGGATGGACAGCCCGATCGACAAGCTGCCCAGCCACTACATGGACCAGAACGTCTGGGGCTCTTTCATCCAGGACCGCACGGGCATCCTCTCGCGCGACCTGCCGGGTGGCAAGAACATCATGTGGTCGTCGGACTATCCGCACTCGGAAACGACTTTCCCGAACAGCCACGCGATCATCAAGCGTGACTTTGCCGGAGTTCCCGAGAAGGACATCCAGGACATCATCTACAACAACGCCAAGAAGTTCCTGCGCATCTCCTGATGCGCGGGAAACCGCGACAACGATAAAGAAGAGGACGAGGGCGTGGCGACAATCGCAGAGGGCTCGGAGCCCTCTAAGGAAAGCCGCGCCCCGGCCATTCCCAAGGCCGCGTGGTATGCTCTCGCAGTCCTGACGCTCGCCAACGTCTTCAACTACCTCGACCGCCATATCGTCTCGATCCTGGCGCAATCGATCAAGCAAGACCTGAAACTCGACGACGCCGACCTGGGCTTTCTCCTGGGTACGGCGTTTGCCGTATTCTACTCGGTCGTCGGCATCGCCATGGGCAAGATCTCCGACGGGCTGCCGCGCAAGAAGGTCATGGCGCTGGGCCTCGCGCTGTGGTCGGTCATGACCGCGCTGGGCGGCGCTGCCTCGAGCTTCGCCATGCTCGGCGTCGCCCGAATAGGCGTGGGCGTGGGCGAGGCCGTCGCCAATCCCTGCTCGCATTCTCTGCTTGCCGACATGATCCCGCAACGCCGCCGCGCCATGGCCATGAGCGTGCTGCTCTCGGGCGTCTTCGTCGGTGGCGCGCTGGCCATGTTCGTCGGCGGCTATTTCCTGACCCACTGGCAGGACATGTGCCAGGCATTGCCGCTCGCCGGCGCCTGCGGCACCGCGCCATGGAAAGCCGCGCTGATCGCGGTGGGCCTGCCCGGCCTGCTGCTCGCGCTCGCCGTGCTCGCCATCCGCGAGCCACCGCGTCCGCTCGAGGTGCGCTCGGCCGGGCGCTTCGTGCTCGGCGAGTTCGCCACGGCGATCCCGCCCTTCACCGTGCTCAGCGTCTACCGCGTCGGCGGCAGCAAGGGCCTCGTCAGCAATCTGCTGATCGCCGGGGCCATCGTCGTGATCGCCACGCTGGTGGCGCGCGCGACGGGTGACTTGGCGCAATGGGCCTCGTTCGGTCTCGGCGCCTATGCCGTGCTCACCTGGGGACAGATTCAGTCCTACCGCGACCGGCCGCTGTTCAAGCTCACCTTCGGTGATCCGACCTTCGTCATGGGCACCGCCGCGACCGCGCTGATCGCCTGCGTCGGCGGGGCGGTTAGCGTCTGGTCGGCGCCCTATGCCATGCGCACCTATCAGATCCCGGCGCACGAGATCGGCTTCTCGCTCGGCGCGATCCACATCGTCGGCGCGATCGCCGGCGTGCTGCTCGGCGGCTATTTCACCGACCGCTGGAAACAGCGCGACCGGCGCGCGCCCTTGGGCATGGCCGGGATCAGCATGATCGGCCAGGTACCCTGCATCGTCGTGATGATGCTGGTGATCGACTATCACGTATTCCTGGCCGCCTACTTCGCGCTCGGCCTGATCACCGCGCTGTGGAGCGGCGGCATTGCCGCGATGGTTCAGGACCTCGTCCTCCCGCGCATGCGCGGCGCCGCGGCCGCCGCCTTCTCGCTCGTGGCGATCGTGATCTCCTCGGGCACGGGTCCCTATTGGGCGGGTAAGGTCAGCGCCGTTACCGGCTCGCTGACCGCCGGCCTGCTGTCGATGATGGCGCTAGCCCCCATCGCGCTCGTTCTGCTGTGGCTGGCCGCGCGCCGCCTGCCCCACGAGACGCCCGAGGCGCGCCTCGCCCGTGCCGTCGCCGCCGGTGAGCCCGCCTGATGACCAACGTCCTCGTCGCCGACGATCCGCTTTACGAGAAACTCTACGACGTTCGCCGCGAGGCCGAGGACATAGGCAACGCCGTCGATGTCGACGCGATCATGCCGCAGGTCCACCGGCTGCGCGCCGAGGCACCGGTACACAAGGGCCGGCTGCGCGAACTGCTCGGCCTGCCGCACCACGATCGCCACGTGCGCGCCCGCGGCCGCCAGCATTATTCGGTGCTGACCTACGAGGCCTGCGAGGCTGCCTTCCGCGACGCGCAAACCTTCTCGAACGGCGTCCAGGGCAACGACAATCCGGCGAACGAGAAGACCATGGGGATCCTCGAAATGGATCCGCCGATGCACCGCGCCTATCGCCGCACGATCCAGCCCAAGTTCCTCATGCCCGAGGCTATGGGCTGGTGGCGTACGCGCACGATCGACGGCATCGTCGAGCGGCTGATAGCGCGCATGGCCAAGGACGACCGCGCCGAACTCAACCTCGACTTCTGCGCGCGCGTGCCCGTCTATACGATAACGACCGCGATCGGTCTTTCGGGCGACGAGGCGCTGACCTTCCGCCACGCCTATCTCCACTCCACGTCGCAGAGCCGCAACACGACCATGGAAGACCGCGTGCGCAACGGCCGGATCGTCGAGGACACCCTGCTCGGCCTGATCGCCGCACGCCGCGCCGAGCCACAGGACGATCTGATCAGCTTCCTCCTGAAAACCAAACTGATGATGCCCGGCGCCGACCCGCGCCCGCTGTCCGATCGTGAGATCATGACACATGCCAAGCTTGTCATGGTCGCCGGCGGCGGCACCTCTTGGCGGCAGATGGGCATCACGCTCTTCGCGCTCCTGACCCACCGCGACCAGTTCGAAGCGGTCAGGGACGACCGCGCCCTGCTGGGCGACGCGATCGAGGAAGGCCTCCGCTGGAACCCGACCGCGCCCTACTTCTACCGCATGGTCACGGCCGACACCGAGTTCTATGGCCACCAGATCGCCGCAGGCTCGGTGCTCGAACTCGGCCTCGGGCCCGCCAACCGAGATCCCGCACGCTGGGAAAATCCCGATGTCTACGACCTCCACCGCGACAAGCTGACCAACATGGCCTTCGGCCTTGGCACGCACCGCTGCCTAGGCATGAACGTCGCGCGCGTCGAGATCGAGGCTGGGATCAATGCGCTGCTCGACGCCTTCCCCAAGCTCCGGCTCGATCCCGCGGCCGAAGCGCCGTTCATGACCGGCGGGCTCGAGCAACAGGGCGTCTCGGGATTGCCGGTACTGCTGCGCTGAAGACGCCCTCGCCTGGCTCATCTCAGCACGTTCCGAAGTTCTTCAAATAGTCTGCATAGGTCGGCCAGCGAAAGCCCATTGGCGCGCGCCTCTCTTCGAGACGGCCAGGATCCTCGGTCGGCGCGGGCACCATGCGGCCGGCCTCGCAGCGCATCTGGGTGCCATAACGCTGCAATTTCCCATCGGCCAAAGCCAGGCGGTCGTACATCAGCGCATATTGCGAAGGCGCGACATCTCCCGAGGCAGCGAACCGCTCCAGGGTCGGCAGGAAGCGCCGCTGTACCTCGGCGTTGGAATGCTGGACGACCAGGAAAGCCGCCTCGGCGCCCCGGTCGCCGTAGTCCGATCGCCTGAACCACCCCGACGCCGGAAGCAGCGCATAGAGCCGTTCGAGGTTCTCGCGGTTGATCGCTTCCAGCCTGGCCTGGACCTCGCGCTTCACCGCCCGCGCCTGCTCGGCGTCGAGTCCCTCGACGTCGACGCCCTGCGCCGCGCGGATCGGTTTCTGGTCGAGCTCCCAGAGCCTGCCCAGCCGCTCGCGATCATCCTTCGCCGCCCCCGCGGCATCGTGAGCCGCACGCACCTGCTCGACTATGGCGTCGAACGGCTCCAACCGCGAGCGCGCCTCAGGGCTCAATTGCGGAAACGCTGCCGTCAACGCGGCCAGCAGCTCAAGAAGCATCAGGTCCCGCCCTTCGTCCACCTATCCCAGCCTTATCGCCGCATCGAAGCGTTCAACAAGCTCAGGCTGAACGGGTTTGGATATGTCGTCGAGACCCGCCCAGCACCGCACGCTCTCCCGAACGACGCGTCGACCTATTCGGATGTCCTTTGCGGCGAACATAGCGCTTGGCAGCAAATCCGCGATCGCATACCACTGCGCTGAACAGTTGGTCAGCAAGAACCGAATGTCGGAAAAAGCAGAGGGAGCTGCGCGATGGCGAAAGGTTTCGAAGAGCCGGATTTCTTTACCGATCACTCGGTCCTGCTCGATCCTTACGAGGCGCTGGATGCGGTCCGGTCGCAGAGTTCGGTCCGGCAGATGGAGAACCATGACTTCGTGATGGTGACCGGCTTCGCCGAGGCCACGGCGGTGCTACTCGACGGAGAGCATTTCTCGTCGGTCATCGCCGCAGCCGGCCCCACGGCGCCGTTGCCCTTCGTGCCCGAAGGCGACGACATCACCGATCAAATCGCCGCCCATCACCACGAATTCGTCGGCCACGAGACCTTTCTTTCATTCGATGGTGCAGAACATTCGGCGCGGCGCGCGCTGTTGAACAAGCTGTTCACGCCGTCACGCTTGCGCGCCAACGAGCTCTACATGCACGACCTGGCCGATCGGATGGTCCGCGACGTCGTGGCCAAGGGCGGCTGCGAGCTCATGCACGACCTCGCAACGCCCTACGTAACCTACGTCATCGCCGATCTGCTGGGCGTTCCCGAGGAGGATCGGGCCAAGATCACCGAGATCCTGGCTTCGGCACCACTACCCGGCGCGGTCGACGATGCCGACGCCGGCGCCTCTCTGGCGCCGCTGGCCGAGCAGGTCGGCGGCATGTTCGCCGGCTACATTCTCGACCGTCGCGCCAACCCGCGTCAGGACGTGATGACCGACCTCGCCACGGCCCGGTTTCCCGACGGTTCGATTCCAGAAGTCGGCGAACTGGTGATGCTCGCCATATTCCTGTTCGCAGCAGGGCAGGATACCAGCGCCAAGCTCGTCGGCAATTCGGGTGACCCATCGCCTGACCAGCAAGTCTGCACGCATAGGAGATAAGGATGTGCCGGCAGGAACGAAGGTCGTGATATCGCTGGCCGGCGCCGACCGCGATCCGAACCGCTGGGAAGACCCGAACACGTTCAAACTCGGCCGTCCGAGGATCAAGGAACATCTCGCGTTCGGTCGCGGTGCGCACACCTGCATCGGCAACCCGCTCGCCCGCGCCGAAGTTCGCGTACTGTTCGACCGCTTCTTCGAGCACACCTCGGGCATGACGCTTTCAGAGGAACGGCACGGCCCAGCGGGTGATCGCCGACTATCCTATGAACCCAGCTATATCGTGCGCGGCTTGACCGAACTCCATGTCGAGCTGACGCCGGCCTTCGCTTACACGGCCGCGGAGACCTGACGGTCCGCTCGGCCCACGATACGATGGCGCCCCTATCGGCTAGTTTTCATCTGACGTTTCACCCGGCCAGCGCCGAATGACGCCCAACCAAGCAATTGCTTGGTTGGGCTTGTCAGGGTATGCTCCGCGCCAACGAATCGTGAGAGGGAGAGCCGAAATGGCCGAGGACAATCCGAAGAGCTCCGTCATGAAAGCCGGTGTCGACGACGCCAAGTGGTACTGGCTAGCCGAAGGCTGGGCACCGGGCGGTCACATCCGCGAAGTCGATTTCGACGCGCATATGCGCGGCATCGATCCGCTGTTCGAAGGCATCAAGATCGTCGACTGCGACACCCATTTCACCGAACCGGCCGATCTCTGGACGAGCCACGCGCCTGCCGGCATGAAGGACAAGATGCCCCACGTCCGGCGCATCGACGGTGCCGACCAGTGGTTCGTCGGCGACAAGCACTTCGGGTCGATCGGCGGCAACGTCATCGCCAAGGATCGCAACAAGCTGCTCGGCCGCCTGGCCTTCCAGAACTACGACCAGATCGATCCCGGCTCCTACCTCGTCGCGCCGCGGCTCGCGCAGATGGACGTAATGGGGGTCTGGGCCCAGATCTGCTTCCAGAACGGCGGCGTCACGCAGGTCGGCTCGCTGCTGGGCCTGGGCGACGAGCCGCTCGCGGTGGCGATCACCGAGATCTACAACGACGCCTGCAAGGAGCGGATGGACGCGAGCGACGGCCGCATCAACGGCATGGGAACCCTGCCCTATTGGGACAAGGACCTGATGAACCAGGAGATGCGCCGCATCGCCGACATGGGGCTCAAGGGCATCACCCTGCCCGACCGGCCCGAGCGCGTCGACAGCTCGAGCGCCTATGTCGGTCCCGACGGCAAGGTCTCGCCGTTCTGGGCCGAGGTCTTCGAGATCTGCAACGACCAGGGCATCCCCCTGAACTACCACCTCAACGCCTCGCTCGACGCCAATTCGGCGATCTGGGACAACCTGGGCTTCGACCAGAAGCTGCCGATCCACGCGCTGCTCCACCACGTCGGCTGCGCCGCGACGCTGTCGAACTTCATGGTGTCGGGCCTGCTCGACACCTACCCTAAGCTGAAGATCGGCCTGATCGAGAGCGGCATGGGCTGGGTTCCGTTCTGGCTCGAAGCGATGGAGCACCAGCTCGACGAGTTCCGCACACGCGAGAACCGCGGGCTCAAGCTGCGGCCAAAGGAATACTTCAAGCAGCACTTCTGGGTCAGCTACTGGTTCGAGGACTATGCGCCCAAGCACATGCTCGAGGAGATCGGCGTAGATCGCGTGATGTTCGAGACCGACTATCCGCACCCGACCTCGCTCTATCCGGGCGTTCAGGACAAGCTCGTCGAGACGCTCGGCCAGCACGACTATGCGACGCGCAAGCGCGTGCTGCAGGACAATGCCGCGGAGCTCTACAACCTCGAGATCTGAAACGGATGCGGCAGCAGCGGGACTAGGTACCGCTGCTGGTGCCGGTGGGCAGCGGCAGTTCGGCGCCGCGCTCCTCGGCGATGATGTTCCAGACCGCCAGGAACAGAGCCGCGATCACCGGGCCGACGATGAAGCCGTTGAGCCCGAACAGCTCGATGCCCGCGAGGGTGGCGATCAGCACGAGGAAATCGGGCATGCGCGTGTCCTGGCCGACCAGGATGGGGCGCAGCAGGTTGTCGACCATGCCGATGATGAAGACGCCGCAGAATACGAGGACGGCACCCTGCCAGATCGAGCCGGTGACAAGCAGGAACAGCGCGACGGGCACCCAGACGATCGCCGTGCCGACCGCGGGCACCAGCGAGAAGAAGCCCATGATCATGCCCCAAAGCAGCGCGCCCTCGACCCCAAGCATCCAGAAGATCACCCCGCCGAGGAAACCCTGGATGATCGCGACGACGACCGTGCCCTTCACCGTTGCGCGCACGACCACCACGAAGTGCTGGAACAGGGTATCGCGCAGTTGCGGACGCAGTGGCACCGCCGCCTTGATCTTGCCGCCCATCTCCTTGCCGTCGCGCAGCAGGAAATAGGTGAGGTAGAGCATGACGCCGAGCGCGGCGATGAAGCTCAACGCGCCCTGTCCGAAGAGTAGCGCACGCGCCGCGATCGTCTGGAGGCCCGTGGTAATGCCCTGGCCGACGAGCCGCTGGACGCCTTCGAAATCGGCGAGGCCGCGGCTGTCGAGCCAGCGCCGCGCCCAATAGGGCAGCGCGTCGCGCAGGTCCGTGAAGACCGCGGCGAGATTGATCTCGCCCGACTGGAACTTGGCATAGAGCGCCGCGGCTTCCTGGACGAGGCTAATGCCGATGAAGATGGCCGGTACGATCACCAGCGCCAGGATCAGCATCAGGGTCGAGGCGGCGGCAAAATTGCGCTGGCCGTGCATCCGACGGACCAGCATCTGCTGCACCGGGGCGAAGACGATCGCCGCGACCACGCCCCACAGGACCGCGCCGAAATAGGGCATCAGCAGCCAGATGAAGGCCAGGGTCACCAGAAGGACGAGGACGAGGAAACCGCCGTCCTCGAAACGCATCTTGCGCAAGTCGCTATCGCTCATGGCGAGGGTGTCGCATCAATCGAAACGAAAATCTATGGGGCCGCCCGGCTTCGCGGTGCACAGCCCCAAGAGGGCGGCACCTCGCCCCCGGCCGACTGGCGGCCGATCCCGAGCGGGACGAGATGCCATTTCGCGAAGCGACGAACTAGACGTTCAGGCGGACCTTGAGGCTTTCCGCAGTCGACATCTGGGTACCGCGCATGCCGTCCATGCGCACGCCCGTGCAGGCCATCTTGAGCTGGGTGAATTCTTCGTACCAGGCGAGGTCGGCGGCGGACTTTCCGGTGATCTCCTCCCACAGCGCGACCGTTTCCGCACGCGTACCCATGCCTTCGAGCGGTGCACCGATCGGGCTGTCGCTGCCGTGCATGATCTCGGACAGAGTGCAGAACCAGGCAAGGTCCTGCAGCGCGCCGCCCAGCGAGGGCTGTTCCCAATCCATCACCGCGACCACGTCGAAGTTCTCGTCGAACATCATATTGCCGATGCGCGCGTCGCCCCAGACCAGACCCTCGGGCTGGTTCTTCGGCCAGAGTGAGAGCAGCCGCTGGCGGCCGGCCTCGAGGATCTCAGCGCGCGGATCATCCTTCACCCAGTCCACGAAGCGCGTGTACTTGTCCCACTCCTGCGCGAGGCCGTCGCGAGCCTCGCCGCTGCCGGCGAGAAACGGGACCTTGTCGAGCGGCACGAGTTGGATCGCCGCGAGCTGACGCACCGCACCTTCCCAGAGATGGCGGCGCTGGGCAGGCGTCGCTTCCGCCAGCCAGCCCGACTTGGCATAGGGCGGATGGCTGACGGGCACGCGCCCCTTGACCTTCTCCATCACGAAGAACGGCGCGCCGAGAAGATTGGCGCCGGCTTCGAACCACAGGGGCTTGGCGACGCGGACATAGTCGCCATCGCTGAGCACCTTCATCAGCTGGTACTGCTCGTCGAACAGGTTGTCGGGGAAGACGGTGAAGCTCGACGGTTTGATCCGCACGACGAAGCCCTGCGCGCGCGCCGCCCCGCCCTCGCGCCATTCGGCGTCGAACAGAATCGTCTCGTGCGACTGGCCTGCACCCTTGGGATAGGAGAATTCGGTCAGACGCAGGTCGTTGGCTTCGGGCATCCGCGCGGACATCCACTGCGTCAGCTTGTCGGCCAGAATTTCCAGGTCGCGCGTCGAAGGCGCCACGATCACGTCAGACAATCGCCATCTCCCATATCCGCGACCGTCTGGTGCGGAACAATTCCCATTGGTGAATTTGTTTTCGGGAAACAGCGATAGGCCAGCCGACAGCGAGCGTCAAGCCGAGCAGAAGCATCGGGTGCGGGAAATCGCGCCGGTAAACGGAGCCGCGTGGAGAAGCCTCAGGCCTCGAGCGTGAGTTCGCGACCGCGGCCCGCGACGAAGTTCGAGATTCGCTGGCAAGCTGCACGCAGCCGGTCGCCCGCGGCGAAGACCTGCTCGCCCGTCATCGTCGAGTGGAACCCGGCAATCAGCAAACAAAAGCTCACTTGGCCACGCTCGTCGAGGATCGGCGCCATCAACGCACCGATCGGATAGATCGTCGCCGCGTCGATCTGGGAAACCGGCGCGACGGGAATCTCGTCATTGTCCACGCCGAGCGCGCGATCGGTGGTTTCCTCGGTCTTCTCGAACCCGGGACCGCGGATCAGCGCGACGAAGCCGTGTTCGCGCGCAAAATCCATCGCCTTGAACATCAGCTCGCGCCGTTCGGGCGTGGGCTTGGGATCGACGGTCTCGAGCCAGGCTTCGGCGTCGGGACGCGACCATGCGAAGAAGGCCACGGCCTGCGGCGAACGCAGTTTCATGCGCGTACCGATCGGCACCGGATAGCCAAGATGGCTGAGCGACGCCGCACGATCGCGCAGGTGGATCATGTCGCCTTCGAGGAAATAGGCGGAACAGACGACGTCGAACTCGTCGGCCAGGCTGCGCATCTCGGGCTGCGCGACCTGGAGCGGCGAGAAGTGCTGCGCGGCCGTACGGCCGATCGAGGCCAGCGCCGGGCCGAGCACGTAGGTCTTGTCGCTGGTACGATAGAGATAGCCGACGTCTACGAGCCCCGTCAGCAGGGCATGGCAGGTCGCCCGACTGAGCTTTAGCGCGCGCACCAGATCGGTCAGAGCGAAGGCCTGCCCCGGATGGTCGGCGATAAAATTGAGAATGGCGGCCACGCGGCGGACGCCCGGTGAGGATCGCGACATCTTCCCCCTGATAGACTAGGTTTCGCTATTTCGAACAAGCCTGACCTAGGCCCCCGCTTATGCGCCGTCAATAGGTCTGGGAATGGCTGCGCACAGGTTGCACGGGTTTTTGAACTATCTTGCGATCGGTTCCATCAATCCCATCGGATCGGCAGCGAATCGAAGGCGATGATATTGCCCGAATGGAATGTCGCGGGCGCATCGGGATCGAGCCGGAACGGCGGCAGTCGGGTGAGTAGCTGCTGGTAGAGCACCTGAAGTTCGACACGCGCGAGATGCGCGCCCAGACAGCGATGCGGCCCGGCCCCAAAGGCGATGTGGACCTTGTTCTCCCGCTCGAGATCGAACCGTTCGGGCTCGGCGAACTCGCGGGGATCGAGGTCTGCACCGGGGATGTAGAGCGCCAGCCATTCACCCTGCTTGAGGTCGAATCCGCCGAGCGTCGCGTCCCGCGCGACGCGGCGCATCGGGATGGTGAAACTGTAGCGGCGCAGCAATTCCTCGGCAGCCTCGACGATCAGCGCGGGTTGCGCGCGCAACTTGTCCTGCAGATCCGGGTTCATCGCCAGATGGCGGATGCCGAAGCCCATGCCGTTTATCACCGTATCGAGCCCGGCGATGAACAGCAGGACGGCATAGTCCTCCATCAGCTCGAGCGTCATCGGCTCGCCGTCGATCTCGGTGCCCCAGAGCAGACTGATGATGTCGTCGCGGCGATCGTCCTTGCGCGCCAGGATGTCGGGCAGCATCGCGTCGGCCACCTTGCGCGACAGCGCAGCCGTAGCCATCAAGTTGTCGCTCGCCGTGCCTTCGAGGAATTCGTGAACGAGCTGGCGGAACTCGGGCAGGCGCTCGACCGGCAGGCCCATCATCTTGAGGAAGACCGTGACCGGCAGCGGTTCGGCGATCGCCGGGATGAAGTCGCAATGGCCCTTGTCGATCACCTTGTCGATCAGCTCGTCGCAGAGCGCGCGGATCTCCTCGATCTGGTTCATCGCCGCGCGCGGGCTGAAGGTCTTCTGCAGCGGGCCGCGGAACTTGCCGTGCTCGGGCGGATCGAGCGTGATCGGCGTTGCCTGCGGGATGCGCGGCATGTCCTTGGGCATCATCGCCATCATCGCAGCCATCTGCTCGCGCGGCATCAGCCCGCTCGAGAAGGTCTCGGTATCGCGCGAAGCCTGGAAGATCTCGGGATGGCCAATGGCGATCCAGCGCCCGCCGTTTCGCGGCGTCCAGAACACCGGCGGCGCTTCGCGCAGCATCTCGCGCACGCGCTCGTGCGGATTGGCCAGGAGTCCCGGATCGTGGCGCATGTCGAAGTCGTAGACCGCTTGGGGCGGCACATGGGCGGGCACGGGAACGGCTTCGCTGAGCGCGGCCACGGCATTCTCCTCTCGACGGTTCTTATACGCTTTGATCTACCGTGGATCGCAGAGCGGAGCAACGAGAACGACGGTCTCGCCCCAAGGATCGCGGGGACGGAGAAAGCCCCTATTCCAGCCCCAGCTTCGCCAGATAGTCTCGCCGCGCATCGCTCAGGAGTTTGTTCTGGTTGAAGGCGCTGCCCGCAGTGACGCCGCCGTCGACCGCAATCACCTGCCCGGTGATATAGGCGGCGCGGTCGCTGGCCAGGAAAGCCGCGGCATAGGCGACGTCGCGCGGGTCGCCGCGCCGCTTGAGCGGCTGATCGGCATTGTAGATCGTATCGACGATCGCGTTCAGTTCGGCGCTCTGCGAGGCGGTCAGCCTCGGATGGGCACCGAAGTCGCTGTTGCGCGTCGGAATGTGCCCCGGCTGGATCGCGTTCACCCGCACGCCGTATTCGCCGAGATCGATCGCCAGCGAGCGCGTGAAGTTCTCGACCCCCGCCTTGGCCGCGCGATAGGCGAGCAGGGCGAAACCGGGGACTTCGGCGGCGATCGACGAGAGATTGACGATCGCGCCGCCGCCCTGCCCCGCCATGTACCGCGCGGCGATCTGGCTGCCGTACATCACGCCCGCAAGGTTCACCCGCACGACCTCGTCGAAGTCCGCCATGTCGTCGTCGAGAAAGCGGTTGTGGAAGGCACCGGTGATCGCGGCATTGTTGACCATGGCGTCGAGCCCACCGAACTCGGCCAGGGCGAAATCGATCAGCGCCTGGACCTGATCGCGCTGCGCCACGTCCGTGCGCCGGTACCGAACCGAGGCGCCGAGCCTCTGCGCCAAGGCCGCGCCCTGTTCGGCATTGCGGCCGGCGATGACCACACGCGCGCCCTCCTCGACGAAGACCTCGGCGATCGCCGCGCCGATGCCCATCGTACCGCCCGTGACCACCGCGACCTTGCCCTCGAGCTGTCCCATGCCGCCTCTCCCTTCAGCTTTCGCCCAGGGTGAACGGTTCGGCGGCGCGGCGATAGTCGTCGGGCAGGATTTCACGGCCTATCGGGGGCGCAGCGCGCGCGGGACAGGCCGCGCGGTGGCACAGGCGGCAGGTTACGCCGATCGGCGTCGCTGGCGCGGCCCGCGGATCGACACCCTGGGCATAGACGAGTTTCGCGGCGTGCTCGGCCGCACAGGCGAGCGCGATCGCGCTGTGGACCTGCGGCCGCCCCCAGCGCCCGCCCCCGCTCGTCACGCGGCGCGCGATCGAGAAGAAGCGCTGGCCATCGGGCAGTTCGAGCCACTGTGTCGCCACTTCGCCCGGCCGGCCGAAGACCGAGTGGACGCTCCATAAGGGACACGAACCGCCGTGCGCGGCGAAGGGGAAGCCCGCGCCGTCGAGCCGCTTCGACACGTTGCCCGCCTGGTCGACGCGGATGAAGAAGAACGGCACGCCCTCGCGCCCGGGACGGCCGAGCGTGGTCAGGCGATGCGCGGTCTGCTCGAAACTGGTGCCGAACAGGCTGGCCAGGGCCTCGATGTCGTAGCGCCGGCTCTCCGCCGCGCGCTGGAACTTGTCGTAGGGCATCACGATAGCCGCCGCGGCATAGCCTGCGAGCGCGCGGCGCACGAGCGTCGCCGCGGTCTGGCTGGCGAAGGTCTCGGCCCGGACGATGCGGGCGATGTCGCTGCGCATGACGGTGTAGGCGATGTGGATCGCGAGCTGCCAGGCGCGGCCCGCGGCATCGAGCGTATCGTCGATCAGCAACTGCTCGTTGTGGCGGTCATAGCGGCGGATCGTGTCGACCATGACCTCTGGCGGCAGGAAGCGGACGCGCAGGCCACGCTTGCGCAGGAATTCCTGCGCCCCGCCCGCCTCGGCGATCTCGGCCGCCAGCGCCTCGGCACGGGCGTCGAGATCGGGGAAGTGGTTGCGCTCGCGCGCGACGAAGCGGCGCGCCTCGGCCACGGGATCGGCGCCTTCCTCGGCGCCGGGCACGCGCTGCTCGGCCAGGGCCTGCTGCTCGCGCAGATAGGCGCCGTGGAGCCGCAGCAGCGCCTCGCTGACGCCGGGGAAATTGGTCGCAAGATCGGCCACCTCGAGCGCGGGCAGATCGATGTCGGAGAAGATCGGATCGCGCAATACTTCGGCGACGCGGCGGGCGTAGTCTTCGCCTTCCTCGGCGGCGAGATCCTCCATTTCGAGCTTGTAGGTCCGCGCGAGGCGCAGCAGCAGCGGCGCGGTCAGCGGCCGTTGGTTGCGCTCGAGCAGCGCGACGTAGCTGGGCGAGATCGCCAGGTCTTCGGCCATGGCCTGCTGGGTGAGGCCCAGCTCGCGCCGCAGCCGCTTGATCCGAGGGCCGAGGTAGAGGGATCGGTTGTCAACCATTACAATCGATCTTTGTCATATCTATACAACTTTACAAGGATAATCTGTAAAGCTTGACAGCCGCACTCCGCAGGCCGTTCCGCGGCGCGAAACCCTGGCCTAGGCCAAATCATCGAACGCGCTTTTGCAGGAATTCACACCGTGACCTATTCGCAGAACATCACCGAAGCCCGCCAGACGATCGGCGAAAACCAGCAGACCTGGAACGGCATCGAAGCCGAGTCGGTCGCGCGCATGCGCCTGCAGAACCGGTTCCGCACCGGCCTCGACATCGCCCGCTACACTGCCAAGATCATGCGCGCCGACATGGCCGCCTATGACCTCGATCCGGCCGCCTACACGCAGTCGCTCGGCTGCTGGCACGGCTTCATCGGTCAGCAGAAGATGATCTCGATCAAGAAGCACTTCGGCACGACCAAGGGCCGCTACCTCTACCTCTCGGGCTGGATGGTCGCTGCGCTGCGCAGCGAGTTCGGCCCGCTGCCCGACCAGTCGATGCACGAGAAGACCTCGGTCCCCGCGCTGATCGAAGAGCTCTACACCTTCCTGCGCCAGGCCGACGCCCGCGAACTGGGAATGCTGTTCCGCGAACTCGACGCCGCCAAGGCGGCCGGCGACGCGGTTACCACGCACCGCCTGCTGCACAAGATCGACGACTACCAGACCCACGTCGTGCCGATCGTTGCCGACATCGACGCGGGCTTCGGCAATGCCGAGGCGACCTACCTCCTCGCCAAGAAGTTCATCGAGGCCGGCGCCTGCTGCATCCAGATCGAGAACCAGGTCTCGGACGAGAAGCAGTGCGGCCACCAGGACGGCAAGGTCACCGTTCCGCACGAGGACTTCATCGCCAAGATCCGCGCGGTCCGTTACGCCTTCATGGAGCTCGGCGTCGATGACGGCGTGATCGTCGCGCGCACCGACTCGCTCGGCGCCGGCCTGACCAAGCAGATCGCCTTCACCAAGGAAGCCGGCGACATCGGCGACCAGTACAACGCCTTCCTCGATTGCGAGGAAGTCACCACCGTGGGCCACGGCGAAGTCCTGATCAGCCGCAACGGCAAGCTGATGCGTCCCAAGCGCCTGGCTTCGAACCTGTTCCAGTTCAAGTCGGGCACCGGCGAGGACCGCTGCGTCCTGGACTGCATCACCTCGCTGCAGAACGGCGCCGACCTGCTGTGGATCGAGACCGAGAAGCCGCACATCGAGCAGATCGCCGGCATGGTCGACCGCATCCGCGAAGTCGTGCCCAACGCCAAGCTGGTCTACAACAACTCGCCGAGCTTCAACTGGACGCTGAACTTCCGCCAGCAGGTGTTCGACGCCTGGACCGCGGAAGGCCGCGACCTCGCCGCCTATGATCGCGCCAAGCTGATGAGCGTCGACTACGACGGCACCGACCTGGCAAACGAAGCCGACGAGAAGATCCGCACCTTCCAGCGCGACGCCGCGGCCCGCGCCGGCATCTTCCACCACCTGATCACGCTGCCGACCTATCACACGGCCGCGCTGAGCACCGACAACCTCGCCAAGGAATACTTCGGCGATCAGGGCATGCTCGGCTACGTCAAGGGCGTGCAGCGCCAGGAAATCCGCCAGGGCATCGCCTGCGTCAAGCACCAGAACATGTCTGGCTCGGACATCGGCGACGACCACAAGGAATACTTCGCCGGCGAAGCCGCGCTCAAGGCGGGCGGCGCAGCCAACACGATGAACCAGTTTGCGGCCTAAGGCCGCGAGGAACCAGTTCGCGGCCTGACCACCGCGACACTTTCGAGGAGATCGACGATGAGCGAACCCACTCTGGCACGTGCCGTCCTGTCGACCGACGATTTCAAGTTGCTGAAAGAGGCCGTAAGGTTCTACCTTCAGGCCAACGAGGACGCGCCGGACTCCGCGAAGTTCTCGAATCTCTATCACCGCCTCGGTACCGCGTCGCGCGGCCGCTGAGACGAAACGCCTTTCCTGGGGAGGAAAGCTGGCCCGTCGCACCTTCGGTGTGGCGGGCCAATTCATTTGCAGGCTTGACTCAGAGACCCGACAGACGCAATTGATGCATATGCATCATGACATTCCGCAAGCCTGCGCTTGTACCGCGCTGCGCAAGGCCTCGCGCGCGGTAACGCGGCTCTATGACGAGCGCCTGGCGACGCACGGCATGACCACCACCCAGTTCGCGATCCTGCGCAACCTCTCGCGCGCCGATGGCGAGATGCCGCTGAGCCGGCTCGCCGAGCGGCTGGTGATGGACCGCACCTCGCTCTACCGCACCCTGACGCCGATCGAACGCGCCGGCTGGATCACGCTCGACTCCGGCCCAGGCCGCTCGAAGCTGGCGCGGCTGACCGATGCCGGTCGCGCCGTCATGCAGGGTGCCGAGAGCGATTGGGAGGCTGCGCAGGAAGACCTGCTCGGCGAGATTCCGGTGCACGAATGGCAGGCGCTGCTCGGCACGCTCGGACGACTGGTCGATGCGGCGCAGGTGGCGTCATGAGGCCCGCGCTGCGCTGGCCGGTCATCGTCGCCGCGGTCACCTTCGTCGCCCTGCTTGCCGCCGCCGGCCTGCGCTCGGCGCCGAGCGTTCTGATGGTCCCGCTCGAAGTCCATTTCGGCTGGGACCGTGCGACGATCTCGGGCACGGCGGCGCTCGGCATTTTCCTCTACGGCCTCGTGGGGCCTTTCGCCGCGGCGCTGATGCAGAGCTTCGGCATTCGCAAGACGATGATCGTCGGCCTGTCGCTGATGGCCGCATCGACCTTCGCCAGCCAGTGGATGACGCAGTCGTGGCACTACCTGCTGCTGTGGGGCGTGTTCTCGGGCGTCGGCTCTGGCGCAATCACGATGGTGCTCGGCGCGGCCGTGGTGAACCGCTGGTTTGCCACGCGCCAGGGCCTGGTCATGGGCCTGTTCAGCGCCAGCGCCGCCACCGGTGCGCTCGTCTTCCTGCCCGTGCTAGCCTGGCTGACCAGCTCCGGCGCGTGGAAGCCCGTGGTGATCGTCGTGAGCCTGGCCAGCCTTGCGCTGATCCCGCTGGTCATGTTCCTCGTGCCCGAGCGCCCGCAGGACGTCGGCGCGGCGCGCTTCGGCGAGATGCCCGACGCCGCCCCGCCCCCACCGCGCCGGGCGCCCAATCCGGCGCTGGCGATCACCGTGCTGGTCCAGGCCTCGCGCAGTCCGGTGTTCTGGCTGCTGTTCGGCACCTTCTTCGTCTGTGGTCTGACCACCAACGGCCTCGTCGGCACCCACCTGATCGCCTATTGCGGCGACCACGGCATCGCCCCCGTCGCCGCCGCGGGCCTGCTCTCGACGATGGGGCTGTTCGATCTGGTCGGCACCACCGCCTCGGGCTGGCTGACCGACCGCTACGATCCGCGGCGGCTGCTGTTCGTCTACTACGCGCTGCGCGGGCTCAGCCTGATCGCACTGCCCTTCATCGATTTCAGCGCCACGAGCCTCGCGATCTTCGCGATATTCTATGGGCTCGACTGGATTGCCACCGTGCCGCCGACCGTGGCGATCACCAATCGCACCTTCGGCGAACGCGACGCGCCGATCGTGTTCGGCTGGGTCATGGTCGGCCACCAGTTCGGCGCCGCCACGGCCGCGCTTGGCGCCGGGATCGTCCGTGAGGAATGGGGCACTTACGCCCCGGCCTTCATGATCGCCGGCGCTTTCGGCGTGGCCGCGGCGCTGGCGGCGCTAATGCTGCCGGGGCGGCGCGCTTCCGCTCCAGTCCCCGCCTGAACCGCTTCCGCGGCCCGCGCCCGGGCGAGCAGTTCGTGGAACCCCACCCTCGCCAGCGCCACGCGCTGCAGCGCGCGCTTGCCCGAACGCGGATGCGCCTCTTCGGTGCGCGCGTGCTGGATCGCGAGGTTGTCCCACATCACCAGGTCATCGAGTTCCCACCAGTGCTGGTAGCGGGCCTCGGGCGCATAGAGCACGGCGAAGAGGTCCTCGATCACCGCACGGCTGCGCGCTTCGTCCATCTCCAGGATACGCTCGGCGTGGTTCTGCGTGACGAACAGGATCGGCCGGCCCGTGCGCGGATGCACCAGCCGCACCGGGTGCTCGGCGGCAAAGCTCGGCCAGTCGGCGACCATCAGCCGCGAATTGTAGAAATGGCGCAGGGTCTTGTCGGCCAGCTCCGCCTGCAGCGCGGGCGCAAGCCTGTCCCAGGCCGCAGCGCCGCTGACGAAAGTGGTCGAGCTGCCGCCTTCGGGCACGGCGATCGCATGGAGGCAGATCGCGTCGATCGGGTCGGCGGTATAGGTCAGGTCCGAATGGAACGGCAGAACGAGCCGGCCCGCGGCCTCCTCGTTCTGCAGCACGGTGACGAGACTGCCGCCATCGCCTTGGGGGCCATCGTTGGAGATCGGCGCGGGCGGGCCGAACCAGCCGGCGATCTCGACATGCCGCTCGGGCGAAACCCGCCCACCCTTTCGGAACAACAGCAGGCCGTGGCGGTCATAGGCTTCGCGCAAAGCGGCGACCTCCGCGGCGCTGCCGCCGCGCTGGAGATCGAAGCCGATCACCTCGGCGCCGAAATCGGGATGCAGTGGGCGAAACTCCATGGCTCGCGCTCCCCTCTCTTGGCCTAGCGGCCGCGTTCCCTTATTTGCCGCGCATGGTGACGCAAACCGGAGTCGCTTGCCAGTCTTATGTTGCGTTCACTATCTATCTTCTGCGCGCTCGCGCTGACGACTCAAGCCGCCCATGCCGCGCCCGTCCGCTGCCTCGCCGGGCAGTATAACGGCGGCGCGACCGAGGTCGCCGCCGAACTGATCCTCGCCTCCGACGGGCGGTTTCGCTACGGCCTGTCCTACGGCGCGATCGACGAGCGCGCGCAGGGGCGCTGGGAAAGCGACGGCACGCAAGTTCTCCTGGACAGCGATCCGGTCAATCCGCCGCGCTTTTCGCTGGTCGGCGAAAGCCAGGTCGCGGCGGACGAGTTCCGCCTCAAGCTCGACCTGCCCGATGGCCTGTCGCCGCAATTCTTCAACGCGCTGCTGGTCCTGAGCGACGGCTCGACCTTGGGCAGCCCGCTCGGCTACCAGACCTGGGCCGTGCCGCTGAAGCCGGGCCAGACCGTGGTGTCGGTAAAATTCCAGCTGCCCGCGCTCGACCTCGAAAGCGAACGCTTCGCGCTGACCGCCGGCACCGCGAGCGAGGCGCGGTTCAGCTTCGCACCCAACGACCTCGGCCAGATCGCCTTCGCGCACGAGCCGCTTACGGTCGACGGGCGCGAACTCCTGCTCATCCGCCACGATCGGGAAGTCCGTTTCCGGCCCGAACGCGGCGGATGTTGAGCGGCTTTACCAGACCAGCGGCAGCGGCTCGGGACCGACCACCGCGCTCGGCGGATACTTGATCTCGGCGCCCGGCTTCACCGAAAACTCGGGAATGCGCTTGAGCCATTCCTGCAGGCCGATCTTGATCTCGAGCCGTGCGAGGTGTGCGCCCATGCAAGAGTGGACGCCGCCAGCGAAGGCCAGGATCGGCTTGCGCGGGCGATGGAAATCGACCTTGCGCGGTTCGGGGAAGACGTCGGGATCGTAGTTGCAGGCGGGCAGGATCGAGGTGATGCGGTCGCCGGCCTTCATCTGCACGCCGCGCAGTTCTAGATCCTGCTTGAGGATGCGCCCCGAGAAGGTGACCGAGAAGACGCGCAGCAGCTCCTCGACCTGGGCGTTGATGTTGTCGGGATCGGCCATCATCTCGTGCCGGCGATCGGGATTGCGCGCAAGCCAGTACCAGATGTTGTTGAGCGTGGCGTAGACCGTGTCGATCCCGGCGATGAACACGAAGAAGACAAAGCCGAAAATCTCCTTGTCGGACAGCGGCTCGCCGTTCGGCGCGGCGTGGACGATGCGGCTGATCATGCCCTCGTCGGGATTCTTGCGCTTGTCTTCGATCGCGCTCTTCAGATAGTCGCCGATGACCTTCATCGTGCCGATCATCTGCGTGGGATCGAAGGTCTTGAGCAGTTGCACCACCCAGGTGACGAACTGGTCTCGCATGTCCTGCGGCAGCCCCATGAGGTCGAGGAACACGCAGACCGGCAGCGGCCGCGCGAAGTCCTCGGTGAACTCGCACTCGCCCTTCTCTATCACCGAGTCGATCAGATCGTTCGACAGCTTGCGGATGCGCTCTTCCCACTTGAGCACGGCCTGCGGGTTGACCAGCGGATCGACGATCGCGCGGTACTTGCGATGCATCGGCGGATCGATCTCGATCGGCAGGAAGTAGAAATAGTCGCTGGGATCGCGCGGGAACGGCGTCGAGCTGGCGGAGGAGAAATACTCGCCGTGGCGCAGCGCGAAAAAGGCGTCCTCGTGCTTGGTCAGCTGCCAGGCGTTGCCGATGCGGCCGACGTCATAGAAGATCGGCGGCAGCTTCTCGTGCATGCCTGAGAAATAAGCATAGGGATCGGCGAGGAATTCCGGATTGAACAGCATGTTCGTCGAGCGGATCAGCGCTTCGGGAACATGCGAAGGCACCTGATCCGGCCCGGCCGCGCGCGGCAGCGGGAACGGCACCGGATTGCGCGGATCGTTCTCGGGAATGATGGTGGGGGCGGTGGCCATGATGCTCTCTCCCGTTCCGCTTAGTATTGCCGCGCGGGCAGTTCGACGACAAGCCCGTCGAGCTCGGCAGTGACTTCGATCTGGCAGCTCAGGCGGCTGGTCGGGCGAACTTCGTCCGCGGCGGATTCGAGCATGTCGCGTTCGTCGTCCGAACTGGGCTCGCCCACGACGTCGGCCCAGTCGGCCGCGACGTAACAGTGGCAGGTGGCGCAGGCGAGACCGCCGCCGCATTCGCCGACGATGCCTTCGACACCATTGTTGACCGCGCCGCGCATCACGTTCTCACCGATGGGCACATCGACCTCGTGCTTCGTGCCATCGTGATCGACATAGGTGACTAGCGGCATTCGAAACTCTCCAGAAACATTGAGAACAGTGTTCTCGATTTGTAGAACCTATGCCCGATTTTGTCAATCTCGACGGCTGGACCTGAGGCCGCCGACACGGTAACCGGAGTGTCATGTCGCCACCCGCCGACCTGGCACTCTCTGCCGATAACCCCGACCATGACGCCGAGTGCGTCCGCAGGGCAAGCATCATCGCCGCGGCCAACGAGTTGCTCGAGGAAGAGGGCATCGATGGCCTCACCATTCGTGCGATGCTCAAGCGCACGGGCCTCGCGCGCCGCGCGTTCTACGAACGGTTCGAAGGCAAGGACGATCTCGTCGTCGCGGTCTTTGCCGAGACGCTTCGCGAATCGGCCGAACATCTCGAACGCGAGACCGCGCACCTCGCCGACCCGCTCGATCAATTGCGCGTCGTCGCCGATCTGCTGGTTTTGGGTTCTCAGCCGCATCGCGGACGCATCGGCATGCGCCGCATCTCGGCCATGGTGCGCGAGCACATGCGGCTCGCGCAGAG
This sequence comes from Novosphingobium sp., assembly GCA_004211435.1. Lineage (GTDB taxonomy): Bacteria > Pseudomonadota > Alphaproteobacteria > Sphingomonadales > Sphingomonadaceae > Novosphingobium > Novosphingobium anseongense. The sequence continues at coordinate 3,278 of SECS01000077.1, read as the reverse complement.
CCGCCCGGCCGAGCTGGAAGCCGCGCTGCAGCCATTGATCGCGATGATTGCCGAACGGATCAGCGCAGGCATCCGCACGGGTCAGCTCCGCGAGTGCGATCCCGTCTTGCAAGCGACGCTGATCTACAATCTGATCGCCAGCACCGTCCACATCGAGACGCTGATGGAAGAAAGCGGGGAGCCGGCCAGCTATCGCCGGCCGCGTCTCGCCGACGAAATCTGGGAATTCTGCCGCCGCGCGATCGTCGCCTGAGGTCTCCTCGGTCGGTCCTGCGGGACGGCCAAGGAGAGGAACGACGAATGCAGAAGGATTTGGCAGGCAAGACGGCGCTGGTCACCGGCGGCGGACGCGGCATCGGCCGCGCCATGGCCGAGCGGCTGGCGGCGGCCGGCGCGCTGGTCGCGGTCAACTATGCGGGCAACCACCAGGCCGCGGCGGACACCGTTGCCGCGATCGAAACCGCGGGCGGGCAGGCCTTCACCGTCCAGGCGAAGATCGGCGAGCCTGGCGAGATCGAGAAGCTGATCGCCGCACTCGATGCGGAGTTCATCAGCCGCACGGGCGACAAAAGCATCGATCGCGGCTGACCGATCCCGGCATCATCGTCTATTCGATGGCCAAGGCCGCGGTCGAGGCCTTCACCCGCGTGCTGGCGCAGGACCTCGGTCCTCGCGGCATCACGGTCAACGCGGTCTCGCCGGGCTTCACCGCGGGCGAAACCAACCTCCATGTCACCGAGGACCCCGAACTGGCCAAGGGCGTGATCAACTTCACCGCGCTCAAGCGCTTCGGCCAGCCCGAGGAGATTGCCGACATCGTCTATGCCCTCGCCTCCCCGCTGGGCCGCTGGATCACCGCGCAGACCATCGACGCGAGCGGCGGCTTCAAGCTCTAGGATGGAAGCCTGGCTGTTCACCGGCGCGCACCGGCCGCTCGAACGGATCGCGCGCGACACGCCCCGCCCCGGTCCAGGCGAAGTGCTGCTGTGCGTGCGCGCCTCGGGTCTGTGCCATAGCGACGTCGGCCGGATGGATGGCACGCTAACGCCATTCATGCCGGTACCGCCGCCGATCGTCCTTGGTCACGAGGTCGCGGGCGAGATTGCCGCGCTGGGTGACGGCGTGAGTGGCTTCGCCCTGGGCGCCCGCGTCGTCGCCTCCGGCAGCCTCGCCTTCTGTCCCGGACGCCATGCCGACGGCGGCTATGCGACGCATTGCCTGGTGCCGGTCGAATGTCTGATCCCGCTGCCCGATACGGTCAGCTTCGCGCAGGGCGCCGCCGCGACCGACGCCGGCCAGACCTCGCACACCGCGCTCTACAAGGCTGGTGAGCTGCAGCCGGGCATGAAGGTCGGCGTCGTCGGGCTCGGCGGGCTCGGGATGACCGGGGCGCGGCTCGCCGTGCTCGGCGGTGCCCAGGTCTGGGCCGCCGAACCGCGGCGCGAGGCCTGGGCCGCGGCGCGCGCGCAGGGCGTCACCGAGGTCTTCGCCGACGTGCTCGACATGGTCGGGCTAGAGCTCGACCTGATCGTCGACTTCGCGGGCTTCGGCGAGACCACGGCCGGGGCGATCCGCGCGGTCCGGGTCGGCGGGCGGGTGGTTCAGGTCGGCCTTGGCCGCACTTCGGCGACGATCTCGACGATGGAGCTCGTCGGCAAGTCGGTGACCCTCGTCGGCTCGGGCGGCGGCCAGCGCGGGAACACCGCCGCGGTCATCGCCCACATGGCGCGAGGCGAGCTGACGATCGAGGCCTCGAGCATCGGCTTCGACGAGATCCCCGCCGGGCTGGCCAGGCTCGAGGCCGGCGGCGTGGTCGGGCGGATCGTCGCCGAGTTCTAGGCCCGCGCCACTTGGGCGAACAAGCGCTCGATGTCGTCGGGATGCGCGAGGCCCGTGCCCGGATTGAGGACCGAGGCCGCGCCGCCGGCCATGCCGTAGCGGAAGGCCTCGACCGGATCGCGGCCCTCAGACAGCGCGAAGAGCATCGTCGCGAGGAAGCTATCGCCCGCGCCCACGGCGCTGCGCGCCTCAATCTCCAGCGCCGGTACGAAGGTCGTGCCCGAGGCCTGCGCGAGCACCGCGCCCTTGTGGCCCAGCGTCACCGCGACGAGTTCCGCCTGTCCTGCCGCGACGACGCGACGAGTTCCGCCTGTCCTGCCGCGACGATCGCCATGGCGGCGGCACCGATCGCCTCGGGCTCTTCCAGAGCTTCACCCGTGAACTGGCGCAGTTCGCCCGCGCTCGGCTTGACCAGATAGACCCCGCCCGCGGCCAAGGTGGACTTCAACGCTTCGCCCGACGTGTCGAGCACCAGCGGAATGCCGCGCTCGCGCATGATCTCGCCGGCGCGGACGTAGAAGTCCGGCGCAATCCCCGGCGGCAGCGAGCCGCTGGCGACGAAGTAATCGCAGTCCACGTCGCGCAGCAGGTCGAGGCAAGCCGCGCATTCTTCGTCCGAGATCGTCGGACCGGCGGGGACGAAGCGGAATTCCTTGCCGGTCTGCGCCTCGTGCACCGCACTGGCAACGCGCGTGGGCTCGGCGATCGCGATCGCGCGACGTGGCAGGCCCATGTCGTCGAGCAGCCCGTCGAAGGCCGCGCCGGTGCCGCCGCCCGAAAGGTAGAGGCATTCGACCCGGCCACCGAGCCGGCAGAACACGCGCGCGACGTTGATCCCGCCGCCGCCGGGCTCGTAGCGCTCGTTGCGCGTGCGGATCTTGTGCGTCGGGATCACCCGATCGACGTCGTAGGACGCGTCGATCGTCGGGTTGAGCGTGAGCGTGGCGATGGATTTCATGGGGGGAGGTTAGCGCCTATGTTCCTCCCCTGTAAGGGGAGGTGGCAGCGCGCAGCGCTGACGGAGGGGTGTAACCGCTGGCGGGGACACCCCTCCACCACCGGCTACGCCGGCGGTCCTCCTCCCCTTGCAGGGGAGGATCCAGATCACCCGATGATCGGAAACGCCGCGTCGGGGAATTTGCCGTAAGGCTCCATGCCATGCGCCTTGGGATCGAAAGCCTCGGGCGGCGCACCGTTCCAGCGCGCGTCGGCGGGCTGCGGCAGGACGAGGTAGGCCCAGCGCGGCCGATCGAGATGATTGGCCCCCGCCCCATGCACGGTCAGGTGCGTGTGCACGGTGATGTCGCCAAGCTCGTAGTTGATCTGCGGGCTCTCTTCGCAGTCGTTGAGCTCGGGCCAGACCTCGCGGATGTCCTTGCCATCGTAGCTCGTGTAGTTCCCCAGCACGCCCAGCTTGTGCGAGCCGTTGAGGAACGACA
>SECS01000212.1 GCA_004211435.1 Novosphingobium sp. | reverse complement strand
GGGATGAGCCGGCAATCGGCCTATCGCCTGCGCGCGCGGCTCGACCCGGAACGCGCGGCGCTCTGGGATGGCGTGGCCGTGCTGGCGCGTCGCCTGCGCACCGTGCGGCGGTGAGCCCGATGGACAAAGTGACACTTCGGGCGGCTCGACCCCTTGTCACTTTCGTCACTTTTGTCACTTTCGTCACCTTATCCGGTCTCGGGCAGCGCCCCGGCCATCGCCCCAGTCATCGCCCGGTCAAGATCGCCGGCTAACCCGGTCCGGCCCCAGCAACGAGGAACCCCGTCCATGTTCCACGGCAACCTCCCGCTCGACATCGCCGAAGGCCTTCGCACCCTGCGCAGCCGCATCGAGGCCGCGGCGATCCCGCCCTCGAAGCTCGACGAGACGCTCAATATCGCCACCTGGAATATCCGCGAATTCGGCACCAAGCGGCGCAGCGCGGCGGCGATCCACTACATCGCCGAGGTCATCGGCCAGTTCGATCTCGTCGGCCTGGTCGAGCTCAACGAGAACCTGCAGGACCTCCAGCGAATCCTGCCGATCCTCGGGCCCTATTGGGACGTCGTCTATTCGGACGCGATCCGCGACTTCGGCGGCAACTGGGAGCGGATCTGCTACCTGTTCGACAAGCGCGCCTGCACCTTCAACGGCATGGCCGCCCAGGCCTTCCCGCCGCGGGTCAAGAAGGGCGCCGAATACCTGCCCGAGACCTCGTGGTGGCGGCTGCCCTATGTCGCCGCGTTCAAGGCGGGCAATTTCGACTTCCTCGCCTTCACCACCCACGTCCGCTGGGGCAAGAGCGAGGCCGAGCGTGGCGTCGAGATCCAGGGGCTGGCCAACTGGCTCGAGGCCAAGATCAAGAGCAAGTTCAGCGAGGACCAGGACGTCCTCGTCATGGGCGATTTCAACATTCCCGCGCGCGACCACCCGACCTTCCAGGCGCTGACCTCGACCGGGCTCAAGCTGCCACGCGCGCTGCTCCACGACGATTTCGGCACCAACCTCGCGCGCGACAAGCGCTACGACCAGATCCTCCACTTCGCCCGCTTCGACGAGAGCTTCACCGACAAGGGCGGCGTGCTCGACTTCTACAAGGGCGATCACAAGCCGCTGTTCCCCGACCTGACCAAGGACCAGTTCACCTACCAGATGTCCGACCACCTGCCGCTGTGGATCCAGATCAACACCGACATCGACGGCGCCGTGCTCGACCAGCTGATCCAGCGCAAGCGCGGGGGCTAGCGGACCGGCGGGGGCGTCGCTGACGCGCCGAGTTTGGACGGTTTCGGACCAATCACGGGGGTTCCCGGATTGTGCGCGCGGAGCGATGCGGCATGCTTCCCCGGTCAGTGGGAGTGCAGCCGATGGGCGAAGGGACCACCAGGGATAGCATCGAAAAGGTCCGCATGGTCTGCGGCCAATGCGGCTCGGACGAGGTCACGCGCGATGCCTGGGCGGCCTGGGATGCCGAGACGCAGCAATGGGCGCTGCGCGCGACCTTCGACTACGCCTTCTGCCACCACTGCATGACCGACGCGAAGATCGAGGAGGTGCCATGCTGAACCTGACTCCCATGCTGCCGCCCGCGCTGGCCCTGGCCGCGCTCCTGTCGACCCCGCCCGCCGCCGCCGAGCCGCGCGCCGAGCCCGACGCAACCGTCGACGTCCGCACCGACGACCGGCGGATGAACGCCGCCAAGGCCAAAGCGCGGCGGACCCTGCCCAGCTTCCTCGCCGTGCTCGCCGCGCCGCCGGCGGGGGCGCGCGACCTCAGCTTCAAGTACCCGCTCGAGGGCTGGGAGCATATCTGGGTCGAGCAGGTCGTGCGCCGCGGCGAGAGCCTGACCGGGCGGCTCGCCAACAATCCGCAGGCGCGCGGCTATCGCCTGGGCCAGCGGGTCACCGTGCCGCTGAGCGCGGTCAGCGACTGGGCCTACCGCGATCGGGCCGGCGTGATGCAGGGCCACTTCACCACGCGGGCCTTGCTCTCGCAGCTCGCCCCCGACGAGGCGCGCCAGATCCGCGAAGCCTTCGGTTGGGCCACCCCGCGCCGACGCCTGTCGGCCGCCAAGCCGCCGCCCTGATCGCCGGCGCGGGGCATGCAGGGGCCGCAACGGGGCCGCGCGCCAGGGCAAGGTCGCTGCCGGGCGCCGCGGACGGCGGGGCAATGGGGATGGGCGCTCCGCCGGGATCGCTCCCTCGCTGCGGCCTCTGCGTGCCCCGCGCGGAGCCTATGGGCCCCGAGCGCCGCGCAGCGATTGCCTGGACGGGCCAGGGCGGGCATGGTCGGCCCCGGCGGCGGGGAGGCCGCTGGGAAACAAGGGGGAAATGCCGGATGCTCACCAACCAGGTCTCGATCTTCGTGCCGATGCTCGTCATCGTCGCGCTGACCTTCGCCGCCTTCCTCAAGATGGGCGCGGCGCGCGGCGCGGCGGTCAAGGGCGGCCACGATCCCAACTACTACAAGGCGCATCTGGGCACGCCCGAGCCCGAGCCGACCGTCGCCGCGGTGCGCCACTACGGCAACCTGTTCGAGCTGCCGACCCTGTTCTACGCCGCCTGCCTGACCGCTTTCGTGCTCGGCGTGGTCTCGACCTGGGTGCTGGTCTTCGCCTGGGGCTACGTCGCCGCGCGCGTGGTGCAGAGCGCGGTCCACGTGACCTACAACAACCCGAGCCACCGCGGCGGCGCTTTCGTGCTCGGCGTGCTGTTCATGCTCGCGCTGTGGGTGACGCTGGGAGTCGCGATCCTGGGCAAGCTCTGAACGCGGAAACGGCCTCGCGTCCGCACGCGAGGCCGTCGGTCCGGAGCCAAGGCTCGGTCAGTGCGTCAGCGGCGCCGGTCGCGGATGCATGAAGGCGAAGCGCTTCACCTGGCCCGTGATCAGGTGCTTGGCGAAGATCCGCCGCATCACTGCGCCGCCGTCGGGCGTGACCGCGACGACATGGGTGCCGCCCGAGGCGAGAGTCTCGATCGCGCTGATCTCGACCTCGGCCTTCGCGCAGAGCGCGACGACTTCGGCCTCGGGGAGCTGGACGTTCATGGCCCGGCTCACAGTGCCGCACTCCGCACCAGCGGCGTGCCGAAGGCACCGAGCCGCTGCTGGAGCTGGCCGATGCGCGAGGCGATGCCGTCGGCCAGGCCGCCGAGGCGGTGGCGCTCGGCGCAGTCGGGCGCGCTGTGAACGCGCATCACGGCGATCTGATGGCGGAAGAAGAGTTCGTTGAGGTCCACGGCTGGGCTCCCGGAGCGTAAGCGGGAGCGCGATGGTCTCTCGGCCGCGAGCGCCTACGAGGTCGAATGCGCGCGGTAACCTCGATATGGGGGCGAACTGCCCGAAAAGCAAGGCATTCCCCGGCGCGTCGCGGCGCGCCGGGGCAGGGGGATCAGCGGTAGTTGCCGGCCAGAGCGATCTCGGCGACGGGCTTGCGCGGGCTCGGCACTTCGCCGCCGCGCAGGCCTTCGGGGAGCCGCTCGGGCGCATCGCGGCGGCCGATCGCGACCGCGGCTTCGAGCCGGATGTCGTCGGGCAGGCCGAGCTCGGCGCGCGCCTTGTCGAACTCGAGGCCGGTCATGCCGTGGGCATGATAGCCGAGCAGGCTCGCCTGCAGCGCCATCTGCGCCCAGGCCGCGCCGGCATCGAACGAGTGGCTGTAGAAGTCTGCGTGATCGTCCCCAGAGGCGTTGGCGTCCTTGCGGTGCTTGGTGTCCGAGACGATGAACACGAGCGCGCCCGCGTCCTTGGCCCACGACTGGTTGAACGGGATCAGCAGCGACAGGAAGCGGTCCCAGTTGGCGTCGCCGCGGCGCGCGTAGAGGAACTTCCACGGCTGGTAGTTGAAAGCCGAAGGCGCGAGGCCGGCGGCGCCGAAGATCGCTTCGAGATCCTCGTCGGGGATCGCGCTCTCGTCGAAGGCGCGCGGCGACCAGCGGTCGACGAAGACCTGGTGGACCTTGGGATGGGCGGTGCGGGTGGTCATGCGGAACTCCTGAAATTGAGCAGGGGGTGGCCCCTCCCCGCGGGGGAGGGA
>SECS01000211.1 GCA_004211435.1 Novosphingobium sp. | reverse complement strand
GAACAGGCGCGCGATCTCGGGACGCTGACCGATGATCTTCGTAAGGCCGGGGCGCTGCGCGACCAGCTCGCGCGGTTGCCGGGGCCGATCATGCGTCCGGCGCGACCCGAGGCGGCGCAGGTCACCAGCCTGGGCGATGCGCCGAGCCCCATGGCCACGGGGCTGCCTGGCTACATGCTGCCCGCGACCGGGCGGCTTGTGAGCGGCTTCGGCGACACCCAGCGCGGTGGCGGCGCGCGCGTCCGCGGCATTGCCCTGGCGACGCGCGCGGGAGCGCAGATCGTCGCGCCGGCATCGGGACGCGTGGCTTTTGCGGGACCCTACCGCGGCTATGGCAACATCGTCATCGTCGAGCATCCGGGCGGCTGGACTTCGTTGGTGACCGGGCTTGCGCGGCTCGACGTCGGTGTCGGCGGGCAATTGCTTGCGGGCTCGCCGCTCGGAGCCGCGGGCGGCGACCAATCTCTCGTCACGCTCGAGCTGCGCCGTGATGGCGTGCCGGTAAATCCGCTCGAATTCGTCCAGTCGCGATGATCCTTGCGCCGCTTGCGCGCTTTTCGCTGGCATTCTCGCGACAAAGCGCCATCTGGCGTTCATCGTCCGGGCGCGATAAAAGCGCCGCTCATGGTTGAAAGACGCACGATGCCCGCCCTTACTCGCAAATCCTTGGCTTCCATCGCCCGCGCTGCGCTGCTGGTCAGCGCCGTCGCGCTGCTGCCGGTAACGACGCAGGGTCTCGCCGCGGTCGACGGCCGCTCGGGCCCCGAATTCGGCAAGCTCGTCGCGGTCTACCAGCTCGTCCGGCAAAACTACGTCGACAACATCGACGACGACAAGCTGCTCAAGGGCGCGATCAACGGCATGCTCGAAAGCCTCGACCCGCACTCGTCCTATCTCGACGGCGCCAGTCTGCAGCGGCTCGAGACGATGATCGACGGCAACTATTCGGGCCTTGGCCTGTCGGTCGTGATGGACGACGGCGCGGTCAAGGTGGTCTCGCCGTTCCGCGGCAGCCCGGCCGAGCAAGCGGGGATCAAGGCCGGCGACTTCATTACCCACCTCGACGGCAAGCTCTACTACGGCGGCGATCTCGACGAGGCGGTGGCCAAGATGCGAGGGGCACCGGGCACTTCGATCCGCCTGACGATCTTCCGCCCCGGCCGCGACGATCCCTTCGACGTCACGGTCAGCCGCGGTGTGATCCAGCTCGAGCCCGTGACCTCGAAGCTCGACGGCAATGTCGGCGTCATCACGATCAACGAGTTCTCGCGCGACGTCGGCAAGGACGTGAACCTGGCCGTGGCCGACCTCAAGGCCAAGAGCGGCGGCAAGCTCAGCGGGCTGGTGCTCGACATGCGCTCGAACCCGGGCGGCTCGCTCGACGAGGCGATCGGCCTGTCGGACCTGTTCCTGACTTCGGGCGACATCGTCTCGCAGCGCGGCCGCGTCGCCAGCGAGAACGAATATTACAAGGCCGAATCGGTCTACAAGGGCGACGTCGCCAAGGGCCTGCCGATCGTCGTGCTGGTCGATGCCGGCAGCGCATCGGCTTCGGAGATCGTCGCCGGCGCGCTCCAGGATCAGGACCGTGCGATCGTCATGGGCGAGCGGACCTTCGGCAAGGGCTCGGTCCAGTCGATGTTCACGCTCGACCGCGGCTCGGCGGTCAAGCTCACGACGGCGCGCTACTTCACGCCCTCGGGCCATTCGGTCCAGGAAGGCGGCATCGAACCCGACATCCGCGTGCCGCAGCTGTCCGATCCCGATGCGCGCAAGCGCTCCGAGCGCGCGCTGCGCGAGAGCGACCTGCGCGGCCACCTGATCAACGAGGTCAATCTCGAGGACAAGCAGCTCGAGACCGACAAGCAGGATGATCCGCGCTTCAAGCAGACCGCCGAGCAGCTCAAGGCCAAGGGCATCACCGACTTCCAGCTCCACTATGCGGTCGACACCTTGCGGCGCACCGCGCAGCCGGGTCTGCTGGCGGCGCGCAAGCGCTGAGCGGCGACATGAATCAGGGGGGACGCACGGCGCTCAAGCTCGCACGGCTGGTCGCGCTGGCGACCCCGCTGGCGCTGCTTGGCGGCGCCTACATCGGCCAGTTCGCCTTTGGCCTGTTCCCCTGCGAGATGTGCTGGTGGCAGCGCTATGCCCATTTCACCGCGCTGGGCCTCGCCGTGGTCGCGCTGTTCCTGCGCGAGAGCCGCGCGATCGTCGGCCTCGCGGGCTTTGCAATCGCCGTCGCCGGGCTGATCGGCCTGTTCCACGCCGGGGTCGAGTACCACTGGTGGCAGGGGTTCACCGCCTGCACCTCGACCGCGGCGGCCGGCGGCGATCCGCTCGCGGCGATCATGAACGCGCCCCTAGTGCGCTGCGACACGGCGCCCTGGGACCTGCTGGGCGTCTCGCTCGCGGGCTGGAACTTCCTGTTCTCGGGCGCGGCCGCCTTGGCGATCGCGTTCCTGTTGCTGCGTAGCCGGGAGACGGCGCGATGAAGCCCGATACCGAAACCATGCTGCGCGTCGACCAGGCGGGCGAGTACGGCGCGACGCGAATCTATGCGGGCCAGCTCGCGGTCATGGGCAATCGGACGCCGCGCGCGGCCGAAATCGCGGCGATGGCCGCGCAGGAGGCCGAGCATCGCGCGCGCTTCGATGCGCTGCTTGCCAAGCGCGGCGTGCGCCCGACAGCGCTGCAGCCGCTGTGGGACGTCGCCGGCTTCGCGCTGGGCGCGGTAACAGCGCTAGCTGGCCCTAAAACCGCCATGGCCTGCACCGCCGCGGTCGAGGAGGAGATCGACCGCCACTATTCGCGCCAGCTCGAGGAGCTCGGCGATAGCGATCCAGAACTGTCGGAGATGATCGCCGAATTCCGCGACGAGGAGCGCGAGCACCGCGAGGCCGCGCTGGCGGCGGGGGCCGAAGACGCGCCCGCCTATCCCTTGGTCTCCGCGGCGATCCGCATGGGCTGCCGTCTGGCGATCCGCCTGTCCGAGCGGATCTGATCCCCGTTGCGCAGGAACAATGGCGCCCCGCCGCCGCTTAATTTAGCATTCACGGGCGGCGACCCTATATCGCCGATACGTCAGCCAGACGCCCAGCAAGGAGCTCCGCCGTGTCCCGCTTTTCTCTGATCGCTGCCGCAACCCTGGCGTCCACGCTGCTGCTTCCTGGCGTTCCCGCCATGGCGCAGAGCCCGGACGAGAAGGTCAACCTCGTCATCGTCTACGGTCAGGACGCCTGCCCGCAGGGCAAGGAAGACGAGATCACGGTTTGCGCGCGCAAGGAGGAATCGGAGCGTTACCGCATTCCCGAGCCGCTGCGCGGGAGCGACTCGCCGCGCAACGATGCCTGGAACAACAAGGTCCTAGCTTATGAGACCGTGGGCCGTACCGGCACGCAGAGCTGCTCGCCCGTCGGCGCGGGCGGGGCGCTCGGCTGCACCCAGCAGCTGATCAACCGCGCCTATGCCGAAAAAGACCAGGATCCCTCGATCCGCTTCGGCGAACTGATCCAGGCCGAACGCGAGAAGCGCCTGTCGACCCTCGACGCTGAAGCCGCCGACACCCAAGTCCGCGTCGAGGAGGCCGAGCGCCAGTACGACGAGCGCAAGCGCCGCGAGGCCGAAGGTGCGACGCCCGTGCAGGCGGGGAACTGACTCGCCGCCCACATCCAGGCTGCGCTAGCTCCTGACGGAGCCTGCTACTCTTCCTTCTGCTGCCAGCGGGAGAAGGCCGGAGGCGCTTTTTCTTCTCTCACGTTGGCGGGAGAGGCAGCGACACTTGCTGAACGCAGTGAAGCCAGTCGCAGCGGTAAGGGTGGTGCAGCGCTGCGCTCAAACCCGCCGCATCACGGCGTGCACGGCGCAGAGATACTCGCGCATGTGACCCGCAGTGGTGTCGGTCAGCGCGATCAGGTCGCGGCGGCCGTCGCGCGCGTCGGGCCAGCGGCGCAGCAGGCCGCTGTCGGTCATCTGGCCCACCCAGCGCAGCGCCGTGGACATCGGCACGGAAGCGGCGATGCAGACGCTCGACACCG
>SECS01000210.1 GCA_004211435.1 Novosphingobium sp. | reverse complement strand
GCACATTGTATCGTCCGTCTGCTCTGTGCGCGCGCGCAAGCGGCAACAACGCCTCCTGGGCCAGGGTCGCGCGGGGCGAAGCCGCGTCGGCAGGGCGGATCGGATCGATGGCGAGAGGCGCGTTCGGCGTCAGGAGTGTCAGCAGGGTCTCGCGCTCCGACTTTAGCCAGTCGCGCAGATCGTCGTCGAGCGACTGAGCTGGGGCGCTGCAGCGAAGCCGTCCGTCATCGACCCACAGCCGCACCCCGCGCCGCGCGAGGTCTTCCAGGCGACGCGTGAGATCGACCGATGGCTCACAAGCGGTCTGGCGGGCGACGCTGTCCAACTGCGAAATCCTCTGCGCCGGCCCCGCCACGGCCTGCTCGGTCGTTTGCATCGCCCCGTCGCAAGGTCAACGTCAGACGTCGAACTCAACCCGATCGTCTGCGGCGTCGACTCGCTCGGTATGGCCCAGTGCGTTCGCCAAGGCGCCGGCTCGCGACGACAGAAAGTCCCGATCGTAAGCCGTTTTCCACTGGTCGGCCGCGCGTGGGTCAATGGCGCTGTGCGAATGGAACTTGGGGTCCCCGATCATTCTGGATTCGGCCCGCAGTCCATCGGTCATGCGACCAGACGGGTCCGCGAGCGGGTCGAGCATGGCCGGGTCGAAGGGAAGGCCCAAGGTCGCACAGAGACGCCGGGCGGTCGCTTCTGGATCGCCGACCAGGGCTTCGTAGCGAACGTGGATCTGACGATCTGCCGGCACGCCCTGCAGGAACGTCACCGTGTTGGCGTGGATATGGGTCCAGATCAGCTCCGCCAGCTGGCGCGAGGCGAAAGGACAGGCTGGATCACCGTCAGGTCCGGTGAGGCGCGGCCACCAGAGCTGTCCCAGGCGCGCCTGATCGAACGAGCGGATCATGCCATAGGGGTGGCGGCTGAGGTGAATGTAGATCGGCCGTTCGAATGTCGCCTCGGCCGAGGTCAGCACGGAGGGATGGACGCCGTAGAAGGGCGTCTTGTCCACCAGCAGACGTTCGCCTATCGCGGTCTGGAGCCGCAGATACACGTCCGCGGTCGGCAGGTTGTCCCGCTCCATTTCGGAGACGACCGCTTGCGCCTCTTCGGCGGAACAACCTGTCGCTCCCATGAACGCCCGAGGCAGCCCTTCGAGCTGCGACGCATGGGCCCGTCCATACCAGTCGCGCCGGGCGGCCAGGTCCGGATGGCTGAGCAGATAGAGTTCCGGCGGCGCGAACAGCGCGTCATGCCCCGCCATCATAGCGCGCAGCAGGGTCGACCCTGAGCGGGGCGGGCTCAGAATAAATATGGCCGGAGGGATTGGGCGCCCGCCTGCGACGTGTGGACCCAGCGGGCTTCTGACCAGGCGAGCGAACCGCATTTGGTCGGCCTCGCCCAGATGCGTCAGGCCGCCATCGGGCCGCAATGTCTCGCCAAGAATCCGCGCGGTGATTTCCGGATAGTGCTCGCCCAGGAAGTCGGCCTGCTGGTCCGGAGTGGGAGCTTCGTAGACCGACGAGACGTACAGCATCTGATCGGGAAACCGGCTCTGTATGAGCGCCGCCGCCTGGGCCGCCTGGAGGGACGATCCGCCGGACTGGAAGAAGTCCTCGCCGGCCCCCATGACCGAGAGGTCGAGCACCGAGGCCCAGACGCCGGCGACCCAGCGCGCCACCGGACGCTCGGGCCATGCGAGCGCAGCGCGATCCGCCGCGGGCGCCACATGGGCACGCGGCAGACCGGAGAACTGCTCGGCCAGCAGATGACGCTGAAGCTTGCCTCCGGGTGTGCGCGGGACCGCCTGAACGACGTGAATGCGCGCGGGCATCCGTCCGTAGCCTAACAGGGGGCGCAGGGCGTCGCGGGTCGCCGCCAGGGTCGTCTCCAGAGCCGTCTGAGGCTGTGCTCCCGCCTTCAGAACGACGGCCATCTCGATCTCTTCGTCCAAGGTGGGATGTGGCGCCGCGAAGGCCGCCGCGTCCGCGATCCAAGGCAGCGAAAGGGCGGCGGCGTCGATCTCTGCGGGTCCGATCATTTCGCCGCCGCGATTGATCAGATCCTTTGATCGCCCGACCAGCCAGAGATGACCGTCTTCGTCCATCCGACCGAGGTCGCCGGTGTGGAAACCGTCAGCCGCAAAGACGGCGGCGTCACCGGCGGCTGCGGCCAGATAGCCCGGCGACACCTGCGGGCCGCGCAGCACGACTTCACCGGACGATCCGATCGGGACCGGGCGCCCCGACGGGTCAAGTACCGCAATCGTCGGGCCGACCGAAACGCCCACCGATCCCGGCTTCTGCTGCGCCGGATCGAGAGGATTGCTGGTGATGACCCCGGCCGTCTCCGTCATGCCGTAGATCTCGACGATGGGCCGACCCAGGCGCGTCTGGGCCTCCGCCTTCAGCGCCATCGACAAGGGCGCCGAAACGGAGCGAACGAACCGCAGCGTCGGCGGCGCGGGCGCCTTGGTCTCGACGAGGGCGTGGATCATGCTGGGCGCCAGCTGCACCCAGGTCGGCGCAAGCTCACAGCCTGCCCGATAGGTCGCGACCGAAAAAACGCCGCCGCAGATAACGCTGCCGCCCGAGAACAGGGGAGCGGCGATCAGGTCCCACAGACCGCCGATGTGAAACTGCGACAGCAGGTTCAGCGCACGGTCGTCTTCCGTCAGCGACAGCGATCTCATCAGAGCGGCGGCCGACGCGAACAGGTTGGCCTCGGTCAGGGGGACGAGCTTGGGCTCGGCCGTGGTGCCGGACGTCTGCAGGATCAAACGCGTCCCGTCCGGCGCCGCGAGAGCGTCATCTCCGGCCACGGCGCGCGCCTGCGCCGACGTCAGCTGGACGCCGCCCGGTCCATCGTCGATGGACCAGGCGGCCGCGAGCGTCGGTATACCCAACGATTGCGCGACGGCCTCGGGGCGACCCGGCAGACCTTCGCGCACGATCAGGATGTGCGGCCGCAGACGGCGCATGGCCGAAGCCAGCTCCAAGGCCGTCAGTTCTGGATTCAACGGCGCCGCCACGCCGCACTGCATGGCGGCAAGCGTCACAAGCGCCGTCTCGGCTCCAGGCGGCATGGCGATCGCGATCCGCGCGCTCTGCGCCACCCCCTGCATGCGCAGGTGCTCGGCGATGCGCGCGATCAAGCCCGGCAGATCGGCCCACAGCAGGGGCGGCCGCGCTGCGGTCGTCAGGATCGCGGCGTCGGCCGGCTTGCGCCGGCGCCAGTAATCCAGCGTCGCCCAGCTCAGAGGTTCGTTCATGCCGTGAACGCGCCTCGCTCGTCCGCCTGTATCTGTGCAGCGATCATGGCGAAGGCTGGATCGATTTTCGCGTCGGGTCGAATGCGAAGACTGAAGTTGAACGATCGCCGCGGCAGGCGTGTCTCGGCGGCAAGGGGAGATACGCCGTGCCATGACCGGTCGGTCTTGGCGAAGAAGAACAGGCGATTGGGAGCGAAGGCGCACGACCCCGCGAGATCGACTTCGTCTCTGGACAGGAAGAAGTTGCTGAAATTTCTGCTCTGTTCGATGCGGCGAGGCCGGTAGATCTCGGTGCCCCCGCCCCACGCCTGGTCCCAGTCCGCCTGAGCGAAATAGTGGACGAAGCTGAGGATCTTGTCCGGGGCGTCGGAGTGAGGCGGCAGGAACGCGGCATCGTCGATGCTGGAAAACTCGCAGTATAGCTCGACGTCTTCCGCTCGCAGCGCCTGGCGCAGCCGAAAAAGCTCGCGATATGGACCCGCCGGCAGGCTGTCGAGTGGGACCAGAGCCTTGGCCCAGTCCAGGCAGTGCTGGAGAAAATCCGGGCGTCCCAGAGCCCTCAGGTAGTCGAGCCAGTCGGCATCGAGGTCAAGCAGGTGCTCCGGCATATCCGGGAGGATGAAGGCGACGCGCTTCTTGCCGCGCTTCAGCGTGTCCATGGCGGGCCGTGCGCCCGGCATGACGAAATGCCGATCCAGACGGTCGTAAAGGTCGCGAGGCAGATATCCGTCGATCCAGCCGTAGGGGAACGGATCGAGGTGGACGTCCGCAGATCCGGCGCCGGGCTTGGGGAT
>SECS01000076.1 GCA_004211435.1 Novosphingobium sp. | reverse complement strand
GGCGAGAAGATGCGCGCGGGGCCGCTGTTCTTCTCGACGCTCGCGGTGTGGCGCTTCGTGGTCAGATCGTCGACCAGCGCGCCGGTCAGATTGATCGAGCCGGCCAGGCCCGGTGCGTCGACCGGAATGCGACCGCCCGTGGCGAGCGCGGACTTGAGGTCGCGCGCTTCGAGCGCAATGTCGGCCGAATTGGTCAGCCCACCCTCGCGCGTCGGCTTGCCGGGCGCCGCCGCTTCGGGCGCGGCCGGCGCCGCGGCGACGGGCTTAGGCTTGTTGGCGTTCGGGTAGACCTGCTTGACCCCGTAATCCCAACCGAAGAGGATCAGCGCGGTCAGCACGACCGCAATGATGATGTTACGCTGATTGTCCACGAAGGGTCCCTATTCTTGTCCGGCGCGATCAGGGGACCGGATCATAGCCGTGTCCGCCCCAGGGGTGGCAGCGCAATATACGCTTCAACGTCAGCCAGCCACCCTTAATCGCACCGTATTTCCCCACCGCTTCGATGCCATATTGGGAGCACGACGGGGCATAGCGGCAGGAGGGCGGAAGCACGCGCGAAGGGCCGAGTTGCCAGGCGCGCGCAATCCAGATGAGCAAGTGCTTCACCGCTTCGCCCCGCGGCCCTTGCCGGGTCCTTTACGCGGCGGATCGCCCTTGCCGTCCTTGGCGCGGCCGAGTGCGGCGAGGAGTTCGGCCTGGAGCAGCGCGAAATCGCGCTCGACTCCGCCTTCGCGGCCGATCATGACGTGGTCGGTATCGGCTAGGCCGTGGAGCGGCAGCAGATCGCGCAGCAGCGCCCGGAAGCGGCGCTTCATGCGATTGCGCACGACCGCGTTGCCGATTCGCTTGGTGACGGTGATGCCGAAGCGCAGCCCCGCGCCGTCATTGGGACGAGCGAGCAGCACGAAACCGGGGCGCGAGACTCGCAAGCCCCGATTGGCGGCGAGAAAATCCGACCGCCGCGTCAGGACCGCGGGCTTCACCGCGCGATCCTGGACCGAATCGATCAGGCCGAGAGCTTCTTGCGGCCGCGGGCGCGACGCGCGGCCAGGACCTTGCGGCCACCGACCGTGGCGGTGCGGGCGCGGAAGCCGTGGCGGCGAGCGCGAACAAGGTTGCTGGGCTGGAACGTGCGCTTCATCGCAAAACCTCAAATCTCAAACGAAATAGGGCCGCCCGCGAAGGCGGCCGGATTACAGACGGGCGCCGTTAAGGCAGGGCGCTGGACGAGTCAAGCGCGGCGAGTTGGAACGGGCCAGCAATCGGCGCCGGAACGGGCGCTGCGCGGTCGAGCCGCACCCACTGCGCAAGCTCGCCGCGGCTGAGCCACTTGGCGCTCGAGAAGGGCACCGAATTGGTCATGGCGTAGAAGGCGCGCGCTTCGACAGAGGTCATCCCGACGGCCTGGTAGTAGTCGAGGTAGGCGCGATTCTTTGGAGCGTCGGCGGCATAGTCGCTCGCCTGACGGCCCGCGTCGTCCTCCCACGAGTGAACCGCGAACAGCGCGGCGGGCTCGGCCGAACGCGTCTCGCCGGCAAGGAACAGCTCGACCGCGCCCGAGGCGACGAAACCGCCGTCGGGAACGTGAGTCGCGACGCCGTGCTCGCGCAGCATCAGGCCGAGGCGCAGATTGGCGCGATCGTCCTCGGTGCCGGGGCAAAGCACCATCTCGAGCACGGCGATGCCTGGATGGTCGCGCAGCATGGTCGCGAACTGGCGCGGCGTGGTAGCGTCGGTCACGTCGACCAGAGCAGCACGGTTCCCATCGAGCACACGAAACGGCCCGTAGGCGGCGAGCCCGCGCGGCACCGGCGCCGGTCGGTAGGTGGCGACGACGCGTTCGGCGCTCAATTCTTCGGAAGCGGCCGTCTGGGTCAGCACAGCTGGCTCGGCCGCCATCGGCGCGACCGCATCCTGCGTCACGTCGGCATAGACGATCTCCTGCGCCATCGCCGGGGTAGCGACGAGCGAGAGGAGCGGGAGCAGGAGCTTGGCGATCGAGCGCATGCCACCTTGTGCGCCCAATTCCTTTACCTGATGGCTGACCGGCATCGTTAATCGCGTGTTACCGGGCGCGATTACTCCGATCCCGAGGCATTCCCTCGACAGCTGCGCGCACCTGGGTCACACCACCCGGGCAAGACTGCGCAGGGGGCAAGCTTGGTCGCGCTGGTTTCGACGGTTGCCTATCTGGGGCTCGAGGCGCGCGCGATCGAGGTGCAGTGCCAGATCGCGCCGGGGCTGCCGCGCTTCCATGTCGTCGGCTTGCCCGACAAGGCGGTGAACGAGAGTCGCCAGCGCGTGACCGCGGCGCTTGCAGCAATGGGCCTGTCGCTGCCGCCCAAGGTCATCACGATCAACCTCTCGCCCGCCGACCTTCCCAAGGAAGGCTCGCACTACGACCTGCCGATCGCGCTGGCGCTGCTCGCGGCGATGGGCGTGACCGATGCCGAGCTGCTGGCCGACTATGTCGCGGTGGGCGAACTCGCGCTCGATGGCCGCGTGATCGCCTCGCCCGGCGTGCTGCTCGCGGCGTTGCATGCCTCGGCGGCCGAGCGCGGGTTGATCTGCCCGGCTGCGCAAGGCTCGGAGGCGCGCTGGGCCAGCGGCATTTCGGTGATCGCCGCGCCTGACCTGATCAGCCTGCTCAACCACCTCAAGGGCTATCAGGTGCTGCCCCCGCCCATGCCGGGCGAAGCCGCGCCGCCGCCACGCGGGCCTGATCTCGCGCAGGTCAAAGGCCAGGAAGTCGCCAAGCGCGCGCTCGAGATCGCCGCAGCGGGCGGGCACAATCTTGCGATGATCGGCCCGCCCGGCGCAGGCAAGTCGCTGCTAGCGAGTTGCCTGCCCGGCGTACTGCCAGCGCTGACTCCGGCCGAGGCGCTCGAAGTCTCGATGGTCGCCTCGGTCGCGGGAACGCTCGAAGATGGACGGATCAGCCGCGCCCGCCCGTTCCGCAGCCCGCACCATTCGGCCTCGATGGCGGCCTTGACCGGCGGAGGGCTGCGCGTGCGACCGGGCGAAGTCAGCCTCGCGCATCTGGGCGTACTGTTCCTCGACGAACTGCCAGAATTCCAGCGCGCTGTGCTCGATTCGCTGCGCCAACCACTCGAGACAGGCGAGGTCTCGGTCGCGCGCGCCAATGCCCATGTGACCTATCCCGCGCGTTTTCAGCTGATCGCGGCCATGAATCCTTGTCGCTGCGGCCACCTTGGCGATCCGGCGCTCGGTTGCAGCCGCGCGCCGCGCTGTGCGGCCGATTACCAGGCGAAGATCTCAGGCCCATTGCTCGACCGGATCGATCTCCATGTCGAGGTCGATCCGGTCAGCGCTGCCGATCTGTCGCTGCCGCCTCCGGCCGAGGGTTCTGCCCAGGTCGCCAGTCGCGTCGCCGAGGCGCGCGCGATCCAGACCGCACGGCTCGACGACACCGGCGCGCGCACCAATGCCGAGCTCGACGGCACCGCGCTGGAAACTTACGCCACGCCCGACGAGGCCGGGCGCAAGCTGCTGGCACAGGCCGCCGACGCGATGCGCCTGTCCGCGCGCGGCTATACGCGCGTGCTGCGCGTCGCGCGGACAATCGCGGATCTCGCCAGCGCGAAAGCCATTGGCCGCGCCCATATCGCCGAAGCACTCAGCTATCGCCGAAGGCCACCACGCGCCTGACGCGTTGAGGCGCACGGCCAGCTGTGCCAAGACAGGCGCATCCTCCCGGTTCGAAAGGTATGGACGATGACCCTCGGCAGCCCCCCGCGCAGCCCTGCTGAAATGGACTTCACGATCGCGGGTCCCAGCCACGTCGAAGCCTATCGCGCGACCGGCGGCGAGACCGGCTACATCTGGAACAACGCCACGACGCTGCTGCTCACGACCAAGGGCCGCAAGTCGGGCGAGGACAAGACCGTGCCGCTGATCTTCGTCAGCGACGGCCCGAACTACGTGATCATCGCCTCGCTCGGCGGCGCGCCCAAGCATCCGGTCTGGTATCTCAATCTCGAGGCCGAGCCCGTCGTCACGCTGCAGGTCAAAGACAAGGTGTTCCAGGCCCGCGCCCACACCGCCCCCTCGCCCGAGCGCGAGCGGCTCTGGTCCAAGGCGGTCGAGGCCTGGCCTCAGTACGACGACTATCAGGCCAAGACCGAGCGCGAGATTCCCGTGGTCGTGCTCGAGCCGATCGCCGGCTAGAGCGCGCGGACCATGTAGCGCGACGCCGCGCCATAACTTTCGAGCTTGCGCGCGAGCGTTGCGTCGCCGGCAAGCGGCTCGAAGCCCAGGCCCTGCCAGAACGGCACCGAATCGTTGACCGAGACGAGCGCGATCCGCACCGCACCCTGCGCGCGCGCTTCGCTGGCCAGACGCTCGACGATCGGCCGTGCATGCCCCTGCCCGCGCATGTCGGGATGCAGGGCCAGGTCATGCAGATACCAGGTATCGCGGGCCACCGGCAGCGCGCCGAGCAGGCTGTTGAGCGGTGGTATCGCGCCGAGCGGCCAGGGATAGGCGATCAGATAGCCTTTCACCGCGTCGCCTTCGGCCAGAACGAAACAACCCTGCGCGAACAGCGCGAAACGCTCGGCGAAGCAGTCGCGTCGTTCGAAATGATCGGGAAAGGCCGAGGCCGCCACCGCGACGACGCCATCGACGTCATCAGCCCGCATCGGGCGCCATTGGGCAGCGGCGGTCATGCCGGACCTACTTGGCCATGCCCGCGAAAAGCCCCTTCAGATCGACCGGGCCGCCTTTGGCCTCGGCGCGCTTGTAAGCCTCGCGTTCGCGCATGCGCGCGAGGTGCGCCTTCATGTTCGGCCAGTTGTCGATCTGGCCGAAGCCTTCGAGCAGTTCCTCGAAGAAGGTCAGCTGGATGTCGGCGGCGGTGAACTGGCCGGGGACGATCGTCTCGGCGCCGTCGAGCGCAGCTTCCAGCAACCCGAACGAGGCTGCGGCCGCCTGGGCGACCATGTCGCGCATGGCATCGTCGGCCTGACCCATCGCCAGCCGGACGAACTGCATCGCCGGCCCCTTGGCCGAGCCTTCGATGAAGGTCAGCCACTGGTAGAAGCGCATGGCATCGGCGGTCCCCGGTGCCGGGCGCAGGCGTCCCTCGCCATAGGCTTCGAGCAGGTAGAGCAGCACGCCGGTCGATTCGACCATGGCGAGGCCGTTGTCCTCGATCGTCGGCGCCTTGGCCGCCGGATGGATCGCGCGCAGCGTATCGGGCGAGCGGCGCGTCACCGGGTCACGCCGGTGGAGCACCATTTCGTAAGGCACGCCCAGTTCCTCAAGCAGCCAGAGAACGACATGCGAATGCGAATTGGTCAGGTGATGGACGGTGATCACGCGGGCTCTCCTCGGCTGCGCCGTTCGGCGCCGCTTGTCGGCCTAGCCGATCGGTCGCCACGCAGGAATGACCACGGGGGCAAATCGCCCCCGCGTTTGCCCGCCCTCAGTGCTTGTCGGGTGCGGTCTCTTCGTGAACGCGTTGACGCGCCTTGTCGGCGCCATGCTCGATCTTCTCGCCCGCGCGATCGGCGGCAGCCTCGGCCTTGTCGACCGCACTGCTGATCGCTTTGGCGCTGTCGTTCGCGGCATTGCCCACCGCGTTCGCGGCATCGCCCGCGGCATGGTCCACTGCGGTGCCCGCCTTACCCGCAGCGCCGTCGACGGCATTGTCGACGTCCTGGCCGACCGCTTCCGCGGTCTTCTCGGCATGGTCCTGGGTCTTCTCCGAACAGCCGGCCAAGGCGAGGCCCGCGGTGAGCGAGAGGGCGATGATCAAGGTCTTGCGCATGGGTGTTCCCCTTTCGAATTGCGCCCTGAACAATGATCGTCGCGCCTCGAAGTTCCCTCAGCTAGCATCCTCGAGGATCATCGCCGCCGCCTTTTCGCCGACCATGATCGCCGGCGCATTGGTATTGGCCGCGGGCATGATCGGCATGATCGAGGCATCGACGACGCGCAACCCTTCGACGCCGCGCACACGCAGCCGCGGATCAACCACCGAGGTCGCGTCGCCACCCATCCGGCAGGTGCCCACCGGGTGATAGCCGATGCCGCTCTCGTTGCGGATCCGCTGCTCCCACTCGGCATCGCTCGTCGGTACCGGGCTTGGCGTAAACCCGCCGACGGTGACCGCAGCCAGGGCCGGAGTCTTGAACATTTCCTGCACCTGCTTGGCGCCGCTGATCATCGTCGCGATGTCGTCGGGATGGCCGAGCAGGCGATGGTCGATCACCGGCTTGTCGGCGGCATCGGCGCTCTTGAGTCGGATCTCGCCGCGGCTCTTAGGCTTGGCGACGTTGCAGTAGACCGTCACGCCCGGCAGGTGGTGCGGCTTGCGCTTGGCCATGTCGTAGCACATCAGCCCGAACGACAGCTTGATGTCGGGGAACGACAGATCGGGCGTCGAGCGCAGATAGGCCATGGCCTCGACCGGCACGATCGTCATCAGCCCCTTGCGAGTGAAGACATAGCGCAGGAATTCGCGCGCCAAGGTCAGCGGCTTCATCATCTGGTTGTAGGTGCGCTGGGTGACCTGGAAGGTCGAATGGAAGCTCGCGTGCTCCTGCAGGTTCTGGCCGACCTCAGGCGCGTCGACCAGTACCTCGATGCCCTGGGCCTTGAGCTGCCCGGCCGGGCCGATGCCCGAGCGCATCAGCACCGCCGGCGAGGCGATCGCACCGGTGCTGACGATCACTTCGCGGCGCGCCTCGACGATCTTTTCAACGCCGTTTTGGCGATAGCGCACGCCGGTGGCGCGGCCATGCTGGATCACGACCTTGTCGACCAGCGCGCCGGTGATGACGGTCAGGTTCGGCCGTCCCTCGGCCGCCTTGAGGAAGGCAGCCGCGGCGCTCGACCGCTGACCGTTCTTCTGGGTCACGAACATGCGGAAGGCACCGTCGACGTCGCCCGAGCAATAGTCCTCGATCGCGCGCAGGCCGTATTCTTCGCAGCCCTCGACGAAGACCTTGGCGAGCGGATGCTGCGAGGTCGGCAGGCCGACGCCGAGCGGCCCCGTGGTGCCGTGGAGCTGGCTCGGCGGGCCCGAGAAGTCCTCGGACTTCTTGAAATAGGGCAGGACGTCGTTCCAGCCCCAGCCGATGCAGCCGAAATCCTTGTCCCAGGCGTCGTAGTCCGACCGGTCGCCGCGGATGTAGATCATGCCGTTGATCGACGAGCCGCCGCCGAGCAGCTTGCCTGCATTCCACGGCACGCGTCGGCCATTCAGCGAAGGGTCGGGCTCGGTAAGGTGCTGCCAGTCGTGCTCGCCGAAAATCATCTTCATGCCGCCGGCCGGCATCCGATTCATGAACCCGTCCGAGGTCCCGCCCGCTTCGAGCAGCACGACCGAATTGGTCGGATTTTCCGACAGGCGCGCCGCCAGGGCGCAGCCGGCGCTACCACCGCCGGCGATCACATAGTCCGCACTCACCACAATCACCCCCTCATCCGGCCGCGCGCAGCGCCGGTATCACTTCGCGGGCGAACAGACCTGCCGCCTCGCCCCATTCGTTCGGATAGAACCCCGGCCCGACCACGACGAACCGCTCGAGCCCCGCCGCGCGCAGCGTCAGCAGCCGCTCGGTACAGTGATCGGGCGTGCCGACCACGGCGAACCGCTTGACGAATTCTCGTGTCATGCCGCCACCGACGATGCGGTCCTTGGCGTCGTGGACGCCGTGCTTCGTCATGTCGTAGCCGTCCTTGATGGCGTCCATGTTCTGCGCCATCGCCGCGTCGGCCGGGCCCACGGTCTTGCCCTGGATCACCTGGAAGCGCGCGAGCGGCGGCGCCATATGCATGGCCACCTCCATCGCCGTTGCCTCGTTGGGATGGCAGACGACGATGACCTGCGCGCCATAGGAGCGCGGCGCGGGTTCGTGCTCGCGGGCTAGCTCCAGCGCCCATTGCATCCTCTCGAGCTCTGCGCCGACGCTGAAGGTAACGCGCTCGGCGATCCGTGCAGCCATGGCGATGACCTTGGGGCCGGTCGCGGCGACGTCGAGCGGCACCTTGCGCAGGCCATTTGGCAACCAGCGCAGCCGCACACCCTCGGGCCGCGCACCGAGCGACAGGCCCTCGTGCGAGGGCGCCGCGCCGGTCGTGCTGCCGCTGTCGGCAAACGGCACTTCCGCGCCCGACAGCAGCGCCTGCAGGGTCTCGAGCGATTTCTCGAACCAAGCGAGCTTCACCGGCGCATAGCCTAGATAGGCGAGCGCCGAATCGCCGCGGCCGATGCCGAGCACGGCGCGGCCCTGGGAGATTGCCTGGATCGTCGCGATCGAGGTGGCCGAGACCGCGAGGTTGCGCGTGAACGGATTGGTCACGCCGGGCGAAAGCTTGAGCCGCTCGGTCCAGGCCGCCCAGGCGCCCATCTGCGCATAAGGATCGGCCGAGAGCGACTGCGAATCCATGAACATCTGGCCGTCCCAGCCCTCGGCCTCGACGCCGCGGGCGAGTTCGGGCGTAGCGCCCGTGTTCGAGCCTCCGGCTCGCCAGATTTCCAGCATGGCTCTCTCCCTACCTGCGCGGCCTATGCAGCCGTTTGCGAGGCGAGAGTCAAATACCGTCTAATGTTTCGCGATGGCGAACGCTCAGTAATCCATGTCCAACTGGCGCAGCACTTCTGCGATCACGCGCGGATCGTTGGCGAAGCCGAGATGATTGCAGCGAACGGCCACCGCGCGGTCCCGCTCACTGGGCCAGCCGCAGGCCGAACGCGGCGCCACAACCCCGTCGCGCGGGCTCCACAATGCGATCGTCGGCACGGGCGGTTTCGACGGCTCGCACTCGATCGGAGGCTCGTCAACCGCGTGGCCCGTTATGAGCTGGTAGGCGCGCCAGGCGTTGTTGGCGCGGCGATCGCCCGAAAACGGCGTGCCCATGGTGATCACGCGCGAGACCGAATCGGGCTGTCGATGCGCAATCTCGCGCGCGAACAGCCCACCCAGGCTCCAGCCGACGAGCGCCACCGGCTCACCGTATTCGCGGGCCAGCGCGCCGACGCGACGCATCAGGAAGACGAAGTTGGCCTCGGTCGGGCCGAGGTTGAAGCCCATGCCCCAGTCCTGCGCCTCGTGGCCCGCGGCGAGCAGAGCCTGCTCCATCCGCCGCATCCGGCCCGGATGCGCGCCGAAGCCCGGCAGCAGCATGACCGGTTGCGGATTGCGCGCGACGTGGCTGGGCACCTCGCGCGGCAGTCCGCGTCCCGCCAGCGCGCCGAGCTCCGCGAGCAAGAGCTTGAGGGGCGGACCGCTCACGCCTTCGGGGCGCGGCTGACGCGCGAGCGCCGTGCGCCGGGCCATTTCCCGGCTCGCGCCCATCGCCCTATCGCGGAAAGTCCCGAACATCGTCGCTATCATCGACTCCGTGTAGCGGCGTTAGGATAACGCCGGCTGAACGTCATGGCTTGGCCGGCGGCGCGGCGGCGCTGACCTCGGTGCCGTTGCATTCGCCGGCGCGATGCGAGGCGATCGACATCTCCATCGACATCGGCATTCCCGGCTGGACTTCACCCTGCGACTTCACTTCGATGTCGTAACTCGTTTCGCTGTAGGTGCCGGCCATCGTCATCTTCAGCGTCTGGCCGCCACGATCGCAGGTCATCGCGGCGTCGATCTTGCCGCCGGCCATGACGAAACTGTCGTACTTGCAGTCCTTCGCACCGGCTTGGAAGAACCCGGCATCGGGCTTGGCGGCCTGTTCGGGAGTCAGACAGCTCGCGAAGGTCTGAGTCGCGCCCATCTGCTTGCCCATCGCCTCTTTGGCCTGCGGCGGCAGGCCGGGCAGGTCCATCTTGCCGATCTTCACGCTCGATTCCCAGCGACCGGGCTGGGGCTTGATCCCGCTCTCGTCGACCTTCTTGGCGACCGATTCGACCGACTCGTCCTTGGCGACGACGCCCTCCTTCTTGCAGGCCGAGAGCGACAGCGCGGCGAGCGCGGTGGCGGTCACGAGGGCGGCGGTACGGAATGCGGTCATATTGGTCTTCTCCCTGAGCGCCGCCACGGTATCAGGCGACCCAGACCTGCCAAAGCATTTTGCGGCGTCGGGTTCCTGACGAAAGCGCGATCCCGTCAGTCGAGGCGCCAGGTATAAGAGGGATCGTTGCGATCGCGCGATCCGCCGCTGCTGCCCATGCCGGCATCGCCGGGCAGAACCGGATCGGTACGCGTATAGTCGACCAGCATCTTGCGCCTGGCGATGCGCCATGCGCCGTCACGCTTCTCGAAACGATCGACGTAGCGACCGAAGACGATGAAGTCGCGCTCGGGTCCCTTTTCGTCGGCCGGCGAGCGGTGCGAGGAGGTCGTGTAGTGCTCGGCCCAGGCCACGTCGCCCTTGACCTCGACGAGCTGGTTGCCCGTGTTGTGCCAGGTAACCGAGAATAGGCCGAGCACCATCCGGCCCATGCCTATGAAGCTTTCGACATCGAGCGGCTCGTGCAGTTCGATCACCGCGTCGGGGTGAAAGCACGATCGCATCAGTTCCTCGTCGCGGCGATCGTTCGCGCGACAGTAGCGCAAGTGCACGTCCTTGATCTCGGACTCGGCAATCACGTCTTCGATGGTCTTGGGCATCTTTCTCTCCGATCTCTCGGCGGCGTTACAGACAGTGCGGAGCATGGCGTCAATCCCCGGATGGGAAGGTTGAACCCCGCCGCGTCGTTCGCCATATGTACGCGTATGGCCGAACTCGTTATCCGTCGCGGACTCGAAGAGCCCGTCACCACCGAAACCTTCGTTCCCCACCGTCCGGCCCGTCCCGAGAAGAGCGATGGCGGCAAGCGCTTCGAACTCGTCTCCGAATATCAGCCCTCCGGCGACCAGCCGACGGCGATCGCCGAACTGACCGAGGCCGCGCTGGCGGGCGATAAGACCCAGGTGCTGCTCGGCGTCACCGGCTCGGGCAAGACCTTCACGATGGCCAAGGTGATCGAGGCGCTGCAGCGTCCCGCGCTGATTCTGGCACCCAACAAGATCCTCGCGGCGCAGCTCTATGGCGAGTTCAAGAGCTTCTTTCCCAACAACGCGGTCGAGTATTTCGTCTCCTACTACGACTACTATCAGCCCGAGGCCTATGTCGCGCGGTCGGACACCTACATCGAGAAGGAAAGCTCGGTGAACGAGGCGATCGACCGCATGCGCCATTCGGCGACGCGCGCGCTGCTCGAACGCGACGACGTGATCATCGTTGCCTCGGTCTCCTGCCTCTACGGCATCGGTTCGGTCGAGACCTATTCGGCGATGATCTTCG
Source organism: Novosphingobium sp. (assembly GCA_004211435.1). Taxonomy (GTDB): domain Bacteria; phylum Pseudomonadota; class Alphaproteobacteria; order Sphingomonadales; family Sphingomonadaceae; genus Novosphingobium; species Novosphingobium anseongense. The sequence continues at coordinate 6,083 of SECS01000076.1, read as the reverse complement.
ACCTCAAGAAGGGCGAGACCGTCGACCAGCGCGAGATCGTTCGCAAGCTCGTCGCGTTGCAGTACAAGCGCAACGACGCTGCCTTCTCGCGCGGCAATTTCCGCGTCCGCGGCGACAGCCTGGAAATCTATCCCTCGCACTACGAGGACATGGCCTGGCGCATCAGCTTCTTCGGCGACGAGATCGAGGAAATCGCCGAATTCGACCCGCTGACCGGCAAGGCGGGCAACAAGCTGAACAATATCCGCGTCTACGCCAATTCGCACCACGTTACCCCGGGGCCGACGCTCAAGCAGGCGAGCGAGGCGATCAAGTTCGAGCTCAGCGAAAGGCTCAAGGAACTCGAGGCCGAGGGCAAGCTGATCGAGCACCAGCGGCTCGAACAGCGGACCAATTTCGATCTCGAGATGATCGCCGCCACCGGCTCCTGCGCAGGCATCGAGAACTACAGCCGCTTCCTGACCGGGCGCATGCCCGGCGAACCGCCGCCGACGCTGTTCGAATACCTGCCCGACAACGCGCTGCTCTTCGTCGACGAGAGCCACCAGACCGTGCCGCAGATCGGCGCCATGGCGCGCGGCGACCACCGCCGCAAGCTGACCCTGGCCGAATACGGCTTCCGCCTGCCGTCTTGCATCGACAACCGCCCGCTGCGCTTCAACGAGTGGGAAGCCATGCGTCCGCAGACCTTCGCGGTCTCGGCCACGCCGGGCAATTGGGAGATGGAGCAGACCGGCGGCGTCTTCGCCGAGCAGGTGATCCGACCCACCGGCCTGATCGACCCGCCGGTGCTGATCCGCCCGGTCGAGGACCAGGTCCAGGACTGCATCAACGAGTGCCGCGAGACCGCCAAGGCCGGCTATCGCACGCTCGTCACTACCCTGACCAAGCGCATGGCCGAGGACCTGACCGAATTCATGCACGAGGCCGGGCTGCGCGTCCGCTACATGCACAGCGACGTCGAGACGCTCGAACGCATCGAGCTGATCCGCGACCTGCGCCTCGGCGTCTATGACGTGCTTGTCGGCATCAACCTGTTGCGCGAGGGCCTCGATATTCCCGAATGCGGGCTCGTCTGCATCCTCGACGCCGACAAGGAAGGCTTCCTGCGCAGCGAAACCTCGCTGATCCAGACGATCGGCCGCGCCGCGCGCAATGTCGACGGCCGCGTCATCCTCTACGCCGACCGCATGACCGGCTCGATGGAGCGCGCGATCGCCGAGACCGACCGCCGCCGCGAGCGGCAGGAGGCCTACAACCTCGAACACGGCATCACCCCGCAGACGATCAAGCGCAACATCCATGACATCGTCGCCGATACGGCGAGCCGCGACGGCGTGCTGGTCGACATCGAGGCCGAGGGCGCGAACAACCTCGTCGGGCATAATTTGCGGTCGTACATCGAGGACCTCGAAAAGAAGATGCGCAACGCCGCGGCAGACCTCGAGTTCGAGGAGGCCGGAAGGCTGCGTGATGAGATCCGGCGGCTCGAAGCCGGCGAGCTCGGCCTGCCCGAAGGTCAGCAGAAGGCGCCTTTGGTGGGGCGATCCAACGAGGGCAAACCTGGGACGCGCAAGGGTCGGTTCGGCAAGGAGAGCAAGCGAAAGTGGGGGCGTTAAGCCGCCAGCCTCTCCTTCGCCGCCTTCACGTCCTTGGCCGGCGATAGCCCGAAAAACCGCCCATACTCGCGCGTGAACTGTGGCGCGCTTTCGTAGCCCACCTCGAAAGCTGCGTGGCTCGACGACAGCCCCCGCGCCAGCATCAGGCGGCGGGCTTCGATCAGGCGGAGCTGCTTCTGGAACTGCAGCGGCGAAAGCGAGGTCACTGCGCGGAAGTGCTGGTGGAACGACGACGGACTCATGCCCGCGACCGCCGCCAGCCGCTCGACCGGCAAGGCGCGCGCATAGTCGGCGCGCAGCACGGCGACCGCGCGGGCGATGCGCTGGACGTGGCCATCGGGCAGGCCGAGCAGGCGGATCGTATTTCCGTGGCGGCCGACCAGCAGCCAGTAATGCATTTCGCGCAGGAGTTGGCCCTGCAGCACCGGCGCGGCCGCGGGGCGGTCGAGCAGGCGCAGCAGCCGCAGCGCAGCGTCGGCGACCTCGCGCTCGGTCGTATCTACGCGCACCGGCGCTTCGACCGAGGCAGCCGCGGCCACCTCGATCTCGGCCGAGAGTTCGGCGACGATCGCGGCATCGAGCTGGAGCACCAGCGAATAGTAGGGCGCCGCGGGACTGGCGTGGACGATCTGGCTGGTGGTCGGAACGTCGGCCGCGATCAGCAGGGTCTCGCCAGCGGAAAAGGCAAAGGTCTGCGCACCCATCGTCACTGTCTTGGCGCCCTGCACGACGATCACGACGTGCGGCTGGGCCATGGCGTGGATCAGGTCGCTCGGATGGAGCGACCGTGCCAGGTTCATACCCGGGATCGCGGTGGGAATTATCACCTCGTCCTGGACCAGGGCCTCGGCATGCCGGCGTACGGTATCGAGCAGGTCGTTCATGCCGTGTCTTCTATATGCAAGACTGGGCGGCGAAAACCGGCTCGTAGGAATAGGCAAGGATCGACGAGCTTCCGGCAACGCCGCGTCCGTGGCTTGCTGCACAAGAGCATGGTCACTCCGACCGAAAGGACCCTCCCATGAGCAAGATCACTCTCATCACCGGCGGCAGCCGCGGCCTGGGCCGCAACACCGCGCGCTCGATCGCCAAGCGCGGCGGCGATGTCGTCCTCACCTATCACAGTCAGGCCGACCAGGCGCAGGCCGTCGTCGCCGAGATCGCAGCGCTGGGTCGCAAGGCCGTGGCGCTCCAGCTCGACACCGCCAAGGCGGCGACCTTCCCGGCTTTCGCCGAAAGCCTGCGCGCGGCGCTGGGCAAGACCTGGCAGCGCGACAGCTTCGACCACCTCGTCAACAACGCCGGCTATGGCGAATATGCGACGATCGCCGAAACCACCGAGGCGCAGTTCGATGCCATGGTGAACGTCCACTTCAAGGGCACGTTCTTCCTTACCCAGGCGCTGCTGCCGGTGATCGCCGACGGCGGCCGCGTGGTGAACCTGTCGACCGGTCTGACGCGCTTCGCCCTGCCGGGCTATGCCGCCTATGCCGCCGCCAAGGCCGCGGTCGAGGTTCTGAGCGTCTACATGGCCAAGGAGTTCGGCGCGCGCGGCATTGCCGTGAACACCGTGGCGCCGGGCGCGATCGAAACCGATTTCGGCGGCGGCGCGGTGCGCGACAATTCCGAGCTCAACCAGCACCTGTCGAGCATCACCGCGCTCGGCAGAGTCGGCGTGCCCGACGACATCGGCCCGATGATCGCCAACCTGCTCGACGAGGGCAACCGCTGGGTCAACGCGCAGCGGATCGAGGTATCGGGCGGCCAGGCGATCTGACCGCCGCGGGGCCGGGTGTCAGAGCTTGCCGAACCGGCCCTCGAAGCCCGCCGTATCGCCTGCCGCCAGGAACTGCGCCTGCTCCACCCAGCTATCGCGGCGGATGCGGCCAGCGAAAGTGCCGAGCTGCGCATCGACGCGGTCGATGTCGGCATCGGTCCAGGCGGCGACCTGGGCATAGGTGGTGATGCCCAGCGACTGCAGCAGCGCGACGAGCTTGGGGCCGACGCCTTTGATCCGGCGGAGGTCGTCGGCCTCACCGGCAGCGGGTATGGCCGCAGGGGCCGGAGAAGGAGCCGCGGGCGGCGGCGTAGGCTGGGCTTCTTCTTCGGCGTCGATCACTTCGCTCGCAGCGGCCGCAGCGATGACCTCGCCCATGCCGCCCATGACCGAAGGTCCGGTGTCGGCGAAAGCGGCTGCCGTCACCGCGGAGGGCGCATCGATCAGCGCCTGATTGCGCGCGGCGGGAGCGGCGCCCTCGTCGAGCACGTCGGGCTTATGGCTGCGCTGACGATTGTCGCGCGAGCCGCGGCCGAACAGCCACCAGGCGACCAGCAGGCCGATGACGAGCGCGAGCGCAAAGGCGACCCAATTGGCTTCGATGGTCTGCAGCACGGTCCTACCCCCTCCGGTTGAGCGCCAGCCGTCCGATTCCCAGCCCCACGGCATAGGTGCCGAGCAGCATGGCCATGAGCACCGGCCCACCGACCGCGCCCTTGTGGGCGAGGATCATCGAGAAGGCGATGCCAGCGACGGCGATGGCGCCGGCGGGGATGAGGATCAGATGATGGCTGTTCACACCGCCGGCATAGCATTGCGCGGAAAAGTGGGAACCGGTTTTTCTCCCGTCATCACCGCGAAGGCGCCGGAAGGGAAAAGCCGCCAGCTCAGCCGCCCTTATCCTCGCGCGGCTCCGGGCTTTCGTTGCGCGCGAGCGATCCGGCCACGCCGACCAGCCGCAGAAACTCCTGCCGCCAGAAATCCTGCTGGCGGCCCGCAAGTGTGACAACCTGCGCGGGGGTGAAGCCGTTCATCATCGCATCGCCGCGGAGGGTCTGGCCGAAGGCAGCGACGGCCGTGGCGAAAGCGAAGTCGCCGGTCGGCCGCGCCGAGGCCTGGAGAAGCCGCGCCGGGACGGGCCGCTCGATCAACCGCGAGGTCGTACCGTCAGGCAGCTTGTAGCGCAGCTTGACGAAGGCCAGTTCGCCGACCTTACCCGCAGCCGCCGCGGCAGGAGCATCGTCATAGCGCCGCGGACCGATCCAGCCTTGGGCACCGGCAGGCACGATCTCGTAGATCGCAGTCACCTGATGGCCCGCACCGATATCGCCGGCATCGACCTTGTCGTTGTTGAAGTCCTCTTCGCGCAACGCCCGGTTCTCGTAGCCAAGCAGGCGATACTGGCTGACCTGGGCGGGATTGAACTCGACCTGGATCTTCACGTCCTTGGCGATCGTGAACAGGGTCGAACTCATCTGGTCGCCGAGCACCTTGCGCCCCTCGAGCGCGGAATCGATGTAGGCGTAGTTGCCGTTTCCGTGGTCGGCGATCTGCTCCATCATCGCTTCGTTGTAGTTGCCCGTGCCGAAGCCAAGCGTGGTCAGGGTGATGCCGCTGTCACGCTCGCGCTCGACCATCTCGATCAGCGCCTTGTTGTCGCTGACGCCGACGTTGAAATCGCCGTCGGTGGCGAGGAGGATGCGGTTGACGCCGCCCTTGATGAAGTTGTCGCGCGCGATGTTGTAGGCGAGCTGGAGCCCGGCTCCGCCCGCGGTCGAGCCGCCGGCGTTGAGCCGTTCGAGCGCGGCCTTGATCTTGGCCGGATCGTTGGTCGGCTCGAGCACCAGCCCGGCAGCGCCGGCATAGACCACGATCGAGACCTTGTCCTTTGGCGCCAGTTCGCCCGCTAAGCCGGCAAGCGCGGACTTGACCAGCGGCAGCTTGTCTTCGCTCGACATCGAGCCCGAGACGTCGACGAGGAACACGAGGTTCGCCGGCGGGCGTCCAATTCCGTCCTTGGCCCCCGCGCTCGGCAGATCGTAGCCGCGCAGGCCGATGCGCATCAGCCGCGTCGCCGGGTTCCACGGCGTCACGGCGACGTCGGTGGTGACGGTAAAAGGCACGTCGCGCGTGGCCGGGGTCGCATAGTCGTAGCGGAAGTAGTTGATCATCTCCTCGCTGCGCACGGCATCCTTGGGCGGCATCTGGCCCAGGGCGAGGAAGCGACGGGCATTGGCATAGGCTCCGGTGTCGACGTCGACCGAGAAGGTCGAGACCGGGTCGGTCCGGGCGACGTGAACCGCGCCGACATCCTTGCCGTCGTAGCGCTCGGTACCCGCGGGAACGGGGACGATGACCGGGCGAACATAGGTGCGGGCATAGCGCTCCTGCATCGCCGCGCCTTTGGCCGGAGGGGAAGCGAGCGGAACGGACTGCAAGCGTTCTTCAACCCGTCGCGACGTGACGACGATGTCGTGAGAGGATGGGTCCTGCGCTGCCACCGGCGGCGGCGCTGGCGGAGCCTGGGTCACACGCGGCGCATCGCGCTGACTGGCGCATCCGGCAATAAGCGCGATTGTGCACGTTGCGGTCAGTGTCTTGGCCAAATGCATGGCATTCCTCCTCCGTCGATCGCTCGGTGGAGAAGGCCTAGAAAGCCGTGAACCGCGACTGAATGTTCGTGGTGT
>SECS01000209.1 GCA_004211435.1 Novosphingobium sp. | reverse complement strand
GGATGGCCAGCGAGAATGCTGGTGGCGCGCCACAATTGTTCGATGAGCATGGCCCGCGCCAGCATGTGCGGCCAGGTCATGTTGCCAAAGGCGATCAGCAGGTCGGCCTTGTCGCGCATCGCGTTGCCATGTCCGTCGGCCGCGCCGATCAGGAAGCGCGTCTCGCGCACGCCCTCGTCGCGCCAGCGCCCGAGCAGCGTCGCGAATTCCTCCGACGAGAGCTGGCGGCCGCGCTCGTCGAGCAGCACTTCGCGGAATGGCGTGGCGGAGGGCGCCGGCAGCGTGCCACCCACATCGGGCAGCTCGCTGATCTTGAACGGCCAGGTGATCCGCTTGGCATAGCGATCGACGAGATCGGCCTCGGGCGCGCGGCCGATCTTGCCCCTGGCAATGACGTGCAGCTTCAGATCACGCGGCTCCAACCGGGCCGTCGCCGAAGCCCCACATGCGCTCGAGATTATAGAAGCTGCGCACTTCGGGGCGGAACAGGTGAACGACGACATCCCCGGCATCGACGAGGACCCAGTCCGCGGCGGGCAGGCCTTCGATGCGGGCATGGCCGAAACCGGCATGCTTGATCCGCTCGGCGAGCTTCTGCGCCATGGCCGTGACCTGGCGCGTCGAGCGGCCCGAAGCGATGATCATGTGATCGGCGATCGAGCTCTTGCCTTCGAGCGGGATGGAGACGAGTTCCTGCGCCTGATCGTCGTCAAGCGAGCTTAGCACCAGCGCGTGCAGCGAGTCGGGCTCGGCAGCGATGGGAGCGGGGGCCGGGGCAGCGGCGCCGGCGGCGGCCGGCTGGTTTTGCGCCTGGTTCATGTAAGTCGAAAATGCTCCTGTAAAACGTTGCTGTCGGGGACGGCCGGACCGAAAAGAGCCGGCCCAAAGATGAGACGCACGTCGCATCGGTCAAAGATCACGGGATCAAGAATTGATCGCAGTGTGTGACCGAAGGAAGTCAGCGTAGGACCCGGGAGGCCCTGCACGCTCACGCCGCATCTGCCGGGATCGGACGGTGCGAAACCCCGTCGCGCAGACCACCTGTTGCGAGGCTGTCTGCCCAATGCGGATCGGCTTGGCGGATTGCCGTGGCCGAACGCCGATCGGGGTCAAAACGCAAGTACACCAGCGCCGGAGCGCTCCATCCAATCCGGTTGCGGATACCGGCAGCAGACGTCCGGTAACGCCTGAGCCAGGCCATCGCAGGGCTCGCGACAGCGGCATGATCATACCCCGGACGGGCCATAACTGCAATCGGCATGGTCCGGGCGATCTGCCGCCAGCCTTTCCACTGCACGAATTGCGCGAGATTGTCCGCGCCCATCAGCCAGACGAAGCGCCTTTTGGGCCAGCGCCGGGCCAGTTCGCGCAGCGTGTCGACCGTGTAGCGCGTGCCCAGTTCGCGCTCGATCGCGGTGACCCGGATCGGCGTGCCGCGCGCCTGGCGACGCGCCGAGGCGAATCGCGCGGGCAGCGGCGCCATGCCCTTGGCAGGCTTGAGCGGATTGCCCGGCGACACCAGCCACCAGACCTCGTCGAGGCCGAGAGCCTGGGCGGCGAACAGGCTGATTCGCCGGTGGGCGCCATGGGCGGGATTGAAGCTCCCGCCGAGGAGGCCGACGATGCGCGTCATCGGATCTCCCGCCGCGGCGAGGCGAGATCGGCGCCCGCGCCCTGCGTTTCGAACATCCAGCCCGGATACTCGCGCGGCAAAGCGCTCACTGTATCGAGCGCAGCCAGTTCCGCGGCGGTCAACGCGACTTCGCAGGCGGCAATGTTGTCGGCCAACTGGTCGGCGCGCTTGGCGCCGACGATCACGGTCGAGACCACCGGCTTGTGCAGCAGCCAGGCCAGCGCGATCTGGGCGCTGCCGATGCCGCGCGCCTCGGCCAGCGGCGCCATGGCCTCGATAACGTCATAGGCGCGACCCAGATCAACCGGCGGGAAATCGAACTGTGCGCGACGTCCCTCACCCTCACCCGAAGTGCCCTTGCGGTACTTGCCCGAGAGCAGCCCGCCGGCAAGTGGGCTCCAGACCATCAGGCCCAGGCCTTCGCTTTCGAGCATCGGCACCAGCTCGCGCTCGAGATCGCGGCCCGCCACGGTGTAATAGGCCTGCAGGCTGACGAACTTGTCGAAACCGCGACGCTCGGCGATGCCCAGCGCCTTAACGATCTGCCAGGCAGCCCAGTTCGACACGCCGATATAGCGCGCACGCCCCGAGCGGACGATGTCCTCGAGTGCGCGCAGCGCCTCCTCGATCGGGGTGTGCGCATCCCAGCCATGGATCTGGTACAGATCGACGTGATCGAGCCCGAGCCGTTCGAGGCTGGCATCGATCTCGGCCATAACGTGCAGACGGCTGGTGCCGCCGTCGTTGACGCCCTGCCCCATGCGGCCCATCGCCTTGGTCGCGACGATGACGTCACTCCGGCGCAAGCCAAGGTCCTTGAGCGCCTGACCGGTGAAGCGTTCGGACTGCCCGCCCGTATAGATGTTCGCCGTGTCGAGGAAATTGATCCCGGCGTCGAGCGCCTGCCGCACCAGCGCGGTGCTTTCTGCCTGATCGAGCCCGGCGATGGCCGAGAAGCGGCCGGGATCGGTGCCGAAGGTCATCGTGCCGAGGCACAGCTCGGAAACGACGAGACCCGTGGAGCCGAGACGGTTGTAGCGCATGGGGGGAGGATCCTTTCGTTGGCGCCCCGGATGGGCGGACCCTGCCCGTTGGCGCAAGGGGCTTAGGGCCGCGTCTGGCCCGTCCCGCGCACGACCCATTTGTAGGTCGTCAGGCCTTCAAGCGCGACCGGGCCGCGCGCGTGGAGGCGGCCCGTAGCGATGCCGATTTCGGCGCCGAGGCCGAATTCGCCGCCGTCGGCGAACTGGCTTGAGGCGTTGACCATGACGATCGCGCTGTCGACCTGGTTGAGGAAGCGCGTCGCCGCGGCGTCGTCTCCCGTCACGATCGCGTCAGTGTGGTTCGACGAGTGGCGCGCGACGTGATCGAGCGCCGCATCGAGCCCGTCGACCACGGCGACCGAGAGGATCGCATCGAGATACTCGGTGTCCCAGTCCTCGTCGCTGGCGGGCTGGATGCGCGGATCGAGCGCGCGGGCGCGGGCATCGCCGCGCAGTTCGCAGCCGGCCTCGATCAGACTCGCGACGACTTCGGCGTTGTGCGGGAAGCGCGCGTCGAGCAGCAGGGTTTCCATCGCCCCGCAGATGCCCGTGCGGCGCATCTTGGCGTTGAGCGTGACCGCCTTCGCCATCTCGCAATCGGCGGCGACGTGGACATAGGTGTGGCAGATGCCGTCGAGGTGTGCGAGCACGGGAACGCGCGCATCGGCCTGAACTCTTGCGACCAAGCTCTTGCCGCCGCGCGGGACGATCATGTCGATGAGCCCGGCGGCAGTAAGCATGGCGCCGACCACCGCGCGGTCCTGCGTCGGCACGAGCTGGATCGCATCGACCGGCGCACCGACCGACGCGAGACCGCGGCTCAGCGCGGCAAGGATCGCGTGGTTCGAATGGACCGCCTCACTCCCGCCGCGCAGCAGCACGGCATTGCCCGAGCGGAAGCCGAGCGCGGCGGCATCAGCGGTGACGTTGGGGCGGCTCTCGTAGATGATGCCGATCAGCCCGATCGGCACGCGCACGCGCGTCAGCACGAGGCCATTGGGGCGCTCGGCGCGGTCGATCACCTCGCCGACCGGATCGGCAAGGCTCGCGACCTGGTCGACTGCGTCGGCAATGCCCGCGAGGCGGCCGGCGTCGAGCTTGAGCCGGTCGAGCATGGCCTTGGTCAGGCCGTTGGCCTCGCCCGCGGCGAGATCGCGGGCATTGGCCGTGAGGATCTCGGCCTCGTCCGCGCGCAGCGCCTGGGCGGCGGCGCGCAGGGCGGCGGCCTTATCGGCATCGGACAGGAGCGCGAGCTGGCGCTGTGCGGCGCGGCCGGCCGCGGCCATGCGCGCGACGAGCGCTTCGGGGGTTTCCTGCGCGGTTGCCGGGTCGAGAGTCTGCGTTGCCATGGCCGGGCGCTAGCATCGCGCCCCAAGCTTGTCATCCACGCGCTTTTACTTCGGCAACGCGCGCGAATTCGAATCGATTCCTCCG
>SECS01000075.1 GCA_004211435.1 Novosphingobium sp. | reverse complement strand
ATGGTCGAGCAGACGGGGTCGATCTTTCTCGAATGCGACCAGGGCTTTCTCCATGCGCCCGCCTATGCCGAGGTCATCATCCGCGACGTCGCCGACTTCAGCGCCCTGCCGCCGGGGCAGACGGGTCTGGTCGAAGTGCTCTCGATGATCCCCCGCTCCTATCCCGGGCATGCCCTGCTGACCGAGGACCTCGGCCGGATCGAAGGGCTCGACGGCTGCGCCTGCGGGCGGCGTGGCACCCATTTCACCATCGCCGGACGCGTGGCCAAGGCCGAAGTCCGCGGCTGCAGCGACACCTATGAACCTGCTGCCTGACCTGCCCTTGACGATCCGCGTCGGCGGGCCGCTGGACGCCTTGGAACGGCGGCCGCTGCGGCCCTATGCCGAGCCGGTGCTCTCGTTCCTCTCGGCGCTGTCGAAAGCCCTGCTCGGCCGCGCGGAGGTCCGCGACCATCCCGACATCGCGGCCTTCGCCTTCTGGTGCCGCCCGGCCAATCTCTCGCGGCTGTCGGCGGAGCTCGACCGGCGTCATGCGCGGATCGGGCGCGGGCTGGTCCTGCATGTCGCGCCCAGCAACGTGCCGGTGAATTTTGCCTACTCCTTCGCTTTCGGCCTGCTCGCAGGCAATGCGAACATCGTGCGCATTCCCGATGGCTTTGCTCAAGTGGAGATCATCTGCGACGCCATTGCCGCCCTGTTCGCCATGCCGGACCATGCGCGGGTGGCGGCGATGAACCGACTGGTGCGCTATCCGCGCGACGACGCGATCACCACCGCGCTTTCGGCCGAATGCCAGGCGCGAATGATCTGGGGCGGCGATGCGACCGTGGCGCATCTGAAACAACTGCCCGCGCATCCGCGCTGCGTCGACGTCGCCTTCGCCGATCGCTATTCGCTGTGCCTGCTGGGCGCCGAAGCGGTCCTTGCGGCGAGCGAAGAGGCGCTGGCGGACCTTGCCCGCGGCTTCTTCAACGACAGCTACCTGTTCGATCAGAACGGCTGTTCGTCACCGCACCTCGTCCTGTGGCAGGGGTCGGCGGAGGCATCTGCGGCGGCGCAGCGACGCTTCTGGCCGGCGCTCGAACCCTTGGTGCGCGACCGTTACCCGCTGACCGACGCGCGGGCCGTCGACAAGTTCGCGCACCTGTGCCGGACGGCCGGCACGGTCGAAGCGGTGCGCGGCGCCGTTCGCCACGACAACCTGATCTACCGCATCGCCCTGGATGCGTTGCCGGTCGATATCGAGCGGCATCGCGGCCAGAGCGGCACCTTCTTCGAACATGTGGCGGACGGCCTCGAGGGTTTGGCGCATATCGTCACCGAGCGCTATCAGACCGTCACCTGCTTCGGGGTGGACCGACAGGCGGTGGTGGATTTCGTCGTCGAGCGGGGTCTGCTCGGGATCGACCGGGTGGTTCCGGTGGGCAAGGCGCTCGACATGGGCGTCGTCTGGGACGGTTACATGCTGGTCGAAGAACTCTCGCGGATCGTGCATAGCGGCTGAGATTTGCGACATGCGAACGTGCAAGGAAGGCAGGAAATGAGCAGCGCCGAGAAATATGATGCAGCCTTCGTCGAGACCTTCATGCTGGAGCCGAAGGATCTGGCGGCGCTCAAGTATCAGGAGGTCGAATCCTGGGACAGCGTCGGGCACATGGCGCTGATGGCGGCGCTCGAAGAGGCCTTCGGCATCGAACTCGACATCGACGACATCATCGAGTTCTCGAGCTACGAGGCCGGCAAGGCGATCCTCGCCAAATACGACGTGCAGGTCGAGCCCGTCGGATGAGCGAAGCACCGGCCGCGGCGACGCTCGACATCAACGCGATCATCCGGCACCAGCGCAACCGTTTTCCGGTGTTGCTGATCGACCGCGTGACTGCCTTCGATCCGGGCAAGAGCGCCACGGCCATCAAGTGCTACACCTACAACGAGTGGTTCTTCCCCGGGCATTTCGAGGACGATCCGAACGTGCCGGGCTTCGTCCAGATCGAATCGCTGGCGCAGACCTTCATCATGACCTTCCTCTGCATGGACGAATATCAGGGCATGAAGACGAGCTTCGTCTCGATCGACAAGGTGAAGTTCAAGCGCAAGATCGTGCCCGGCGACGTGCTGACCATCGAGGCGACCTTGCGATCGTTCAAGCGCGGCATCGCGATGGGATCGGTGCGCAGTGCGGTCGATGGCGAGCCGGCCTGCAGCGGCGATTTCGTCGTCGCGGTCCCCGCGATCCTGGACCGCTTCAAACCCCGGACGTGAGGCGATAGACGAGCGTCATGAGAGTTGCCGACTACATCATGCAGCGCCTGGCGCAGGCGGGGATCGGGCCGGTATTCCTGGTCACGGGGCGCGGCGCGCTGTTCCTGACCGATGCCCTGGCCAAGCATCCCGAGCTCGAGCCGGTGTCGGTCCATCACGAGCAATCGGCCGCCTTCGCCGCCGTCGGCTATGCCTGCCGGACCGGCAGCCTCGGCGCCTGCCTGGTGTCGACGGGCTGCGCCTCGACCAATACGATTACCGGCGTGCTGTCGGCCTGGCAGGACGGCATTCCCTGCATCTTCATCTCCGGGCAGAACGTGCTGCGCGAAACGACCCGGTTCACCGGCATCCCGCTGCGCACCTATGGCCAGCAGGAAGCGGACATCGTCGCGCTGGTCGAGCCTATCGCCAAATATGCGCGGATGATCACTTCGGCCGACGAGATCGTCGAGGCGCTGGAGACGGCGTTGCATCTGGCCTGTTCCGGGCGGAAGGGGCCGGTCTGGATCGACGTGCCGCTCGACCTGCAGAGCGCGCAGATCGATGTGGAAGCGCTTCCCGCACCGCGGTTCGACGACGAAGAGCATCGGCCGCAGCCCGATGCCGCGGCGGTCCGGCAGGTCGTCGATGCGCTGACGGAAGCCGAGCGTCCCGTCATCCTGATCGGCAGCGGCGTGCGTTCGAGCGGGGCCGAGGCCGCGCTGCGCGGCTTTGCCGAGGACTGGAACATCCCCGTCACCTATGCGCCTTCGGCGCCCGACAGCTATGGCAGCGCCCATGCCCTCTCGCTGGGCTCGGTCGGTGCGCAGGGCTGTTCGCGCGCAGGCAATTTCGCCGTGCAGAACGCCGACCTCGTGCTCGTGCTGGGCTGCCGGCTGACCTCGCTCGTCACCGGCCCGGATTTCTGCAAGTTTGCGCGCGACGCCAGGACGATCGTCGTCGACATCGATCCCGTGGAGCACAGCAAGGAAGGCATCCGGATCGACCAGTTCATCCCTGCCGACATCGCGCGCTTCCTGGCCGCGATCGGAGATGAGCCGCCGCGGCGGACCGATGCGGCATGGGTGGACAAATGCCTGCACTGGAAGAGGCTGTTCGCGGGCGTCGAGCCGGCGTTCCGCGATGCCGAGCGGGTCGATCTCTACGAACTGGCCGAAGCCCTCTCCGACCTGCTGCCGGCCTCGGCGACGCTCGTCGTCGATTCGGGCCTCAACGACGTCATCCTGCCGGGCAACGTGCGCTTCGCCGAGGGCCAGGCCTGCATTCACCCGGCGATGCAGGGGGCGATGGGCTTTGCCCTGCCCGCGGCGATCGGCGCCTGCATGGCGGACAAAGGCCCCGTGGTGACGGTGATCGGCGACGGCTCGATCATGATGAACCTGCAGGAGCTGGAGACGGTCCGCTATCGCGGCCTCCCGCTCAAGATCGTGGTCATCAACAACAACGTCTATTCGATCATCCGGCGGCGGCAGCAGGAACTGTTCCGCAAGCGCGTGATCGGCACCGACCCGGCGAATGGCGTGAGTTGCCCCGAATTTTCGAAAGTCGCCGCCTGTTTCGGCCTCGACTATATGGCGATTGAGACGACGGCGGACCTGCGCGCCGGCCTGGCCGACCTGTTCGCGCGGAGCGGGCCGGTGCTCTGCGAGATTCATGGCCGCGAGGATCAGGGCTATATCGAACTCTGGCACACGCGCAGCGCCGTCGACCGCCGCTTCGTCCGCCGTCCGCTCGAGGATCAGGCGCCGTTCCTCGACCGCGATCTGTTCGTGTCGGAAATGATCGTCGACCCCATCGATCAATAGGCCGATCGACCAGTAACGAGAACGCCATGTCACAGGTAAGACTTCCGAACGGGCGCGTGGTCGGCGACTATCTCGCCCCTTATTTCGTCGCCGAACTCAACACGAGCCACTTCGGCAATGTCGATGTGGCGCGGTCGATGATCGATCAGGCGAAAGCGGCGGGCTGCGACTGCGTCAAGTTCCAGTCGTGGAGCGCGGAATCGCTCTATTCGGACAGCCACTACCGGCAGAACCCGATCGCCAAACGCATGGTCACCAAGTTCGCGCTCGACGATGCCGAACTGGCCGAACTCGCGGCCCATTGCCGGGCGGTGGCAATCGATTTCGCCTCGACCCCCTATTCGCACGCGGAAGCGGAGTTCCTGGTCGAGACCTGCGGCGTACCTTTCATCAAGATCGCCTCGATGGAACTGAACAACCTGCCCTTTCTCGCCCACCTGGCGGGGCTGGGCGTGCCGCTGGTGCTGTCGACCGGCATGGGCACGCTCGACGAGATCACGCGCGCGGTGTCCACGATCACGGCGGCGGGCAACGACGAGATCGTCATCCTGCACTGCACCTCGGTCTATCCGTCGCCGCCCGAGACGATCCGCCTGCGCAACGTCGAAGGACTGCGCAGCGCGTTCCCCCGCCATCCCATCGGCTATTCCGATCACAGCCTCGGCAGCGAGATTCCGGCGGCAGCGGTGGCTCTGGGCGCCTGCCTGATCGAGAAGCATTTCACGCTCGACAGCAGCAAGATCGGCATGGACAACCAGATGGCGACCGAACCCGACGGCATGGCGCGGATGATCGCGGCCTGCCGCAAGGTCCATGCGGCGCTGGGCGGAACCGAGCGTTTGCTGACCGACGCGGAACTTGCGCAGATCCCCAAGATGCGGCGCAGCGTTGTCACGGCGCGCGCCCTCAAAGCCGGTGAAGTCCTGGCCTCCGGCGATCTGGAGGCCAAACGCCCCGGCGACGGCATCCCGCCGACCGAAATGGACGCGCTGATCGGTCGGACCCTGGCGCGCGACGTGGAGGCCGGCGCCCTGCTGGCGCGCGACGATGTCGCCTGAGCCCGCGAACCGGATCGAGTTGCTCGTCCGCGACGTGATCGCGGGGCGCGAGACGGTCGTGATCGACCTCAACGACGATGACGGCACCGCGATCGGCCGGCTGGTACCGCTGACCGAAGCGCATCTGGCCAGCGACGAAGTGATCGGCAAGCTCACCGACTGGCGCAACGCCAGCATGGGCTCCTTCCTCACCCAGTTCACCGCCACACCAGAACGCACGCGCAGCTGGCTGCGAAATGCGGTCTTCGCCTCAACTTCGCAGATGATGTTTCTGATCTATGCCGACGACGTGCTCATCGGTCATTTCGGCTTCAAGGACCTGACCCACGAGACCGTGCTGCTCGACAACGCGATGCGCGGCGAGCGCGGCGGACATCCCAAGCTGTTGCAGATCGCCGGCCGCACGCTGATCGACTGGCTGTTCGCGACCGCCGGCGTCAGGACGGTGACGGGCTACGTCCTGTCCATCAACCCCGCCGCGATCATGCTGAACCGTGCGATCGGCTTCGACCGATGGGAGAAATTGCCGGTGCGTCGTGAAGAGGCCGACGGCGAGGTGCGCCTGGTCATGGGCGAACCCGGCGAAGCGAGCGCCGATGGCAGCTACTGCTACAAGCTGGAAAAAGACGCGCCCTGACCCGTCAATCGGGCGAGCATTGATTTGACTTCGATCGCCGCGCGTCCGGCGTACTTTCCGCTCGCATCTGCCGGGCTTGGTGGAGCACGTCTTCGCCGTATTGATCGCATTGACCTCGACGGGTGGCTCGTCGCGGCTTGAGCTTTCGGAGCTTGCGCCCAAGGGCATGCCAGCCACCCGCGAGCGTGAAAATCTGAAAGTCTAACGCTTGATGGTCGGCCAACGTGCTTCGCGGTCATTTGAATCAGAGCCTTCGAGCAGGCGACGGAGCGAAACATCTGAGCTCGTCACGAATTCACCGCGGCGGCCTTGTGCAAATTCTCCTGTTGTGTAACCTGGAGCAGCTCAAAAGCCCCTATTTCTGGGCGTTTTATCGACGTTGTTTGAGTTCATAACAGGGCCAAATTAGTTCGAAACAGGGCGAAAATACGAACAAACAGGGCAAAATTTGCCAAGGAACAGGCGGGCATCGCGACACCAGCTCCCGGCAGGGGACGCACGTCTAAGACGCCTTCTTGACTGGTGAGCGCCGCACAATTCTCGGCGAAGGTATTCCCCCCAACAGGTCGTGACAAAAGGGTGATTCGGCACTGCTGAGTGGATCGTCACTCGGCGAGTTGCATAACGCTTGCCGAGGAGAAAACCCTTGAACCGTAAGAATCAGGCTCTGATTGAGTTTGAAAACCGCCAAACCCGCTACAGTTCTGTCCAGGATATTCCGGCTGACAGTGCGTATCATTCGCTCTTCGAGGCCTCCATGCCTGTCGGGCGTGGACGCGCGGCGCGCAAGCTGAGCCGTGCGGAAGTCCTTCAGCACATGCAGTGGAAGGCTGCCTATGAAGGGGACCTCGTCGCTGCAAAAATCATGCTCGCGGCAATCTTGGAGAACGAGGAAAGCCAATTGGATGAGGTGCCTCCCGTGGTCGAGGCGCCCGAGCCGCCGAGCAGTTCAGCCGAAGCGTTGCTCTTGCTGGGCATCCTCGAAGTGGAGATGGCGCCCACCTTTTCCTATCGTTTCCCCGGATGGGTGTTTGATGCCGCCGCTGAACGGGTTGGGGGTGAGGGCGCGGAAATTGCGGCCAGCCTTGGGGTGAAGGAGAGCCGAGCAAACCATGAGGCGCGCGAGGGTGTCCGCGGCGCTGTTCTGGAGCTGCTGGCCAAGGCCCGCGAGCCGGGGGCCAATCGTTTTCGCAAAGGCGCGAGCGGTAATCCGCGTGGGCGCCCGCCCAAGAAGTTGATCTCCATCCCGCATCCCTTCTTGCTGCAAACGGTCTCGGTAACCGTCGGCAACAAGGTCAAGAAGGTGACGAAGGCGAAGGTCCTGATCACGAAGCTCACCAGGCTCGCCGAGACCGACATCAGGCTCCAGCATCTGCTGGCTCGCAATCTCGAAGGCGTGAAGGTGGCCTACGGCAGCCGGCCCAACGCCACGCGCAATGGGCCCATTTGCGGATAAGAGAGGGTCGCATGGATATTCTTGCAATAATGCCGCTCAGCGTCCTCATGGCCTATCGCCCGTCGCTGAACCGCCATCTCATGGTCCTGCCGATCTTCAGCGCTCGAGCTAAGAAGACCGACCTTATCGAGCCCTGGCTTGTCGAGGTAGCTCTTGCCCGGTTCGGCGATAAGCGGCTCACGCTTGATCAGCAGCGTCAGGTTGTCAAAAAAACCAGCAATCCGAAGACGGTGGCCTGGCCGGAATGGTGGGAGGTTTTGCCCTAATCTCCCGAGGCCGATTGTAACCCGAGGCCCCTCTCCGTCGCAGCGGAGGGGGGCTTTTTTAGTGCCGCCCAAGCCCGCTTGTCGCTGTCTAGCGCCGTTCATGCGGCGGCGATCGGCGTCCTTTTAGCTGGCTCCGACGTTGCCCCCTGATCTCGATCGAACCTTGTGGGCAACTCTGGACATTAACACGACTATATCCTGACCATAAAAACTTCTCTCTAGGTTAATCCCCAATTCCAACATGGTGCCCACCGGATCATACACGACTTATCGTTATCTTTATCTACAAACCTAAGAGGTCATTACGGGTTCTACGCCTGCCTGTAGACAGCCCTGACGTACAGCATTCTGAGCTGAATTTACAGCAACCTGAGGGAAGCTTCCTCGCGCGCGCGCCCGCGACACCTTCAGGAAACATCCTCTTAAATCATTTTATGATTTTGACTTGACTCCCTTTCGGATTGACGGGATCTGACGGCCGGTGACGCATATTGAGCGATCATGCCTCACCTAATGTTCAGTCTCTGCTTATCCTTTCTATCGGCAGATCCGCTGATCGGAGAAGTATTGCCTGATGATTGCGAACTATAGACAAGGGCAACCCGAGAAATGACGGTGTTTTCAGATTCTTTCTTTGCGGATAGCAAATCACTTTGGCCAAGGCTTGACACGATCGGCCTTGCGTCCAACGCCCTCGTCGAACGACGCGGGGGCATCGGCGGCAGCGATGCCAACACGATTCTGTCCGGCGATCACGAGCGCATCACTCGCCTCTGGCTCGAAAAGCGCGGCCTCCTCGCACCGGAAAACCTGAGCGGCGTGCTGCCCGTAATGCTCGGTAACTGGACCGAGGCTTTCAACTGCCAGTGGTACGAGCAGGAAACGGGACTACTCGTGACGCGGCAGGGCGCGGTCGATGTCAGCGATACCCACTCCTGGCGGCGCTGTACGCTCGACGGCTTTGTCGCGCGCAAGGATGCGGTTTTTGAGGCCAAGCATGTTGGCGCGTTCGTCCGCAGCGAAGAAGTGCTGGAGCGCTACATGCCTCAGCTCCAGCATAATATGGCGGTGGCGAAGACGGGTTATGGTCTCCTCTCGGTGATCTTCGGCAACCACAAGTGGGAGGTCTATGAGATCGCCTGCGATTGGCTTTACCAGGAGGAGCTGCTGATCGCGGAAAGCCGCTTCTGGGACTGCGTGCAGTCGGGAGAGACGCCGGTGCCCGCGGCCGTTCCGCTTCCCCCCAAACCGGTTGGCGTGCGTGAAATGTGCCTGGAAGGCAGCAACGCTTGGGCATCGGCGGCGGCTGACTGGCTGGAGTGCCGCGAGGCGGCCAAGCGCCATGCCAATGCCGCGACCTCCCTCAAGGGCCTCGTTGAAAGCGATGTCACGCGCGCCTTCGGGCACGGCGTCGAAGTCCGGCGCAGCAAGTCTGGCGCTCTCTCCATCAAGGAGATCGCCGCGTGACCCCGCCCCGTGTCTACGCCGCCATATCGGCGGTCACCGCGGACCTTGCTGCGACGGGCATTGCCAAGTCGCAGCTCAACCAGGCCGAGCAGTATGCATTTCGCGGTATCGACGATGTCTACAACCGCCTCGGTCCGCTCCTCGCCAAGCACAAGCTGTGCGTCCTTCCTCGCGTGCTGGAGCGGGCGGCCTGCGAGAGGCGCGGCGCCAATGATGCGCTTCTGCTGAGCGCAACGATCAAGGTCGCCTTCGACATTGTGAGTGCGCGCGATGGTTCGCTGCACACGATCGAGGCCTATGGCGAAGCTCTTGATGGCGGCGACAAGGCCACCAGCAAGGCGATGAGCGCGGCCTTCAAGTACGCGATGCTCCAGGCATTTTGCGTACCGGTGCAAGGGTCGGACGATGCAGATGCCGTCACGCATCGCCTGAAGGTTGATCAAGAGCCCGTAGATCCCGACCAAGGATGGGAACAGTGGTCGCAAGATATCCAGGATGTGGTGCGGGTCTGCGATACCGGGGAGGCCCTCGATCGGGTCCAAACGACTTACCGGGGCACGCTCCGCGCGGCGTCAAAACGTCGGCCCGATGTCTACGCCGCCATTGGCGAGGCCATTCGATCGCGCCGAGTGGTGGTTACTCCCGCCCTTCTGCCCGCGCTTCCTGCCAGCAGTTCGGCGAACGGTGCCGCCCATGCCTAGCTCCCTTCCGCAAAAGATCGTCAAGCCGCGCCGGGAAAAGGACGACCGCTCCTCTCCGGCACATCGCGCGTGGGTCCGCCGGCATCACTGCTGCGTATCGGGATGCGAGCGGCTTCCCATTGAATGTGCGCACGTTCGTGTCGGGACTGACGGCGGGGTGGCGCTCAAGCCATCCGATCACTGGACGGTGAGCCTGTGCACCGTCCATCACGCCGAGCAGCATCGGATCGGAGAGCCTGCGTTCGAGCGCCGGCATGGCATCGATCTTCGCGCGATTGCATCGGAGTTCGCGAGTCGTTCCCCCCACGTCACGACCAGCAAGACGCAAGCCTAAAGTGCGGCGGCGTCATGAATGCGCGGCTGGATCTGACATCTCTGCCCCGCCCTATCGAGCAAATTGAAAGTCTTTCCATGACGAGAACCAGTTCGACCCATCCGCTACAAATCGCCGAAGTTTGGTTTGCCGAAGGCTATGGCGCCATCGGCATCACGTTCTGCCCCGGTAAAAAGCAGCGCGGGGCGTTTACCGGTGAATGGGATCGCGATCTCGCGATCGACCTTGAGGTGGTCCAGGCCTGGAATGCAGCGGCCGTTGTCACCCTGCTTGAAGATCACGAATTCTCGAAACTCGGCGTGACTGGTCTTGGGCAGGCCGTCGAAGATCGTCACATGCAGTGGTACGGCCTGCCGATCCGCGACGTTTCGACGCCCGATCAGGCCTTCGAGGATAGATGGGCCTCAGCGGGCGAGGAATTGCGTGCTATCCTGCGTGATGGGTTCAATGTCCTCGTCCATTGCAAGGGCGGGCTTGGTCGCGCGGGCATGACAGCCGCGCGGCTCCTCATCGAGCTCGGGATGAAGCCACAGAACGCGATTGATTTGGTGCGCGAAGCACGCCCTGGAGCGATCGAGACGCCGGCGCAGATGCAGTTTGTCCGAGACATGGCGGTCATACCGGAGCGGCGGCCACAGTCCTCGCGCGAGGCGATCGAGGACCGAGCCCTCGGTGCCATGATTGGCCTCGCGGTAGGCGATGCCGTTGGCACGACGCTAGAGTTCAAGCCCCGGGATCAGGCACCGCGCCTTGTGGACATGGTCGGCGGCGGGCCCTTCCGGCTCAAGCCGGGCCAATGGACAGACGACACGTCCATGGCGCTGGCGCTCATGGATAGCCTGCTGACAAACGAGCGCCTCGATGAGGGTGATCTTCTGACGCGTTTCGTCGATTGGCATGAGAACGGCACCTATTCCTCCGCTGGCCGGTGTTTCGACATCGGCATCACGACACGCGGCGCGCTAGCCCGGTGGAAAACGTCGGGGGATTCTTTTGCTGGCTCGACCAATCCGCGGACCGCGGGCAATGGCAGCCTAATGCGCTTGGCGCCCGTTGCGATCCGCTACTGGAATGACCTTGATCTGCTGTGTGATATCGCTGCGCGGCAAAGCCGAACCACCCATGGCGCCCCCGAGGCGGTCGACGCGTGCGTCGCCTTCGCCGAGGTCCTTGCCCATGCCATTGCCGGCCGGCCGCGCAGCGCGGTGATGCAACTTTCCGCAGAGCCCTGTTCGCGCGCAATATCCCAAATCATGGGAGGCGCTTGGCGCGGCAAGGCCCGCGATCGGATCGCATCCTCAGGCTACGTCGCTCATTCGCTCGAGGCAGCACTCTGGTGCGTGGGCCGCACGGGCACCTTCGCCCAGGCGGTGCTTCTAGCAGCCAATCTTGGCGAAGATGCCGATACGACCGCAGCCATCACTGGTCAGTTTGCCGGTGCGCTTTACGGGGCGAGCGGCATTCCGCCCAAATGGAAGGCACTGCTAGCCGACGGCGGCAATATCGAGGCGACCGCCCGGCAGCTCTTCGCAGCCAACTAGGTCTGGTCGCGCAAAACAACCTCATGCACCGTAGGACTGAGAGGTGCATCGAGCAGACGGTTACGCGTATTCGGCTTCCGCCTATCAGGTCGTGACACCAGCCCTGGATGATCGATTCGATCACAAGGGGAATGTTGGTGAACGACACTACGCCGAAGCATGATGTTGGCGCGCTTTATCAGGGCTTGGAGGCCCACCGTGATCAGCGCCGCCGGAAAGACATGGGCAATGGCGCCAATGTCGATGAGTTGCAGCGCATGGTTTTGCTGAAGGAACGGCTGTACCGCTTGTCGCTGGATAGTTTTGAATCCGCAGAAACTGAGGAGGAGGCGACCAAGCGCGGCGCTTTCATGCATCAGGGTCTGACCTCGATGACAGCCTATGTGAAGCTGCTGGATATCTACGAGAAGCGCCGTGCCAAGCATGGCGAGGAGCTGCGCTGATGGCTAGCCATCAGCGCAACGTCGGCCCGATGCAGTCCTCCGCGCGCTGCGGCGCGAAGACCCGGCAGGGGCGTCCCTGCCAGTCGCCGCAGGTGTCGGGTGCTTCGCGGTGCCGAATGCATGGGGGCAAAGGATCTGGCGCTCCCGCAGGTAATCGTAATGCCGTCACGCATGGGGCCTTCGATAAGCAGATGCGTGAGCGCGCCAAGCAAGTAGGGTCCTGCCTCGCAGAACTGCGCGAGTTGGAAAAGGCGCTGGGCGTGCGCTGACCCTTCGTAGGTGACGAGGCCGCTGGTGGGCATCTAGCGAGTGGCATGAACGGCTGGCCGGCGGTATTGCATTACCGGGGTGGGCCAGGGGCGGCGCTAGCAGCCTTACCCTTCGCGCAACATCTCGAAGCTGGGAATCCCCAGAACGTCAGCGAGCTTCTCGATCGTATCTAGCGAGGCGCTGTAAACCTCGCGCTCGAGCGCGCTGATATAGGTCCGGTCGAGCCCGGCCGCATCCGCGAGCGCCTCCTGGGAGAGGCCCCGGTCGTTCCGCAGTCTTCTGAGATTGGTAGCAAACGTCCGCCTCAACATAGGCAGTATGTCGTTGTTTCGTCGACTTTACATCCACGGAGTATACTCTACAATTCCACTTCCGACGCAGCGTTCCGAGGGAAATGACCAATGCCCGATACCAGCACTTCCGTGCCCTGCCCGAGTTGTGGGGCTGAGGTCGGCGACCTTTGCTTTGACGCAGATGGGGAAGACGTTCTGCACCTACATGATGACCGTCTTATCCTAGATTCCATCGATGTCCGAGTGACAGTCAGCAAGCGCGCAGCCTACTATATATCCACGAGGCTCCCGAGAGCTGACGAGGTGGAAGAAGCTAGCCTCAACGAAGAGCTTCAGAATGTAGAAATTGCTTTTGCTTCTGCGAGCTCAGAATACTGGTATGAAAACAAGGACGCCAACAATTATAAGTGACTGACACCGGTACGAGTCCCTGTTGACAACCGTGTCATGAGCCCGCGCAGGGCTTCGCCCTCGGGTCTTACAGAGAGTAAGCATACGCCAAGATCCGCGGTGAAATTGGATCGGCGGCGATAGCCGCCTTGGCAGCGCGCCAATTCCACTGCAGCATCAAATTGAGGCGACAGGTCTGGACCTCGCTCCTTTCATCAACAAACAGCGCGACGGGCATGGGTGGGCGGCAAGACGTAAGCCCGACGACATCGTGAAGCTTCTCGGCAATGGCTTTGTCATTGGACAGCAAGCTGCGCCAGCGGTGGTGAGCAATGCCGTGGTCGTGCCAGATGTTCACGACTAAGAAAGCGGCGATGCCCACTCCCTTGGTCATCTCGCGAACCGTCCAGTGTGTCGCTTCTTTACTGGGCGCTTCGAGCGCCAGCGCCACCCTTGTCGACCAGGATGGATTCGAGTGTCGCGATGTCCGCACGCCGGGCTTTGTCGCGCAGCTCCAAGATCCAGGGTAGAAGCGGATCCAACTAGTTTACCCGTTGAGGTATGCCTACAATCTAAGAAATCAGGCTACGCAGGCCGATTGAACAGGAGCGGTTGCAATGGTCGCCACGGCAAGCGTCGCCTCGATCGCCGAACTTCAGATCGCGGATACGGGCAAAGGAACCGTTGTCTATTTGACAGAGCAGGGTCGCGGCGGCACCTTCGTATGGCGCAGTGGCAATTTCACCGTGCAGATCGCCGCCGACAGGCTGAAGGGTCTGCATGTGCCCTCGTCAACGAGTATGCCGACGATTGGCTGCTGGGTGCGTGAGTGGGACGGAGTCCATGGCCATCCTGAATGGTTCGGCGCGCGCCCCGACGATCCGACGGCCGACAACTGCTCTGCGATCATCGGGTGCATGGCTTTATGCCCAGTGACCGCGCTGGCGGCACGGGATTATTATGTCCGAGACACTCTGGTTTTCGAAATGTCGAGCCGCAGCCTCATTGGCGCCCCTGGGGTGTCGCTGAACCGCGACGAGGGCGTTGGTGCGCCCGCGCGCATGGGCAAGCCGGGTGCCACGCGCCTGATCCTGACTGGTGAGCGGGTGGTCGATGCGCCAGTGCTGCGTTTCGGTACGGCGATACCGCCCAAATCCGACGGTCCAGAGCTCACACGCAATTCCGTGCTGCGCAATCTCGCGGTCTGTCGCGACAACCAAGGTGCCTTGCGCGCGCGCGCCTCGCGCGACGGCACGGCGACCGATTGCGTGGCGGGTATCGTTTGCTCTGGCTTGAGCTCCGCGCTGATCGAGAACGTCAGCTCCTTCGACAGCCCGGTCGGCTGGTATTGTCATGGCTGCGTCTACAGCAAGTGGGACGATTGCTCGGCCTGGCGGACCACGCCGGCTAGTGAGGCGCGGAATGACTTCTCGATTGGATTCCTGATCGGCGGTTATGTGCGCAACTTCGGCTATGCAGGGGCAAAC
The DNA here is from genome assembly GCA_004211435.1 of Novosphingobium sp. Taxonomy (GTDB): domain Bacteria; phylum Pseudomonadota; class Alphaproteobacteria; order Sphingomonadales; family Sphingomonadaceae; genus Novosphingobium; species Novosphingobium anseongense. The sequence goes on along the minus strand of SECS01000075.1, from coordinate 3,073 downwards.
GCCTCCGTCTATTTCAACCGCTGCGTCGCCTACGATATGATCGGTGGTTCGGTCAGCGTCGGCCTACGGCTGTTCGGTGCGATAGCAGATACCTTCCTGACCCAGATCGAAGTCGGCCGCTGCTACGTCGGTATCGAAATCGATGGCCGCGATGCGAGCGGGCGAACGATCCCGGTTGATGACAACCCGACCCAGCAGGACGTGCACCTGATCAATCCGGTCGTCGATGCAACGACCCAACAGGGCATCCAACTGCGCAACCTCAATCGCTCCTTCCAGGTCTCGATCATCAGCCCCTATGTCGCCACGGCGGGAGCACTGGCGGACTTCAGCATCCTGGGCGGCGCGGATCGCGTCGAAGGACAGGTCTCGATGACTGGTGGCGTGTTCCTGAGTGGCGGCGGCAAAGGACTTGTCGCGGTCGACGCGGTCGGCCTGACGATCGTTGGCACCGTGTTCCGCAATTATGGCGCACCGATCAGCATAACCGGTGGACGCTCATGCCGGTTGGAGCCGGACGTCTACAACTATGATGCGATCGCCGCCAACGCTCTGCATCTCAAGGATATTTCGCGCTCGTCAGTTAAGCCGATCGTACGCGGCGCGCAAGGTCGGCCCGGCTTCGCACAGGGAATCGTGATGGAGGGCGGCTCACACAATGCCATCGACCCAACGATGGTCGATCCTGAAGCCTTCACGGCACCGGCAGCGGAGCGCAAGGTTCGTTATGGCGGCGACGACGCGCGCCGCAGCGAATCCTTCCGTGAGTCCGGCAACGTGCTTCAGGGGGTTATCAACTAGCTCATTCTAGAACTGAATTTCATAGCAAACAGTCGTTGGCTTTTGAGGGAGTGACCGAGGCATCTCCATCGCACCGGCACCCTAAAAAGTCCGACATGGCCAGTTGCCTGCCTGCAACTCGCGCTGATTGAGGTTCGGGCCCGCGTCGCCTGATGCCTCACTCATAAATACGCCGTTCAGCCTGCCTATCCCAGAGGCCCGGCAAAGATCCCAATATCCCCGCACGTTCACGCGACGCCGCAGTCGGGTCACGAAAGTTGACGGACTACCGTATTGGTACCTAAGGACGTCGTGATCAGGGGTGATCGACAGGAGCAAATTGTTGCCAAAGGCTGTAATTCTGGCCGGAGGTCTGGGGACGAGGCTGGGCGAAGAAACGTCCCTGCGACCCAAACCGATGGTCGAGGTCGGCGGGATGCCGATCCTCTGGCACATCATGAAGATCTATTCCGCCCACGGCGTGAACGACTTCGTTATCTGCCTGGGCTATAAGGGCTACATGATCAAGGAGTTCTTCGCGAACTACTTCCTCCATGCCGCCGACGTCACCATCGATCTCGCGCAGAACAGCATGGAAGTGCACGAGAAGCGATCCGAGCCCTGGAAGATCACGCTGGTCGAGACCGGCGCCGAGACCCAGACCGGCGGTCGCCTCAAGGCCGTGCGCAAGTTCCTTGCGGACGACGAGCCGTTCTTCATGACCTATGGTGACGGCGTCTCGAGCGTCGACATCGCCGGCCAGTTCGCCTTCCACAAGGCGCATGGACGCAAGGCGACGATCACCGCGGTGGCCCCGCCGGGCCGCTTCGGCGCGCTTGAGTTTGATGGCGACAAAGTGACCGCGTTTCGCGAGAAGCCCGCCGGTGACGGCGGCCTGATCAACGGCGGCTTCTTCGTGCTCGAACCCAGCGTGATCGACCTGATCGACGCGCCCGAGACGCTGTGGGAAAAGGAACCCATGGAGACTCTCGCAGCCTCGGGCGAGATGGTGGCCTGGCGTCACGAAGGCTTCTGGCAGCCGATGGACACGCTGCGCGACAAACAGAACCTCGAGCAGCTCTGGCAGGACGGCGCGCCGTGGAAGATCTGGTGACCTTCCCGGCGGTCGACGACGATTTCTGGCGCGGTCGCCGCGTCTTCTTGACCGGGCATACCGGCTTCAAGGGATCTTGGCTGGCACTGTGGCTGACGCAGATGGGTGCCGAAGTCACCGGCTTTTCCTTGCCCGCAGAAAACCCGAGCCTGTTCGATCAGGCGCGCGTGGCCGAACTGGTCACCCATGTCGAAGGCGACATCCGCGATCTCGCCGCGGTAGAGGCGGCGATCCAGGCGGCGAAGCCCGAGGTGGTCTTCCACCTCGCCGCGCAGCCGCTCGTCCGCCTGTCTTATAGCACCCCGGTGGAAACCTTCGCGACCAACGTTCAGGGCACGGTCCACGTGCTCGACGCCTGCCGGCGCGTCGCGGGCCTCAAGGCCGTGGTCGCGATCACCAGCGACAAGTGCTACGAAAACAGCGAGACTGACCGCCCCTATCGCGAAGAGGACGCGATGGGTGGGCACGATCCCTACAGCGCGAGCAAGGGCGCTACCGAGCTGGTCGTATCGGCCTATCGCCGCAGCTTCTTCTCCGACGGAGAGGTCAAGCTCGCCTCAGTCCGCGCCGGCAATGTCATCGGCGGCGGCGACTGGGCCACCGACCGGCTGATCCCCGACCTGATCCGCGCGATGATCGCCGGCGAGACGCCGCTGATCCGCTCACCCGATTCGATCCGCCCCTGGCAGCACGCGCTCGAAGCGCTGGGCGGCTATCTGCTGATCGCGCAGCGGCTTTTCGCCGGCGACGACAGCGCCGCGACCGGCTGGAACTTCGGCCCGGCCGAGGCCGATGCGCGGCCGGTGCGCTGGATCGCCCAGCACATGACCCAGGCCTGGGGCGCTCCTGGCTGGGATCAGCCCGACGGCCCCCAGCCGCACGAGGCCAAGCTGCTCAAGCTCGATTGCACCAAGGCCCACGCCGAACTCGGCTGGCGCCCCGCCTATACCCTCGACACGGCGCTGACGCGTATCGTCGAATGGCATCGCCACGTTGCCGATGGCGGCGATGCCCGGGCCATTTCGCTGGCCCAGCTCGACGATTACCGCGACCGTTTCCACCGCGCGCTCTCCCAGAAAGGGGCTGCATGACCGCCGATACTCCCATGTTCGATCCGTCCGGCCTGGACGAGGCGCAACTGCGCGCGCTCATCCTGGACATGACGGGCGAATATGCCCG
>SECS01000074.1 GCA_004211435.1 Novosphingobium sp. | reverse complement strand
CCCCCGGCATAGGGCCGGTTGTGCGCGGCGCCGCGCACAACCGGCCCTATGCCGGGGGTTACGTGCTCGAGCGCCATGCCGCGCCGGGCGAGGGACTGCACGCACTGCAGCTCGAGATCGACCGGTCTTCCTATCTCGATTCGCGGCTGACCGAGCCCGGCAAGGGCTTCGCGGCCATGACGCATCTGCTGATCGGGCTGGTACGCCGACTCGCCGGCGAGGTTTCGGCGTTGGGCCGGCTGCAAGAGCCGCCGGGCTGGGCCGAGGCCGCCGAGTAAGCTATCCGCGGGGGATCCGGCCCCAGGAAATCTGGCGCAGACAAGAAAAAACCACCTCGTGCATTGCACGAGGTGGCCAAGGTTCAGGGAGGAGGTGCACGATGTGCACCAATCCCGACAGGCCATGAGGGTAGCGCTGCCGGAACAACTGCAAAATAGGCACAGGTGCGTTGCGTTGCAAGCCCTGACACGCGCCGACCCATAGCCATTGGTCGAATCCGGATACGAAAAAGGGCGCGACCGATGCCGGCCGCGCCCTTTCAATAGTCATACGGCGCTGCGCGCTCAGGCGGGCAGCGGCGCGCCGGCCTGAGGCACCTCGATCGGACCCTTGCCCATCTGGACCTGGCGACCGAAGATCTCGCGCACGAGATCGAGCGAGAACAGGTGCGCATAGACGAGCGGCAGCAGGCCGCTCTGGTTCCAGCCGCGCAGCACGTCGCCACGCACTTCGCGCAGCTTGGCTTCGTCCACCATGCGGAAGCCGCGATAGGTGAAGGGCTGTTCCTGGCCATCGATCTGCAGCGCAAGTTCGCCGTCCATCAGCAGATCGTGCTTCTTGAGCTCGGCGACGAACTGCGCGGTCTTCTGGCCGGCGATCTCGAACTGCTCGCAAAACTGCAGCATGCCCTTGGTCGTCTCGGAGGCTTCCTCACCGTCGAACAGCGGTGCGCCATCGTCGAATTCGCCGACGAGGCCGCTCGTCGGATCGAAGCACAGCGAGAGCTCTTCCGAATCCGGACGCAGCTTGGCCAGCATGAACGGATAGCGGCGCGCGTAGGCGGGCAGGTAGACCGGGTCGGTCATCACGCCTTCGTCGTCGACGAAGACATTCACGCCTTCGTTCATGCCGAGCAGCGCCAGCGGCACGGGATCGTCACCGCCCGAGAAGATGATCGGGAAATGGCGCTGCGCCATCGGGAATTCCTCGACGGTCAGCGGGATCGCGTGCTGGCCGACCAGCCAGGGCGCACGATCGGTGCCGCGGCTCTGCCATCCAGCGTGATCCTGGCGGTTGAGTGGAGCCAGGTCGTTATAGAACAGGGGCAAAGTCGAATTCTGCGGCGCGCTGGCCATCCAAGGTCTCCCGGAACTGGGGCTGAGAAAGCGGTCGCTTTAAGCCGTGGCCGCTGGCGGTGCAAGCGTGACCAGTTTGCCCGGATTGAGCAGGCCCGCGGGATCGAGCGCCGCCTTCACCCGGCGCATCATGTCGAGCGCGACGGGATCGCCGAGCCGCGCGAGTTCGTCGCGCTTGAGCTGGCCGATCCCGTGCTCGGCCGAGATCGAACCGCCCCAGCGCGTGACGAGATCGTGGACTTCGCGGCTGATCCGTTTGCCGTCCGCAGCGGACCAACCCGCGTCGGAGCCCGCAGGCGCGATCACGTGGAAGTGCACGTTGCCGTCGCCGAGATGGCCGAAGGCGATCGCCTCGGTGCCGGGCCAGGCGGCCTCGATCGTCGGGACGACCGCATCGACGAAATCGGGCATGCGTTCGACCGGCACGGAAATGTCGTGTTGCACGGCGGGGCCCTTGGCGCGTTCGGCTGGCGCGACCGATTCGCGCAGCAGCCAGAACGCCTCGGCCTGGGCTTCGCTGGCGGACAGCGCGGCGTCCTCGATCAGTCCGCGCTCGAAGGCGCCTGCCATCATGGCCTCGCAGCGCTCGCGCAGGCCCTCCGCCGCGGCGCGATCGGCGACGACTTCGATCAGCGCGTGCCAGGCGTGAGCCTGGCCCAGCGGCGCGCGCGAATCGGGCAGGTAGGCGAGCACGGCCTCGAGGCAGCCCTGCGGCAGGACCTCGAAGCCTTCGATCGCTTCGCCCGCGCCGTCCTCGCAATGGAGCAGGAGCGCGCGCGCGGCCTGGAGCGAGGCGAGGCCGGCCCATATCACGATGCGATCGGCGATCGCCGGCACCAGTCGCAAGGTCGCGCCGGTTACGATTCCAAGCGTGCCCTCCGAACCGATCAGCAGCTGCTTGAGGTCGAAGCCGCGGTTGTCCTTCTTGAGCGGGGTGAGCTGCGAGAACACCGAGCCGTCGGCGAGCACGGCCTCGAGCCCGAGTACCAGCGCGCGCATCGAGCCGTGGCGCAGGACCTGGCTGCCGCCGGCATTGGTCGAGATCAGTCCGCCGACCGTGGCCGAGCCCTTGCCGCCGAGCGTGAGCGGGAAGCGCAGGCCTTGCGCCTCGGCGGCCTCGTGCAGGGTCTGGAGCACGACCCCGCCGCCGCAGGTGGCCTTGCGGCCTTCGACATCGATCGCGTGGATCGCGTTCATGCGCCGCAGCGACAGCAGCAGCGAGTCGCCGCTTTCGTCGGGGGTGGCGCCACCCGACATGCCGCTGTTGCCACCCTGCGGGACGATCGGCACGCCGTGGGCGGCGCAGAGGCGGACCAGTGCCGAGACCTCGGCCGTGTCCGCGGGCGAGGCCAGGCCCAGCGCCTGTCCGGTGAAACGCCCGCGCCAATCGGTCAGCCAGGGGGCCATGAGATCGGCGTCGCGCGTGAAGCCGCGTGGCCCCAGGAGAGTGGTGACCTCGGCGAAAAACGTGTCGGACGTGCTCATTTCAGGGGCTATGGCATAGAGCCTCGACGCTTGCATCCTTCTTGCCGTGACGTCATGGCGACGCTTGTCCGGCCATCGCAGTTAAGCGATGGTTCAAATAAGCGCCGTATGGGGGGCATAGGAAATCCGCGCCCTTGCGTCACTCGAATGAACTTTGACCGATGAGCTTCGCCACCGTTCTGCTCACTCCCTTCGTGCTGCTGTTCCCGGCCGCGGGCACGATCGTGGTGTCCGAGTGGCACGAGGTGCCGTCCGTCGCGCTCGGCGAGAACCCGCCCGGATGGCCGGAGCCCCCGCGGCGCCCCGGTGACGAGGCGCGCGACTGGGTCTTCCGCGAGTTCACCGAGAGTTTTCGCGTGGATTCGCAGAACCAGGTGCGCATCGAACAGAACATGTCGGTCCGCATCGCACCGCTCTCGCGGCCGATGACCCAGCCGCCGCCGCAGCTCATGCTCGATTTCCCGCGCCGCGAGTTGGCGCCGCGCATGGTCGAGCGCAATATCGGGCGCTGCCTGCCCGTCGCCTCGATCTCGGGCGTGCAAGCGGATTCGGGTAGCCGGCTGATTCTCTATCTGCGCGATCGACGGATGATCAGCGCCACGCTCGACCGGGCCTGCCGCGCGCGCGATTTCTATTCGGGCTTCTATCTCCAGCGCACGACCGACGGCCAGATCTGCGCCGATCGCGATACGCTGCTTTCGCGCAGCGGCGCCAATTGCAAGCTCACCCGCATTCGCCAACTCGTGCAGTCGGACGATTGAGCGAGACTTTCACGCGGCGCTGTTTCGATAAATTGGAATGCGCTTCGCGCGCGATTTCCTTGACTTTGCGAGGCGATTGCGCATAGGCCGCGCGAGTTTCCGCTTCGGGCAACCGGGCGGGGCGGGGCTGGCATCGCATTGCCGGACCAGTGCTTTTTCCGGACATCAGCCAAGCCTATGAAATTCGCCGATCTCGGCCTGTCAGACGAATTGCTGCAATCGGTCCTCTCGGCCGGTTACGATACCCCGACGGCGATCCAGGCACAGGCCATCCCGCCCGTGCTGATGATGAAGGACATCATCGGCATCGCCCAGACGGGTACGGGCAAGACCGCCAGCTTCGTGCTGCCGATGATCGACATCCTCGCGCATGGCCGCCGCCGTGCGATGATGCCGCGCTCGCTGATCCTCGAACCGACGCGCGAACTCGCCGCGCAGGTCGCCGAGAACTTCGAGAAGTACGGCAAGAACCACGATCTCAAGATGGCGCTGCTGATCGGTGGCGTGCAGATGGGCGATCAGGTCAAGGCGCTCAACGAAGGCGTCGACGTGCTGATCGCCACGCCGGGCCGCCTGATGGACCTGTTCGAACGCGGCAAGATCCTGCTCACCGGCTGCGACCTGCTCGTCATCGACGAGGCGGACCGCATGCTCGACATGGGCTTCATCCCCGACATCGAGAACATCTGCACCAAGCTGCCGGCGAACCGTCAGACCCTGCTCTTCTCGGCGACGATGCCGCCGCCGATCAAGAAGCTGGCCGACAAGTTCCTGACGAACCCGAAGTATATCGAGGTCGCGCGGCCGGCGAGCAACAACACCAACATCGCGCAGCACAAGGTCAAGGTGGCGACCAAGCAGAAGCGCGAAGTGCTGCGCCACCTGCTCCGCACCGACAACGTCAACACCGCGATCATCTTCGCCAACCGCAAGACCACGGTGCGCGAGCTCGCCAAGAGCCTCAAGCAGCACGGCTTCTCCGCCGGCGAGATCCATGGCGACATGGACCAGTCGTCGCGCATCGCCGAGCTCGACCGGTTCAAGGCCGGCACGATCAACATCCTCGTCGCTTCGGACGTCGCCGCGCGCGGTCTCGACGTGAAGGGCGTGAGTCACGTCTTCAACTTCGACACGCCCTGGCATCCGGACGACTACGTCCACCGCATCGGCCGCACCGGCCGCGCGGGGGCGTCGGGCCGGGCCTTCACTTTCGTCTCGCCCGAAGACGCCGAGGCGATTGGCAATGTCGAGAAGCTGACCGGCGGCGAGATCCCGCTGTTCACGATCGAGGGCCAGGCCGACGATCGCAAGGAAACGCGCCAGGAAGAGCGCCCGGCACGGGCTCCGCGTCGCGGCAAGGCCGATGCGGTCGAGGCCAAGGCTGAGGCGCCCGCGCGGCGCCGGCGCGACGAAGAGCAACCGCGCCAGGAGCGTAGCGATCGCGGCGAGGGCCGCCGTGATGAGCGGCGCCCCGAGCGCGCGGCGCGTCCCGAGCGTAGCGAACGTCCCGAGCGGAACGAACGTCCCGAGCGGAACGAACGTCCCGAGCGGAACGAACGCAGCGAGCGTCCTTCGCGCGACCGGTCCGAGCCGCCGAGCCCTCCGGGCGAGTGGAACGGCCCGATTCCTGGCTTCCTCGGCGTTTCCGCGCTCTGAAACGATCGCTCGGCGCATTTTGCGCCGGGCTTTCCGTGTCGCCCGTCTGACGGGGCTTGGACTGCTTTGTCATATTCCCTATGGAACGCAGCGGGGCTCGCGCGCCGCCTGCATTTCGATGCCGGCGGCGAATTTTTTCGTCGTCGTTCGGGTGGTTCCATCGTTTGCCTCTATTTCCTGACCTGATCCGCGGCCGCTCCAGGGCTGCCGCGTGAGCGTAACGCTCCTTGCCCTCGCACTGGCCGCCGCGGAGCCGACCGCGGATCCGCAGGTCGTCGCGCCGCCGGCCGCCGAATCTGCAACCGTCAGCCCGCCGCCCACGATCCAGCCCGATGCGCCCGGCGTGACCGGCGACGACATCGTCGTCACCGCACGCGAGGAAGCGCCGGGCGATCCGCTCGAACGGCTCAACGCCAAGTCCTACGAGGCGATCCAGGCGGTCGACGAGGCCGTCGTCGGGCCGATCTCGCTGGGCTACAAGACGGGTATGCCCAAGCCGCTGCGGCTGGGGCTGCGCAATTTCCTGCGCAATCTCGAAGAGCCGGTGATCGCCTTCAACTACCTGCTCCAGCTCAAGCCGGGGCGGGCGGTGAAATCGGTCGGGCGCTTCGCGATCAATTCGACCGCGGGCGTCGCCGGCCTGATCGACGTGGCCAAGCGCAAGCCGTTCAACCTGCCCTATACGCCCAACGGCTTTGCCAACACCTTTGCCTGCTATGGCATCGGGCCGGGCCCCTATTTCTTCCTGCCGCTGGTCGGGCCGACGACCCTGCGTGACCTGATCGGCGTGGGCCTTGATCGCGCGGCGTTGCCCGCCGTCGTCGGCAAGCCGCTCGATCGGCCCTATTACGCGATACCGGCGAATGTGATCGATTCGCTCAACGACCGCATCGACATCGATGGCCAGCTCAAGCAGGTGCGCGCCGAGTCGGCCGATCCCTACACCGATACACGCGAGCTCTATCTGCGTCAGCGCAAGTCGGAGATTGCTGCGATCTGCCCGAAGCGCGGCGAGTCCGTCGAGCAAGGCCTGCCCTCACGCCCGGGCAAGGGCAGGGACTAGCTCAGGCCAGCTTGACGAAGCTGTCGATCACGCGCTTGCGGCCACCCGTCTCGAAATCGATCTCGAGCTTGTTGCCCTCCTGCGCCGCGACCGTGCCGTAGCCGAACTTGTCGTGGAACACGCGCACGCCAATGCCGACATCGCCGCGCGGCTTGGCCGCGAAGCTCGCGGCGCTGCGCGAAGGTTCGGCGAGGCGCTTGGGCGTGGGATCGTACATCTGCGCCGCGGCGCGTTGCCAGCCGGGGCCGCGCGTGACCGTGCGCGAGGGCTGGGCGCGGGCGACGTCGGCGAAGGGGTCCGAATGCTCGGACCATTGCGCGCGCCAGAGCGAGGCGCCACCGGTCAGGGTCGTTTCCTGCTCGACATGCGCCTCGGGCAGCTCGGCGATGAAGCGCGAGGGGATCGAGCTGGTCCACTGGCCATAGATGCGGCGGTTGGCGGCGTGAAGAATCGTGCAGCGGCGCCGCGCGCGGGTGATCGCGACATAGGCGAGCCGGCGCTCCTCCTCGAGGCTGGCGAGTCCGCCTTCGTCCATCGCGCGCTGCGAGGGGAACACGCCTTCCTCCCAGCCCGGCAGGAACACGTTGTCGAATTCGAGGCCCTTGGCGGCGTGGATCGTCATGATCGTGACCTTCTCGACATCGTCGGCCGCGTCGTTGTCCATGACCAGGCTGACGTGTTCGAGGAAATCGCCGAGCGTCTCGTATTCCTCCATCGCCCGCGCGAGTTCGGCCAGGTTCTCGAGCCGGCCCGAGGCTTCGGCGGTCTTCTCGGCCTGGAGCGCGGCGGTATAGCCCGATTCGTCGAGCAGGGTGCGCGCGAGTTCGGCCGGGCTCAGGCTCTTGGCCAGATCGCGCCAGCGCGCGAAGTCGCGCATCAGCGAGAGCAGGGTGTTGCGCGCGCGTGCGGGCAGTTCGTCGGTGTCAGCGATCTCGATTGCGGCGAGCGCCAGCGGTACACCGCGCGCACGCGAATGACGGTGCAGTTTCTCGAGCGTCTTGTCACCGAGGCCGCGCTTCGGCGTGTTGTAGATCCGCTCGAAAGCGAGATCGTCCGAAGGCTGGGCGATCACGCGCAGATAGGCCATGGCGTCGCGGATTTCGGCGCGTTCGTAGAAACGAAAACCGCCTATGATCTTGTAGTTGAGGCCGATCGTTATGAAGCGGTCTTCGAGTTCGCGCGTCTGGAACTGTGCGCGCACGAGGATCGCGATCCGATCGAGCGGGGCGCCTTCGCGTTCGAGCCGCTCGATCTCCTCGCCGATGCGGCGCGCTTCCTCGGGGCCGTCCCAGACCCCGATCACGCGCACGCGGTCGCCGCCGTCCTGTTCGGTCCACAGCGTCTTGCCGAGCCGCTCGCTGTTGGCGCAGATCAGTCCTGAGGCCGCGGCAAGGATGTCGGGCGTCGAGCGGTAGTTCTGTTCGAGGCGGATCACCTTGGATCCCGGAAAATCCTTTTCGAACCGTAGGATGTTGGCGACTTCTGCGCCGCGCCACGAATAGATCGACTGGTCGTCGTCACCCACCACGCAGATGTTGCGGCGGACCTGGGCGATCAGTCGCAGCCACAGGTACTGGACCTGGTTGGTGTCCTGATACTCGTCGACCATCACGTATTTGAAGCGCTGCTGGTACTGTTCGAGCACGTCGCGATGATCGCGCAGAATGTTGACCATGTGTAGCAGCAGGTCGCCGAAGTCGCAGGCGTTGAGCGCCTTCAGCCGCTCCTGGTAGAGCTTGTAGAACTGTTGGCCGCGGCCATTGGCATAGGCCTCGTTCTCGACGGCATCGAGCTGATCGGGATTGATCCCGCGGTTCTTCCAGCGGTCGATAAGCCCGGCGAGCTGGCGCGCTGGCCAGCGCTTCTCGTCGAGGTCGTTGGCCTGGATCAACTGCTTGAGCAGTCGTAGCTGGTCGTCGGTATCGATGATCGTGTAGTTCGACTGCAGTCCGACCAGTTCGGCATGTTTGCGCAGCATGCGCGCGGCGATCGAGTGGAAGGTGCCGAGCCAGGGCATGCCCTCGACCGCGGGCCCGATCAGGTGCCCCACGCGCTCGCGCATCTCGCGTGCGGCCTTGTTGGTGAAGGTGACGCAGAGGATTTCCGAGGGCCAGGCGAGGCGCGATCGGACGAGATGTGCAAGCCTTGCGGTAAGCGCCGCGGTCTTGCCCGTACCTGCGCCAGCCAGCATCAGCACCGGTCCTTCGGTGGTCAGAACGGCCTCGCGCTGCGGTGGATTCAGCCCGCAAAGCAAGGGATCTTCTGGATTTTCCGGAGCGGCGGAGAGCGAGGAGGGGACGAGGTCTGACACGTGTGAACAGCTAGGGAACAGAGGCGCGCGGCGCAAGGGCGCTGCACCCGGCAAACGGAACCATCGTTCGGAACGCGGGTTTTCCGAGCAACCGAACTTCAATGGAGAGTGACATGCGTAATCTGTTCCTTGCGAGCGCCGCTGCGCTCGCTCTTGCCGGCGGTGCCACGATGGTTTCCGCCCAGGCTTCGACCGACACGCCCGCGGCGGCACCCGCTGCTGCCGGAGCTGCGACCTCGCAGCAGAAGGCGGCCTATGCGACCTGGCCGGCTGACAAGAAGGCGTCCTATGACAAGTGGCCTGCCGAATATCAGGCCTATTTCTGGAGCCTGTCGCCGAGCCAGCAGACGGGCTGGTTCGCGCTGACCGACGCGCAGCGCAAGCAGGTCTATGACATGCCGCCCGCCAGTCGCGCGCAGGCCTGGGTGTCGATCGAGCAGCAGCTCGCCGGGGCGACGCCGCCCTCGGCTTCGGCCGCGCCGCCCTCGGCTTCGACCATGCCGAGCCCGGAGGCGGCGGCCGCGCCGCCTGCAACCGACGATCCGGCTTCGGCACCGGCACAGGTCCAGGCCAACCCCACGGGCTCGACCCAGGCGGCCGATCCTTCGCCAGATCCGGCGACCGCGAACTCTTCGGTCGCGCCGTCGCTGCCCGCCGACCCGAGCTATCAGGCCGGTCCTTACAAGGGCGCGCTGACCGCACCGCCGGCCGATGCCCAGAACAAGGACTATCCGGTCTGCACCAAGAGTGTGCAGGATAGCTGTCGCAACCGCGGCGGCGTCTGATACCGATCTAGCGCGATCAGGAAGGGCGCCGGTTTCCGGCGCCCTTTTTGTTTGACGCCTTTTCGCTTGACGGGGGAAGGACGAGCGGTGAGCGGTGCGCGCCATGCAACCGCAACATCCCCTTCGGGCCAACCGCCGCATCCTCGCCGCCGCGCTCGTGGGCACGGCGGTCGAGTTCTACGATTTCTACATCTACGCGACTGCGGCGGCGCTGGTGTTCGGTCCGCTGTTCTTTCCGGCCGAATCCGTCGCCGCGCAGACGCTGTTCGCGCTGATGAGTTTCGGCATCGCCTTCATCGCGCGGCCCGTCGGCGCCGTTGCCTTCGGCCATTTCGGCGACCGCATCGGCCGCAAGTCGACCCTGGTCGCCTCGCTGATGCTGATGGGCGCTTCCACCCTCCTGATCGCGTTCCTGCCCACTTACGCCATGGCCGGCTGGATTGCGCCGGCGCTGCTCTGCGTGCTGCGCTTCGGCCAGGGCTTCGGGCTCGGCGGCGAATGGGGCGGGGCGGCACTGCTCGCGGTCGAGAACGCGCCCAAGGGCTGGGAAGCGCGCTTCGGTTCGGCGCCGCAACTCGGTGCGCCCGTGGGATTCCTCGCGGCCAATGGTCTGTTCCTGCTGCTGGGGCTCGGCTTGTCCGAACAGGATTTCCAGGAATGGGGCTGGCGCGTGCCCTTCCTGGCGAGCGCGGTGCTCGTGGGCCTCGGCTTGTGGATTCGCCTGCGGCTCGGCGAGACGCGCGCGTTCCGCGAGGCCACCGCACGCGAAGCGCCGCCGGCCGTGCCGCTGGCGCGCTTGCTGTCGCATCATCTCGGCGCGGTCGTCGCGGGCAGCGCCGGGGTGATCGCCTGCTTCGCGATCTTCTATCTCGCCACGGCCTATGCCCTGGCCCAGGGCACCTCCACGCTCGGCTACAGTCGCGAGACCTTTCTGGCGGTGCAGCTCGCGGCGAACTTTTTCCTGGCGATCGGCATCGTCCTCGCAGCGATCCATGCCGACCGCGCCTCGCCGCGACAGGCGCTGCTGATCGGGGCGATCGCGACCGTGGTGCTCGGCCTCGTCTTCGGTCCCGGCCTCAACGCCGGCTCGCTCTGGCTCGTATTCCTCACGCTCGCCGCGGCGCTGCTGGTGATGGGATACGTCTACGGACCGCTCGGCGCCTGGCTGCCGACATTGTTCCCCGTGCCCGTGCGCTACAGTGGCATATCGGTGGCGTTCAACGGCGGCGGCATCATCGGCGGCGCGGTGACGCCGGTGCTGGCGCAGATGCTCGCGGTCGAGGGGCTCGGAGCCCAGGCCGGTCTGCTGCTATCGGTCGCGGGACTGGTGACCCTGCTCGGCGTCAGCCTTGCGAAGGTTTGGCCCGCAGCAGCGTGAGCCGCGCCTTGCCGACCTTGCGATCGGCAACAGCTTCGAGCGAGCGCACCTTCGGTTCTTCGTCGTGCGCGGTCTCGAGGCTGATCCAGGTCGCCTCGCCGATCCAGCCGAGCCGCATCAGCTTCTCGAGCGCGACCGCACCCGCGCCGGTGTTGTAGGGCGGATCGAGCAGGATCAGGTCGAGCGGCGCTTTCGCCGGCCCCAAGGCCAGCACCGAGGTCGCGCGCACGTCGCATAGCGACTGCGCCTGGAATGCGGCGATGTTCTGGCGCAGCGCGCGGATGGCGGCAGCATCCTGCTCGACGAACACGGCACTGGCCGCTCCGCGCGACAGCGCCTCGAGCCCCAGCGCGCCCGACCCCGCAAAGAGATCGGCGACGGCGAGATCCTCGAACGAGCCGAGCCGGCTGACCAGCATAGAGAACAGCGTCTCGCGCGTGCGATCGGCTGTCGGGCGCGTCGTGTCTCCCTGCGGCGCCACGAGCTTGCGGCCGCGCCACTGGCCGGCGACGATCCTCATTTCCGCGGACCTCCCGGTTTGCGGGGACCATCGCGACGCGGAGCCGCGCTGCCCGGGCCGCTGCCCGGACCGGACCTGCCAAGGCCCTGGCGACCCGACCGACCACCCGGTCCGCGCGGGCGCGAGGTCTCCAGGCCCAGCTTCTCGGGATCGGGCTTGCGCGCCAACGGCTTCTTCGCGGCCTTGGGCGCGGGCGGAGCCGAGGATCGCCGCTCGGGTTCGCGTGCCGGGCGGGCGGGCGGAGCACTGTGCGGCGCCGTCTTGTGCACCCGCGCCCGCGCATAGTCCTGCGCGGTCAGCGGCGCCATGCTCGCCGCCGCCGGCGTGCCCAGCGACTTGCGGAAACGCTCGACGTCGACCTGGCGGATCTCCACCACCGCGCCGCGCGGCAGGTCGAGCAGTTCGAACGGTCCATAGGAGGTGCGCAGCAGGCGGCTGACTTCGAGCCCGAAATGCTCGAGGACGCGGCGCACTTCGCGGTTCTTGCCTTCGGTCAGGGTCAGTTCGATCCACTGGTTGCGGCCCGTGCTGCGCTCCATGTTCGCGTCGATCTTGCCGTAGCGGACGCCGTCGATCTCGATGCCTTCGATCAGCTCCTCGAGCTGGGCCTGGGTGATCGGCCCGAAGGTGCGCGCGCGGTAGGTGCGCGGAACGCCTGTTGCAGGCAGTTCCATCGCGCGCTTGAGCTCGCCGTCGTTGGTCAGCAGCAGCAGGCCTTCGGTATTGAAGTCGAGCCGGCCGACCGGCATGAGCCGCGGCGCATTCTCGGGCAGGGCATTGCGCAAAGCCGTATAGATCGTCGGTCGGCCGGCGGGATCGCGCTCGGCGGTTATAAGGCCCGAGGGCTTGTGGAACACGAACAGCCGCGCGGGTTCGGCCGCCTTCACCGGCTTGCCGTCGACCGTGACGCCCTTGAGGTTGGGCAGGACCGTATTGGCGGTGGTGATCAGGTCCTCGCCGATCTTCACGCGCCCGTCGGCGATCATCCGCTCGACCTCGCGGCGGCTGGCGATGCCGGCGCGGGCGAGCAATTTGGCGATGCGTTCGCCGGTTCGGGCGCCGGCGCTTTCCGGCGGCGTGGGAGTGGGGGACATCGGCGCGGCTTAGCTGCCGGGGGGCAGCGCGTCAAAATCACAATCGACCTGGCCAATGCGTGCGTTTCGGTGCCGTCACACCTCGCCTATGTCGCAATCGCGCGATATGGAGCGCGGCATGAACGATTTCGACAGTTCCATGGCCTCTTCGGCGTCGACCCAGACCTTCACCGTCACGGCGCAACCGGCTGCCCAACCTGCGCCGGCGCCCGCGGCCGCCCCGGTCGACAGCCTGGCGCTGCAGCGGCGCGAGTGGCTGCTCGACGTGATGGAGCGCCAGCGCAGCCTGTCGCCACATGCCGCAACCCTGCTGACCGCACAGAACCTCGGCAGCCAGCATTTCCTCGACAACTTCTATGCGCCGAGCCGCCCGGTGCTGATCAAGGGTGCGATGGCAGGCTGGCCCGCGCTGGAGAAGTGGACCCCCGACTATCTGGCCGAGACTCTCGGCGACACGCTCGTCGAATATCAGGGCGGGCGCGAGGTGTCGGACGATTTCGAGACCGCCAAGGATCGCCACAAGCGCACCGGGCCGTTCAGCGAATTCATCGAACTTGCGCAGAACGGCGGCAACGACGCCTATATCACCGCTTACAACAGCGACGCCAATGTCGCGGCGCTCTCCCCGCTGGAGGCCGACCTCGGCTTCCTCGAACAGTATTTGACGCGCGACCACGGCATGATGTGGATCGGCGGGGCGGGCACGTTCACGCCCTTGCATTTCGATCTGACCAACAACCTCCTCGCCCAGGTCACGGGCAGCAAGCACATCGTGCTGATCCCGCCCTCGCAGACCCGCCGGCTCGCGCATCGCAACCACGTGTTCAGCGACGTCCACGACGTCACCGATCCGTACTGGCTCGCGCAATATCCGCTGGCGCGCGACATCCTGCGCTACGAGCTGGTGCTCGTTCCCGGCGACCTGCTGTTCGTTCCGATCGGCTGGTGGCACCAGGTCCGTTCGCAGAGCTTCTCGACGATGCTGACCTATACGAACTTCCTCTGGCCGAACGTCGGGCACGAGAACTTTCCGGGCAACTAGCTGTGTACGAGTCTGCGCCGGCCCCTAGCCTTGACCGCGAATCGCGCTAACCCTTGGCGTCGAGCGGAGGAGGGCGCATGCAATCGACCACGACCGAAGAGCGGCGTTCGCTCTGGGGGGCGATCCAGCCCTATTTCGAGAAGGAATCGCTCGCCGCGTTCTTCCTCGGCATTTCCTCGGGCTTTCCCTTCGCCATGCTCGGCGCGACGCTGACGACGCGACTGGCGCAGGACGGGATCGACAAGAAGACCGTCACGGCCTTCACGCTGGCCTTCCTGGTCTACAACCTCAAGGTGTTCTGGGCCTGGGTGATCGACGGCGTGCATCTGCCGCTGATCGGCCGACTGGGGCAGCGCGTCTCGTGGATGCTGGTCTGCGGCCTGCTGGTGATCGCGGCGGTGATCAACCTTGCGCTGATCGATCCGGCGGCCGATCTCGGCGCCACCGTCCTTGCTGCCGTCCTGCTCGGCGCCGCCGGCGCGACCTTCGACATCGTCATCGACGCCTACCGGATCGAGACGCTCAAGCCCTACCAGCTCGGCACGGGCTCGGGCATGTCGCAATATGGTTGGCGGATCGGCTCGGCCGGCGCTGGCGCGCTGGCGCTGGTCGTCGCGGCCCGCGCGGGCTGGGCCTCGGCCTATATCGCCTGCGCCGCGCTGGCGATCCCGGCGATGCTGACCGCGCTGCTGATGGGCGAGCCCGAACGCCACCGCGAGCCGACTGCGCGCAAGGGCGTGGCCGAGGTCTGGGCGGCGATCGTCGGGCCTTTCGTCGAATTCTTCCAGCGCAACGGCGCGCTGCTCGTGCTGCTGTTCGTGCTCGTCCACAAGATCGGCGATACCCTCGCCAACCTGACCTTCCGCCTGCTGTTCGACGACCTCGGCTTCTCGAATGACGAGATCGCGCTGTGGGACGTCGGCGTCGGCTTCTGGGCCTATCTGATCGGCGTGTTCATCGGCGGCGTCGCCTATGCCAAGCTCGGTCTCAAGCGCTCGGTGCTCGTCGCGCTGGTGCTGATGGCGGTCTCGAACCTCAGCTTCGCCGCGCTCGCCGCCGCCGGCCATTCGAACCTCGGCATGGCCCTGGCGATCGGCTTCGAGAACACCGCCTCGGGCTATGGCGGCGTCGTCGTCGTCGCCTATTTCTCGGCGCTCTGCGACCTGCGCTTCACCGCCGCGCAATATGCGCTGATCTCGGCCGGTGCGAGCGTGGTCGGACGGTTCCTGACCGGCACCACCGCGGGCGGGCTGATCGAGGGCATGGGCTACGTGAACTTCTACCTGCTCACCACCGTGCTGGCGCTGCCGGGCATCGTGCTGTTCTGGTGGATGGCGCGGACCGGCCTCGTCGACGCGGCCATGGGAACGGCAGGAGAGGTCAGTCCGGAATCTGGCGATTGAGCCGCAGCACCTCGCCGGCGAGGTAGAGCGAACCGGCGATGAGCACGTCGCCCTCGGGCGGCAGCGCTGCCAGCGCCGCGGGGACGTCGGCGAAGCTGCCCACGGGCAAGGCCGTGAACGGCGCGAAGTCCGCAGGCGCATGGGCATCATGGCCCGGCGCCGGGACAACCGAGATCGAAAGCAACTGATCGGCCAGCGGCGAGACGATCGCCGAGGGATCCTTGGTCGTCAGCATGCCGGTGACGAGGTGGAGCGGCTGGCCAGCGAAATGACGGGCGATGGCGAGGCCCGCGTCGACGTTGTGCCCGCCGTCTAGCCAGACTTGGCGCCCCGGCGCCAGCGCGGTCAGCGGACCGTCGCCGAGCCGTTGCAGCCGCGCCGGCCAGCGCGCCGCGCGGATGCCGCGTGCCATGGCTTCGGGCGAGACCGTCACCACCTGCTGATGTCGCAGCATGGCCACGGCGAGCGCGACGTTGTCGGCCTGGTGCCTGCCTGCGAGCGCGGGCAGGGGCAGAGAGAGTTCGCCGCGCGCGTCGCGATAGGCGATCGTCTCGCCGACAGCGGCGGACCAGTCGAGATCGCGCAAGGCGGTGCGCGCGCCGGCCTGCATCGCCACGTCGAGCACGGCCTTGGTCACCTCGGGCGCATAGGCCTGGGTCACCAGTGGCGAACCGGGGCGGGCGATGCTGGCCTTCTCGAAAGCGATGCGACTGAGCGGCTCCTGTGGCACCCCGGCCTCGGGGCGCAGCAGGAAAGCTTCGTGGTCGATCCCCAAGGTGGCGATCCCGCAGGCGGCCGGGCGTTCGAGCACGTTGGTCGCATCGAACCGGCCGCCGAGGCCAACTTCGATCACGCAGGCATCGGCCGGGTGCTCGGCGAAAGCGAGGAAGGTGGCGGCGGCGGTGACTTCGAAGAAGCTGGGGGAGAGGTCTTCGCTCGCGTCGAGCACCTGTTTCAGCCGCGCCGCGAGTTCGTGGTCGGAGATCAGGGCACCGGCCAGGCGGATGCGCTCGTTGTAGCGCACGAGGTGCGGCTTGGTCGCGGCATGGACGGTCAGGCCTTCGGCCTCGAGCATCGCGCGCAGATAGGCGCAGGTCGAACCCTTGCCGTTGGTTCCGGCGACGTGGAAGGTCGGCGGCAGCCGCGTCTGCGGATCGCCGAGCCGCGTGAGGATCGCGCGGATCGTCTCGAGCCCGAAACGCCCCTGCGGCAGGCTCAGCGCGCCGAGCCGGTCGAGCTGCGCCTGGACCGCGGGATCGTCGGAGATGGCGAAGTCTTTCACGCGCGAAGATCCTCCCCCGCTGGGGGAGGGGGACCGCCCGAAGGGTGGTGGAGGGGGCTATCGTCCAGACGCTGCCATTGCGAGGAGGCGCTCGTTGGAGAACCCCCTCCACCACCAGCTTCGCTGGCGGTCCCCCTCCCCGTACCGGGGAGGATGAGCACTAGCCGCGCGCCCCGTGAACCGCCTCGGCCAGCGCACGCGTCGCGTCGCGCACCGGGCCGGCGGCGTTCGCGCCGTGCTCGCCGACCAGCTCGACCAGCGCCGAACCCACGACCACGCCGTCGGCCACTTTGGCGATCGCGGCGGCCTGTTCGGGCGTGCGCACGCCGAAGCCCACCGCGACGGGCAGGTCGGTGGCGGCCTTGAGCCGGCCCACGGCCTCCTCGATCGAGCCGAGCGCGGCCTGCTGCTGGCCGGTGATGCCCGCGACCGAGACGTAGTAGAGGAAACCCGACGAGCCATCGAGCACGGCGGGCAGCCGCGCGGCATCGGTGGTCGGCGTGGCGAGGCGGATCGGCGAGATGCCGGCGGCGCGCAGAGCGGGACCGAGCTCGCGGTCCTCCTCGGGCGGGATGTCGACGCAGATCACGCCGTCGACCCCGGCCTTGGCGGCTTCGGCGGCGAACCAGTCGGCACCGCGGATCGTCATCGGGTTGGCATAGCCC
This sequence comes from Novosphingobium sp., assembly GCA_004211435.1. Taxonomy (GTDB): domain Bacteria; phylum Pseudomonadota; class Alphaproteobacteria; order Sphingomonadales; family Sphingomonadaceae; genus Novosphingobium; species Novosphingobium anseongense. Next base: position 791 of record SECS01000074.1, on the reverse strand, counting down.
ATCAGCACCAGCGGCACCTCGGGATGGCGCGCGCGGAAGGCAGTGGCGATGGCCAGGATGTCGGCGGTCCTGGTGCCCGCGGCGAAGGAGCGCAGGTTGGCGCGCTGGATCGCCGCGCCGTCGGCCATCGGATCGGTGAAGGGCATGCCCAGCTCGATCACGTCGGCGCCGCCCTCGACGAGCGCGTCGAGGATCGACGCGGTGGCATCGGGCGTCGGGTCACCGGCGGTGACGAACGTGACTAGGGCCGGGCGGCCCTTGGCGAATGCGGCTGAGAGGCGGGTCATAGTTTCTTGATCGATCTAACTAGAAGGAACAGCGAGCAAACGAGCATTCCTATGCCCAAGCCAACCACAAACACCTGCAGTTCGGTCGCTGGAACATCGCCCCCGGCATGGGCACTGTTCTGCGGCATTGGGTGGAGCGGTACAGACTGGGTGGGATTGCCGCCAGTCGAATGTTCCAGTTTTGGCTGGTAGAACGGCATCCAAATTTTGCTGAATTTGAAACAAATAAGCGCGCCAAGAAAGCAAACGATCGCTGCGATCGCCGATTTCCCGGCACTCGATTTCAAAGCTCGACCCCCAGCGCCTCGGCCACAGTGAAGATGTCCTTGTCGCCACGCCCGGAGACGTTGACCACGAGCAGCTTGTCCTCGTCCAGCCGCGCGGTCAGTTCGGGCAGCGCGGCGAGCGCGTGCGAGCTTTCGAGCGCGGGGATGATGCCTTCGAGTTCGCAGCAGAGCTGGAACGCTTCGAGCGCCTGCTTGTCGGTGACCGGCACGTACTCGA
>SECS01000208.1 GCA_004211435.1 Novosphingobium sp. | reverse complement strand
GCCGCGATCTCGCTCGGCGCCAACGGCTGGCAGACCTTCTGGCACGTCACCCTGCCCAATGTCCGCTGGGGCCTGCTCTATGGCGTGCTGCTGTGCAACGCGCGCGCGATGGGCGAGTTCGGCGCGGTTTCGGTGGTCTCGGGCCACATCCGCGGCCTCACCAACACGATGCCGCTGCACGTCGAGATCCTCTACAACGAATACGACTTTGTCGGTGCCTTTGCCGTCGCCTCGCTGCTGGCGCTCCTCGCGCTGGTGACGCTGGTCGCCAAGAGCCTGCTCGAATGGCGTTTCGACCTCCGCCATGAAGGGATCGGGCATTGATCACCGTCAACCAGGTGACGAAGCGCTTCGGCGACTTCCCCGCGCTCCACGGCATCGATCTCAAGATCGAGCCTGGCGAATTCATCGCCCTGCTCGGCCCCTCGGGCTCAGGCAAGACGACCCTGCTGCGCATCATCGCCGGCCTGGAATTCCAGGACACGGGCGAGGTCCTGTTCGATGGCGAGGACGTCTCGCGTACCGGCGTGGGCGACCGCGGCGTGGGCTTCGTGTTCCAGAACTATGCGCTGTTCCGCCACATGACCGTGGCCGAAAACGTCGCTTTCGGGCTCAGCGTCAAGAAGCGCCGCGACCGGCCGAGCAAGGCCGCGATCAAGGCGCGGGCCGCCGAATTGCTGAGTCTCGTCCAGCTCGACGGTCTCGGCGATCGCCTGCCGAGCCAGCTTTCGGGCGGCCAGCGCCAGCGCGTCGCCCTGGCCCGCGCCCTGGCGATCGAGCCCCGGGTGCTGCTGCTCGACGAGCCGTTCGGCGCGCTCGACGCCAAGGTCCGCAAGGACCTGCGCCGCTGGCTGCGCGAGCTGCACCAGCAGATGGGCCTGACCTCGATCTTCGTGACCCACGACCAGGAAGAGGCGCTCGAGCTCGCCGATCGCGTCGTCGTCATGGACCACGGCAAGATCGAGCAGATCGGCACGCCCGAGCAGGTCTACACCGAGCCGGCGACGCCCTTCGTGGTGAACTTCGTCGGCGAGACCAACACCTTGCCCGGCGGCATCCACGTGCGCCCGCACGACATCGAGATCGTGGCCGAAGGCGGCCACGCCGTCGTCGTCGACAACGTGTTCCGCAAGGGCGGCGCGTGGCGGATCGAGGGCCAGCTCGCGAACGCCTCTGGGGGCAACGGTATCGTCGAGATCGACCTCGACGCCGAACACGCCGCCCCCGCGCTTGGCAGCACGATCCGCATCCGCCCTCTCCGTTCGCAGACCTTCACCCCCACTGGAGCCCAGCCATGACCAACCAAGAAACCTCCCCGATCTCGCCCGAAGCGGCGCGCATCCTCGAGGAAAGCATCACCAGCGTCCGCGAGGCGCTGACCGGCCTCAAGTACGGCAACGTCTCGTTGACCGTGCACGAGGGCCGCGTCGTCCAGATCGACGTGACCGAGAAGAAGCGGCTCAAGCCGAACTGATCGCTCGCGACCGGGGGCAACCCGACATTTCAACCACAACCAATAATTCGCTGACGACCGACCGGGCAACTGGAGGCGTCGGGATCTCTACCAGGAGGAAAAAACGATGACTTCACGCAATCTGCTGCTGGCGAGTGCCGCCGGCCTGGCGCTCTTCGCGTCTCCCGCTTTCGCCGATACGGCCGCCGATGCCGCCACCGGCGTCGACACCGGTGCCGATCAGGTCGATGCCGACAGCCCCAGCCGCGGCGACGTGATCATCGTCACCGCCCGCCGCCGCCAGGAAACCGCGCAGGAAGTGCCGCTGGCGATTTCGGTGATCCGGGGGGACTCGATCGAAGCCACGGGCAATTTCAACGTCGTCAAGCTGCAGCAGCTGGCGCCGACCCTGCAGGTCTACACCTCGAACCCGCGTAACACCTCGGTCAACATCCGCGGCCTCGGCGTGCCGTTCGGCCTGACTTCGGACGGCTTCGAGCAGGGCGTCGGCATCTATGTCGACGACGTCTACAATTCGCGCGTCGCCGCAGCGACCTTCGACTTCCTCGACGTCGACCAGGTCGAAGTGCTGCGCGGCCCGCAGGGCACGCTCTACGGCAAGAACACCACGGCCGGCGCGATCAACATCACGACCAACCAGCCGACCTTCGACTTCGAGGGCCGCGCCGAGCTGACCGCCGGCAATCTCAACTACAAGCAGGGCAAGGCCGCAATCTCGGGCCCGCTGTCGGAAACCGTCGCCGCGCGCATCGCCGTCGCCACGACCAGCCGCCGCGGCGTCTATTACAACACGCGCACGCAGCGCTACATCAACGAGCAGGACAACCTGGGCCTGCGTGGCCAGCTGCTGTTCAAGCCCAGCGAGGATCTCTCGATCACGTTGTCGGGCGACTACAGCCAGCAGGACCCCGAAGGTGTCGGCACGGTGTTCGTCCGCACCGGCCTGACCCAGCGCGCGCTCAACCGCCAGTACGATGCGCTCGTCGCGTCGATCAACGCGGCCAATCCGGGCCGCAACTACGCCGTGCCCAGCCGCAACCCCTATGATCGCCTGACCGATCTCGACAGCAATCTCAACGCCGGCAACAAGATCGGCGGCGCTTCGCTCAAGGTGAAGTGGGACCTGGGTGCCGGTACCCTGACCTCGATCAGCGCCTGGCGCTTCTGGGACTGGAAGCCCGAGAACGATCGTGACTTCACCGGCCTGTCGATCGTCGCCAAGTCGCAGAATCCCTCGCAGCAGAACCAGTACAGCCAGGAATTCCGCTACAACTACACGAGCGATAAGATCGACTTCGTCGTCGGCCTGTTCGGCTTCAAGCAGCGGATCGATACCCAGGGCACCGAGCAGCAGGGCGCCGACGCCAGCCGCTGGAGCCTGACCGGCGCCCAGGCGGCCGACGCCTCGATCCTCAACGGCCTGACCGCCACCAACACGCAGTTCCTCAAGAGCGAGAGCGTCGCACTCTACGGCCAGGTCAGCTACAAGCTGACCCCCGAACTGACGATCCAGCCCGGCGTGCGCGTCAACTACGACAAGAAGGAAGGCTTCTATCAGCGCGTCGTGACCAACGGCGCGGGCCAGGTCATCAGCTGCAGCCCGGCACCCGCCGCGGGCACCGTCCTGGCCGCGCAGTGCGGCGTCTACCAGCCGCAGTCGACCTCGCCTTCGGTCAGCGACTGGAACTTCAGCTACGATCTGAACGTCAACTACAAGGTCGCGCCCGACGTGCTGGTCTATGCGACCTACGCCAAGAGCTTCAAGACGGTCGGCATCAACCAGAACGGCCTGCCGCTCACCACGGCGAACGTGCCCGACCTTTCGGCCAGCACCGTGAAGCCCGAATCGGTCAACCACTTCGAGATCGGCCTCAAGACCCAGTTCTGGGATCGCAAGGCGACTTTCAACCTCTCGGCCTTCCTGACCGACATCAAGGACTTCCAGGCCACCGTGAACGGCGGCCAGTTCGGCACGGTGCGCGGTTACCTCGCCAATGCGGAGAAGGTGCGTTCGCAGGGTATCGAAGCGGACTTCAAGGTGCGTCCAAGCGACCGCTTCACCGCCTATGCCAATGCGGCCTACACCGATGCCAAGTACAAGAAGTTCATCAATGCGCCCTGCCCGCCCGAGCTTTCGGGCGGCACCAGCCAGGCGGCCGGCGCCACGCCGGACTATTCGCAGCCGGGCGTCCCCGGTGCGCTGAGCCCGCGTGCCTGCGACATCTCGGGCCAGGGCCTGCCGGGTGTCTCGAAGTACGCGTTCTCCTATGGCGCGGAGTACAACATCCCCGTCAACCTGCTCGACAAGGAAGGCCAGATCTACCTTGGCGTCGACGGCAACTACCGTTCGGACTGGAACTCGAACGCATCGCCCTCGCGCTACACCAAGGTGGAAGGCTACGCCCTGACGAACTTCCGCGCCGGCTTCCGCGGCGACGAAGTTCTCGTTCTAAGGCCCAAGTCTATTTTCGCTTGATGAGCGGCCGGCGACGGGTCAACCCGAGCCGGCCCTCACGAGAGGATATCGATGACGCAGAAGACTGCCCTGATCATCCGGCACGTTCCCTACGAAGGGGTCGCCGGCTACCGCGTGCCGATCGAGGCCGCGGGTTACGACGTCGACCGCATCGACGTGTCCGACGCACGCTTTTCCTCGGTCGACCTGGCCGAGCCCGACCTGCTGATCATGATGGGCGGCCCGATGGGCGTCTACGAGCAGGACAAGTATCCCTGGATCACCTGCCAGCTCGGCCGCCTCGCGCGCCGGCTCGAGGCGAACCGCCCGACCCTGGGCGTATGCTTCGGCTCGCAGATGATCGCCGCGGCGCTCGGCGCCGAGGTCTATGCCGGCCCGGACTGCGAAGTGGGCTTCCACCCGGTCAGCCTGCACGGCCCCGCGCTCGACGGCCCGCTTCGCCACGTCGCCGAGGTGCCCGTGCTGCACTGGCACGGCGACACCTTCACCCTGCCCGAAAACGTCGAGCTGCTGGCCTCGAGCCCGCTCTACCCGCACCAGGCGTTCCGCCGCGGCAACCACATCCTGGCACTGCAGTTCCACGCCGAGATGGGGCTCGACCCGCGCTTCGAGGCCTGGATCGAAGGCGGCCAGGAAGCGATCGACCGCGCCGGTACGACCGAGGCGCGGCTGCGCGCCGATCACGACGCGCTGGGGCCCGGTGCCGTCGCCGCAGGCCAGCGCATGATCGCCGAGTGGCTCGAAGGCTTCGATTAGGCATACGGCGCATTCCCCCATCCCGCTTTTCCGCTACCGTGGCGGCATGAGCACGATCAGCGCCGACCTTTCGACCACCCCCGCCGACGAAACCCTGACGCTGACGCCGCGCCAGCGGGTCAAGGCGATCGTCGCGGGCTCCACCGGCAATCTCGTCGAGTGGTACGACTTCTACGCCTACGCCTTCACCACGCTTTATTTCGCCGCGAGCTTCTTTCCCCAGGCCGATCGCACCGCGCAACTGCTCAACAGCGCCGGGATCTATGCGATCGGCTTTCTCGCACGGCCCGTCGGCGGCTGGTTCTTCGGACGCTATGCCGATCGCAAGGGCCGCCGATCGGCGATGCTGCTCTCGGTGCTGCTGATGTGCGGCGGCTCGCTGATCATCGCCGTCCTGCCGACCTATGCCCAGATCGGCGCGGCGGCGCCGGCGCTGCTGCTGGCGGCGCGGCTGCTCCAGGGTTTCTCGCTGGGCGGCGAATACGGCACCAGCGCCACCTACATGAGCGAGGTCGCGATCGCCGGGCGGCGCGGGTTCTATTCGTCGTTCCAGTACGTGACGCTGATCGGCGGCCAGCTCACCGCCGTGCTGGTGGTCTTCGTGCTCCAGCTTGTGGTCAGCGAGGCGGCGATCCACGCCTGGGCCTGGCGCGTGCCTTTCGTCATCGGCGCGGTGCTGGCGCTGTCGGCGCTATACCTGCGCCGCGGTCTGCACGAGACCTCGAAAGGCGCCGCCGTCTCGGCCGAAGCGGGCACGATGAAGGGCCTGATGCGCCACCCGCGCGCACTGGTGACCGTGATCGCGCTGACCGCGGGCGGCTCGCTCGGCTTCTACACCTTCACCACCTACATGCAGAAGTACCTGGTCAACACCGCGGGCCTCACGACCAAGGACGCGACCGCGGTGATGACCCTGGCGCTGCTCTGCTTCATGCTCGTCCAACCGCTGTTCGGCCTGCTTTCGGACAAGATCGGGCGGCGCAACATGCTGATCGTCTGGGGACTGCTCGGCACCGCCGCGACCGTGCCGCTGCTCACCGCGATCGGGCAGGTGCGCGATACGACCAGCGCTTTCCTGCTGATCATGGCGGCGATGCTGATCCAGAGCTTCTACACCTCGATCTCCGGCCTGTTCAAAGCCGAGCTGTTCCCGATCGAAGTGCGTGCGCTGGGCGTGGGTTTTTCCTACGCCGTGGCCAATGCCGTGTTCGGCGGCTCGGCCGAATATGTCGCGCTGGCCTTCAAGGCCGCGGGCAGCGAGAGCCTGTTCTACTGGTACGCCGCGGGCATGAGTGCGCTGGCGCTGATCACCGCCGTGACCATGCGCGATTCGCGCCGCCATGGAACGTTGAACGACGTTTGATCCACT
>SECS01000073.1 GCA_004211435.1 Novosphingobium sp. | reverse complement strand
TCGTCCGACCCGGCATGGTGGCGATCCCCGTACCCTAAAGGGGAGGACAGGTAGTTTTCCGAGAGGGCGCGTAAAAAATCGCGCAGACCCTTAAAGAAAACTTCCCGGCACCGTTCTGAGGCTCGAGAGAGTGAAGGAGCGGCATCATGCCACCAATCGAACTGGGACCCACGCGCCCGATTGGCGCGGTTGACGTCCGGATAGCACGCCAGTCCGCTGGACTTCGCGAAACCGCGGAGCCCAAGAGCGGAACCCAGTCCACCGTCGCGCTGAGCGACGTGCTGGATCCTGGCGCTGCCCCGGTCGATACCAGCCGCGTCGAAGTTATCCGTAAGGCGATCGAAAGCGGGCAGTATCCCGTTTTCCCCGCCAAGATTGCCGACGGCATCATTGCAGCCGGCATGCTGCTGACGAAAGGCCAGTAATGGACTCGAAAGCCCTTCGCGAAACCCTGCGGCACATGCTTGCCGTGCTCGAAGCCGAACGGCAGGCGCTTGCCGGTCTCGACCTCGAAGCCATCCTGGGCACCGCGAACGACAAGCAGAAGCTCTGCGGCACGCTCGATGGTTCGGGCGTGGGCGAGATCGACGACGAGTGCCGCGGCCTGCTCGAGGCCGCCAAGCGCCTCAACGAGGTCAATCGGCAGGTGCGCAACCTCATCGCCGCCAACGTTTCCTCGCGTATCGAAACGCTGACGGGCACCGGCGCGGTCTACAAGCCCGGGCCGACGGGGTCGCGCGCGGCCTATGCTTACGCTCGGGCCTGATCGGCCCTGATCACTAGGTCCGGGCGCGGTTCGACCCCGCGCCCGCCCTTAGACTTTGGTCGGATCGCGCACCCTGCATCCGGCAATCCAGACATAATTGGCACGATGCTTGCTGAGTAAGCTTCCGGTTCATTTGGTACCGGGAGTTTGGCTTGAGCGAGCCTCAATCCATTGCAGGATATTCGGCCGGGCGTGCGTCGCCCGCTGATGGCGGCGTGCGCGCCGCGATTGCCCGCGCCGCCCAGGCGACGGGCGTCGACTTCAATTACCTGCTCGCGCAGGCGAAGATCGAATCCAGCCTCAATCCCGGCGCCAAGGCCCCGACCTCCAGCGCCGCGGGCCTCTATCAGTTCACCAACGGCACCTGGCTCCGCACGCTCGAGAAGCATGGCGGCGACCATGGCATGGGCTGGGCCGACGGGATGATCGACGGCGGCCGCGTCAACGATCCCTCCGCCCGCTCGCAGATCATGGCGATGCGCTATGATGCCGATACTTCGGCGCTGATGGCGGCCGAGCTGGCCAACGACAACAAGGCCGATCTCACCGCCGTGCTGGGCCGCGAGCCCGATGCCGCCGAGCTCTACATGGCACATTTCCTCGGCTCGGCCGGCGCGCGTGAATTCCTCACCGCGCTCCAGGCCAACCCCGGCCAGAGCGCCGCCGCGATCCTGCCCAAGGCGGCCGCGGCCAACCGCGGCATCTTCTTCGACGGCGGCGTGCCACGTTCGGTCGCCGGCGTCATGGAGCTCATGCGCACCAAGGTTTCGAACGCCATGGAAAGCGGCGGCCTGCCGCCGATGGACTACGACACCGGCTTCGGCATGACCCAGCTCGCCAATTTCCAGCCGCAGGGGCAGCCGGAAGTGACCGGCGGCCCGATCGCCCGGCAATTCGCTGCCGCCCGGCAAGAGATGACCGACGTCCAGCCCGGCCGCCGATCGATGGCCGAAACCCTGCAGAACGCCTTCGCCGCCGCCAGCCCCGGCGGCGCGGCAACTGTCCCCGCCAATATCCGCGCCGCCTACGGCCAGCTCCAGAAGTTCGGAATGTAATCGATGTCTGCGTTTACCCGTATGTTCCGTGGATCGGCCCTGGCGCTTCCCGCCGGCATCATGACCCTGATCGGGCTCATGATCATCCCCGTGCCGGCGATCATCCTCGACGTTTCCTTCGTGCTCAACATCGCGCTGTCGATCGCTATTCTGATGGCGGCGATGAACGCGGCCAAGGTGCTCGACTTCTCGTCGTTCCCCACCGTGCTGCTGTTCGCGACCTTGCTGCGCCTGGCGCTCAACGTCGCCTCGACCCGCGTCGTGCTGGTCCACGGCCACGAGGGCGAAGCTGCGGCGGGCCACGTCATCGAGGCGTTCGGCGCCTTCCTGATCGGCGGCAACTTCGCGGTCGGCATCTTCGTGTTCATGATCCTCATGATCATCAACATGGTCGTGGTCACCAAGGGCGCGGGCCGCGTGTCGGAAGTCTCGGCTCGTTTCACTCTCGACGCCTTGCCCGGCAAGCAGATGGCGATCGACGCCGATCTCGCCGCCGGTCTGCTCAGCGCCGACGAGGCCAAGAAGCGCCGCGTCGAAGTCGGCACCGAGGCCGAGTTCTACGGCGCCATGGACGGTGCCTCCAAGTTCGTGAAGGGCGATGCGGTCGCCGCGCTGCTGATCCTGGGCGTCAACATCATCGCCGGCTTCTGCCTCGGCATGATCAGCCACGGCATGTCGGCGGGCGAAGCGGCCTCGGCCTATATCACCCTGGCGATCGGCGACGCGCTGGTCGCACAGGTTCCCTCGCTGCTGCTCTCGATCGCAGCCGCCGTCATCGTCACCCGCGTGGCCGACAGCAACGATCTTGCCGGCCAGATCGGCCATCAGTTCGCCTCGCCCGGCACCTGGCTGCCGGTCGCGATCATCCTCGGTCTGATCGGCGTCATCCCGGCGATGCCGCAGACGATCTTCCTGCCCGCCGCCGGCATGGCCGGCTTCATCTGGCACAAGCTCAAGAAGCGTGAGGAACGCCTGGCGATCCCCGTCGTGGAAGCGCCGCCGCCGCCCGTGGATCCTGCCAAGATCACGCTGCAGGACGTCTCGGATCACACGCTCGTCACGATCGAACTCGGCTATGGTCTCGTCCATCTGGTCGACGATCGCCGCGGTTCGCCGCTGGTCGCTCGCATCACCGGCGTGCGCAAGCAGCTGAGCCAGTCGTTCGGCTTCGTCGTCCCGCAGTTCCGCGTCCGTGACGCGATCGAAATGCCGCCGCACGAGTATCGCGTCGTCCTGGGCGGTGTGCCGCTCGGCGGCTCGAGCGTGCGCCCCGACAAGATTCTCGCGATCAACGCCGGCGAGGCGCGCGAAGGCCACATGCTTCAGGGCGAAGAGACCTGGGATCCGAGCTTCGGTTGTCCGGCGATCTGGATCGACCAGAATTCGCGCGACATCGCCATCGCCGAAGGTTTCCTGACCGTCGACGCCAGCACCGTCATCGCCACGCACCTGAACCAGCTGCTGTCCGAGCGTCCGCAGGAACTGCTCGGCCCCGACGAGGTCCGCAGCCTGCTCGACGGCATCAAGGAGCATTCGGCCGGCCTGGTCGAGACGGTCTATCCGACGCCGCTGTCGCTGGCCGCAATCACCCGCGTGCTGCGCTCGGTTCTCGAGGACGGCATCCCGATCTCGCACCCGCTGCCGATCCTCGCCAGCCTCGGCAAGTCGGTCCAGCTGACCAACGATCACGATCGCCTGATCGAACTGCTTCGCGCCGATCTCGGCTCGCTGATCGTCGGCCGCATCTGCGGACCGCACGAGCGCCTGCCGGTCATCACGCTCGATGCCCAGCTCGAGAACATGATCGTCCAGGGCATGGTCGATCCGACCACCAACATTCCCGTGATCGAGCCCGATCTCGCCCGCACGATCGGCGAGCACGTTTCGGCGTTGATCGCCGACCGCGGGCCGGGCGCCTTGCCGCTCGCCCTGATCGTCCAGCCGCGCGCGCGCCGTGCGCTGGCCGGTCTCCTCAAGCTTCGCGCTCCGACCTGCCTCGTGCTGTCGATCGCCGAACTTCCGCCGTCGCAGCCGATCGAAGTGATCGACGTCGTCGGTGCCGCTCCGCCGCAGGCGCCTGGCCTGCCGCAACCCAACTACCACGACGAAAGCCTGGCCGCATGAAATACGATCATAGGTCCTTCGCCTCCGGCAAATCCGTAACCGGTGCCTACGGCAATGCCGTCGCCGGCGCCTATGGGGGCGATATCGGCGACCGTATTCGCCGCTTCCTGCCGATGGTCCGCCGCATTGCCTGGCACGTCCATGGCTCGGGACGGCCGGGCATCGAGATCGAGGACCTGATCCAGTCGGGTCTGGTCGCTCTGACCGAGTGCGCGCAGAAGCATGCGGGTCCCGGCGAGGATGGCTTCGCAGCCTATGCGAAGATGCGGGTGCGTGGCGCCATGGTCGACATGATCCGCCGCTCCGTGCCGCTGTCGCGCGGCGCGACCGAGCGCCGCAAGCAGCTGCGCGCTACCGAGGAGGCGCTGCGCCTCCAGCTCGGCCGCGAGGCGACGCCGCTCGAACTGGCCCAGGCCCTGGGTATCGACCAGAACGAGCTGGCCAGCCTGCGCCATGCCAGCGAGCCGCTACGCTTCGAGGCGATCGACGACGCCTATTCGGATAGCGATTTGGCCTTCGCCGACGATCGTCCCGACAGTTTCTCGATGCTGGTGGACGAGGAAACGCGTGGTGCGGTGATTGCGGCGATCACCGGATTGCCCGAACGCCTGCAGATGGTGATCCAGCTGTATTTCGTGGAGGAGCTCAATCTCTCGGAGATCGCGCAAGTCCTTTCGGTCAGCATTCCGCGCGTTCACCAGCTCAAGGCGCAGGCACTCGGCCATCTGCGCAAGGAGCTCGAAGGTGTCGCTGAAGTCCTCTGATCCCGGATAAAGAAAGAGCGGCTTTCACGAAGAAGAAGCCGCTCTGAGTTGGGGAGAAGAGGGATGTCGTTTTAACCCGTTTATTGCCGATTGGTTTCCGGAACATCGGAAACGGATTCTTTAACGAGGGCGCCGACCCCACAGGGGGGTGACGATCGGGCTAGCGCGAGAGTTCGACCAGGCCTTGCGCGGTGAGCACTTGCGGCAATTGCCGTGGCAGGCCCTTGCCGGCGGGATACCAGACATAGAGCGGCACGCCGGCGGCGCTTTGCGCGGTCAGGTAGCGCGTGATCGCCGGATCGCGCCGCGTCCAGTCGCCGCGCAGGACGATCACGCCAGCCTTGGCGAAAGCGTCACGCACTTCTTCGCGCTCGATCGCGACCTGCTCGTTGACCTTGCAGGTCAGGCACCAGTCGGCGGTGAAATAGGCGAAGACCGGCTTGCCGGCAGTACGGGCCTGCGCAAGGGCGGCTTCGGAGAACGGCTTGGCGGGCAGAATGCCCTGTGTCGCCGCCGCGGGCCTGGCGTCGATCATCGATAGCGCCACGGCGCCGCCGATGACGGTGACGGCAAGACCGGCCAGGGCGGTCGACAGGGCCGAACGCCCCTGCCGCTGCCGCCGTCCGATCTCGGCCAATACGGCCAGGATGCCTGCCGCCATGACCGCGGCCATTCGCACGAAGTCTGCGCCGCCGATCCGAAAGGTCAGCCATAGCAGGGCCAGCGCGGTCAGCGCCATCGGCACGGCCATCACCAGCTTGAACTTCGCCATCCAGGCGCCGGGTTTGGGCAGCGCGCGGCGCAGCGCCGGCACGAAGGCGATCGCCAGGAACGGCAGCGCGAGTCCCACGCCGAGCGCGACGAACAGCGCCATCGCCGCGGGCACCGGCAGCAGCAGCGCCGCGCCCATGGCCGCGGCCATGAACGGGCCGGTGCAGGGGGTCGCGACGAAGGCCGCGAGCAGCCCCGTGGCGAAGGCGCCCTGGGGCGAACCTTCGGTGGCGAAGCCCGGAACAGCGAATTCGAACAGACCGAGCAGGTTGGCGGTGATCGCCACGGCCAGCAGCAGCAGTGCCGCGACCACGCCGGGCTCCTGCAGCTGGAAAGCCCAGCCCACTTCCTCGCCCGCGGCGCGTAGGGCCAGCAGCAGCGCGCCGAGCGCGGCGCAGGCCAGCACCACGCCCGCAGTATAGGCAAGGCCCTCGCGGCGGGCATGGGTCGCGCTCTCGCCGGAGCGCGCGAGGCTCAGCGCCTTGAGGCTGAGGATCGGGAAGACGCAAGGCATGACATTGAGCAGCAGTCCTCCGGCCAGAGCCAGCAGCAGCAGCCAGGGCAGGCTCGAGGTCGCGGCCTGCGCGGTTCCGGCCAGCGGTTCGCCATTGTTCGGCACGGTGCCCGGCGCGGCATCGAACACGACGCCGTCGCCGGCCGCATTGAGCCGCAGCACGCCGGCCAGCCGGGCCGGTTCCTTCGCCGCGAGCTTGGGGCGTTCGAGCTCGACGATCAGCAGATCGCCCTTGCGACTGAACCTCTGCGGCGCGGCATAGGCGACGAGCCGGTCCTCGGTGGCGAAGACGTGAGGATCCTCGAGTTTCAGGCTGGCGGGCAGCGGAATGCCCAGCCGGATAATATTGCCTGAACGAGCGAACTGCGCCTGGGCGCCGAGCGGGGCGGGCAGGTGCCGGCGCCACGTGTCGAAGCGCGGATCGGGCGTGCCGCGCGGGCCTACAGTCACCGCCGTTTCGAGACGCGCCTGCTCGGGAACGCAGATCTTGTCGGTGCAGGCCAGCCACTGGGCATCGACCCGCACCGTCCGACCGCCGCCCGGTGCCGCATCGGCGCTCAGAGTCAGCGGCACGAGCACGGCATATTCGTGCTCGTAGACGTGGTTCATCAATCCGGAGATCAGCAGGGTCTCGGGAACCGGATAGAGCGGTTCGCCGGCCTTCATGCCTGCCGGCAAGGTCCAGTCGAGAGTCATGCCGAGACCCGCGTCGCCGGGGTTCGACCAATAGCCGTGCCAGCCTTGCCCGGGCCGCATGCGCAGCGCGAGCCACACCGTCTCGCCCGGTCTTCCCGCGCTCTCTGCAACGAGTTCGGCCTGGATATGCGTTGCCGTGGCCTGGGCCGGCGCGGCGGTCAACATCAGAACGCAGAGCTGCCACAGCACCGCAACAACCACGCGATAGCAGCGCATTTCCGTCGTCGCTCCTGACAGGGCCTTGCGCACGCAGCGCGGGCCAGCCATCAGGGCTCTGCCGGTTTCGCGTCGAATTTTCAAGGAATCACTATGCGCCGCTCGCTCGCCCCGCTCGCTCTCGTTCTGGCTCTCTCGGCTTCGGGCGCCGCGCTCGCGAAGGCCGCCGAACCCGCGCCACCGCCCGCCGCGCCGACGTCGGCGCCGACTCCCAAGGCGCCGCCGCGGTTGATCGTGGCGATCTCGGTCGATCAGTTCTCGGCCGATCTCTTCGCACGCTACCGCCGCTATTTCACCGCCGGCCTGGCGCGCCTGCAGGAAGGCGCGGTGTTCCCCTCGGGCTTCCAGTCGCACGCCGCGACCGAGACCTGCCCAGGCCACTCGACCCTGCTGACCGGCGCCCGCCCGTCGCGCACCGGCATCATCGCCAACAACTGGTTCGATCCATCGATCGCCCGCGCCGACAAGCGCGTCTACTGCTCGGAAGACGAGCGCGATCCGGCCAGCACCTCGCGCGATCCCGTGGTCTCGGCCTGGCACCTCAAGGTGCCGACCCTGGGCGAGCGGATGAAGGCCGCCTGGCCCGAGAGCCGCAACGTCGCGGTTTCGGCCAAGGATCGCGCCGTCGTGATGATGGGCGGCCATGCGATCGACGCCGGCTACTGGTGGAAGGGCAGCGCCTTCACGAGCTTTGCCGGCAAGCCGCTGTCGCCTGCGGTCCAGGCGGAGAACGCCGCGGTCGCCAAGCTGCTGCAGGCAGGTGCCCCTGCGATCGCGTTGCCCGCCTGGTGCAACGCTGCCGACCGCGCCGTGCCGGTCAAGAACTTCACCATCGGCAACGGCCGCTTCGTGCTCGAATCGAACAAGCCCGACGGCTTCCGCGTCTCGCCGCGCATCGATGCGGCGACGGGGGACCTCGCGCTCAAGCTGGTCGACGAGATACAGCTCGGCAAGGGCAAGGCGCCGGACATCCTCTCGGTGTCCTATTCGGCGACAGACTATGTCGGCCATGCGCTGGGCAACGGCGGCGCCGAGATGTGTGTCCAGTTGGCCGAGCTCGACAAGACGATCGGCCGTCTGCTCGCCGGGCTCGACGCGCGCAAGCTTGACTATGTCGTCGTGCTCAGCGCCGATCACGGCGGCCTCGACGCCACCGAACGCCTCGACCAGCAGGCCTATCCGGCGGCGATCCGTGCCGACAAGGCGCTCCAACCTGCGGCGCTCGGCCAGGCGATCACCGCCGAGACCGGCGTAACCCCGCCCGCGGGCGCGCTGATCTTTGGCGACGGCCCCGGCGGTGACTACTACATCGCGCGCAACCTGAGCCCCGAGCAGAAGGCCAAGGTTCAGGCCGCGCTGGTTGCGAAGCTCAAGGCCAGCCCGGAGGTCGCCGCGGCCTATGCCGCGCAGGAGATCGCCGCCCAACCGCGTCCGACCGCCTCGCCGCAGGACTGGACTCTGCTCGAGCGCGCACGCGAATCGTTCGACGCCGAGCGGTCGGGCGACGTCGTCGCCTCCCTCAAGCGCGGCGTGATGGCGATCCCCGATCCGGCGCCGGGCTATACCGCCGGGCACGGCAGCGTCTGGGACTACGACCGCCGCGTACCGATGCTGTTCTGGCGCCGCGGCTTGCCGGGCTTCGAGCAGCCGGCCCCGGTCGAGACCGTCGACATCGCGCCGTCGCTGGCTGCTGTTCTCGGCCTCAAGGTCGCTTCGGGTGAATTCGACGGCCGTTGTCTCGATCTCGACGGCGGCGCCGGGGATACTTGCCAGCCCCAGCCGTGACGCCTAGTCCGGCGGGCATGGAAGAACGCCGCGATCTGGTCATTCTCGGGGGCGGGCTCGTCGGCATGACGCTGGCGCTCGCCGCCGCCAAGGCGGGCATCACCAGCCACGTCGTCGACAAGGCGAGCCCCGAAGAGCTGACCGCCGAGGGTGCCGACGGCCGCGCTTCGGCGATCTCGACCGCGAGCTGGAACCTGTTCGGCAATATCGGCCTGACCGAAAGACTCGAACCGCTCGGCTGCCCGATCGCGGCGATCGCCGTGACCGACGGCATGAAGCCGGGTCGCATCGATTTCCGCCCGGAGCCCGAGGAGGGCACCTTGGGCCGCATGTTCGCCAACCGCGACCTGCGGCTCGCGCTGTTCGCCGCGGCGCGCGAGGAGCCGGCGATCGCCTGGCACACCAGCGCCGAAGTGGCCCCTGGGCCTGATGGGCGCGAGCGCGGACCGCACGGCGTTTCGGTTACGCTCAAGGACGGCCGGGTGCTCGCGGGCAGCCTGCTCGTCGCCGCCGAGGGCCGCCAGTCGCCGACGCGCGACGAGGCGGGCTTCTCGCTGGCGAAGTGGGACTACAAGCACCGCGCTATGGTCACCGGCCTCTATCACGAGAAGCCGCACGACAATGTCGCCTGGGAGATCTTCTACCCCTCGGGACCTTTCGCGCTGCTGCCGCTGCTCGACACGGCCGACGGGCGGCATCGCTCGGCGCTCGTCTGGACCGTGGCCGAGAAGGACGCGAAGGGCGTGATCGGTCTGTCCGACCGCGGGTTCCTCGCCGAAGTGACCAAGCGCATGCAGGGCATTTTTGGCGAGATCGAACTGTCGGCACCGCGCATGGCCTATCCGCTCAATTTCCACCACGCCGCGCGCGTTGTCGACGATCGCCTGGCCGTGATCGGCGATGCCGCGCACGGCATGCATCCGATCGCCGGACAGGGGCTCAACCTCGGTCTGCGCGACGTCGGCGCGCTCGTCGAAGTGCTGACCGAGGGCATGCGGCTGGGGCTCGAGCCCGGCGATGCCCAGCTCCTCGCGCGCTACGAACGCTGGCGCAGCCTCGATGCCTTCGCAGTCATGTCGGTGACCGACGGCATAAACCGCCTGTTCGGCGTGTCCGGCCGCCTGCCGAGCGCGGTGCGCCGCCTGGGCATGGGCGCGATCCAGCGGCTACCGGTGCTCAAGCGTTTTTTCATGGACGAGGCGCGTGGCGTCTCTGGCAATCTGCCGGAGCTGCTGCGCGGATAGGAAGGGGGCTGAATGGGGTTGTCGCTGCAATTCGTCGGCTGCGGCGATGCCTTCGGCTCGGGCGGACGCTTCAATACCTGTTTCCACCTCACCGGCGAGACGACCAACCTGCTGATCGACTGTGGTGCCTCGTCGCTGGTGGCGATGAAGCAGCTCGGCATCGATCGCAATGCGATCCGGACAATCGTCGTTACCCATTTTCACGCCGATCACTTCGGCGGCATTCCCTTCTTCATCCTCGATGCGCAGTTCTTCAGCAAGCGTCGCACACCGCTGACGATCGTCGGACCCGTGGGTCTGCCCGCCTGGTACGAGCGCGTGATGGAGACCGCCTTCCCTGGATCATCGGGGGCGGCGCAGAAGTTCGCGCTGGAACTCGTCGAAATCGCTGCTGGCGAGACACTTGCGGTCGGCGCGATCGGGGTCAGCGCATTCCAGGCGCTCCACGGCCCGCCGGGCGGACCTTATCTGTCGGTGCGCGTCGAGGCCGAAGGCCGATCGGTGACCTATACCGGCGACACCGAATGGACGCCCGAGCTGATCCCCGCGGCGCGCGACGCCGACCTGTTCATCGCCGAGGCCTATTTCCGTGACAGGACGATCGCCACCCATCTGAGCCTTGACGCGATCGAGGCTAACTTGACCGAAATGCGGCCCAAGCGGCTCGTGCTCACGCACATGAGCGACGACATGCTCGGCCATCCCGACCGCGCGCTCTATGAGACCGCCGAGGACGGGCTGGTGATCGCGATTGCATAGCGCGAGCGCTTTCTTTCCCGAACGGGTGCGTTCAGCCCGCTATCGGGCAACATGGTAGGGGAGCGGCCCATGGGGTTGGCGGTGCGTACAGCAACTTGTTCCTGCGGTCGGGTTCGGTGCGTGGGCCTCGGCACGCCGATCTTGAGCACGGTCTGCTACTGCAGCGATTGTCAGGCCGGGGGACACCAGATCGAAGCTTTGGCCGGCGCGGGCAGGGTGCTCGATCCAGACGGCGGAACACCGTACCTTACTTATCGCGATGACCGTTTCGCCTGCGTCGAAGGTGCTGACTTGCTCGTCGGCTACAAGCTCAAGCCGGATGCGCCGACGCAGCGCTTCGTTGCATCGTGTTGCAACACGGGCCTGTTCCTCAAATTCGCGCCGGGCCATTGGACATCGTCCTATCGCTCCCGGTTCGACGGTCCGCTGCCACCGATCGAAATGCGAACGAAAGTCGCTAGGCGTCAGTCCGATTTACCCATTCCCCAAGATGCCCCGGCATATCGCTCCTTTCCCTTGAAGCTCTTCCGCCGCTTGTTTGCCGCTCGTATCGCTATGCTGTTTTCGTCCGCCTCCGTCGGCAGGTGATGCGTCACCGCCACTAAGGCGCCGTTGTCTCCACCGGCTCCGGTGCCGTATCGGCATTCGGCGCCAGCGGGCTCGGCTGATCGACCGACCGACCGGCGCCGTCGCGCAGAGCGCGCGGTTCGAGCATAGCGGCGGTCTCGATGACGTCGAGCGCCCGCTGGGTGTTCTCGTAGCGGCGGGCCTCCTCGATCCAAAGCTGCGCGCCCTCTGCGCCCGGCAGGCGCTCGACCTCGGCGACGGCTTCGCCGATCTTGCCACGTGCGAGCATCAGGCGGGCGCGGGCGATGCGGTTTTCGGCGGTGGCTGCGGGGACGGGCGCGCGACGCACGACGAACAGGCTCGCGATCTCGCGGCGCAGGCGCGTCCAGGTGCTCTCGTCGCGCAGGGTGCCGGTGAGCACGGGCGCGGCGGCCTCGAGCTGGCCGATCAGCTCGTCGAGGGTGATCGGACGCTTGGCGGCGGCGATGATCGTCTGCACGGCTTGCGGCTGGGCGCCGCCAAAGCGGAGGGTCAGCTGGTCGGCGACAAAGCTCAGCGGCTCGCCCTTGTCGAGGCGGCGGCGCGCGGCATAGGCAACGAGCAGGGCCTCGGAGCGCGCGGCATTGCCCGAAGCCGCCGTAGCCTCGCTATCGATCCGCGTCAGCCGGTCTTCGAGCAGCGCGAGGCGCGTTTCGACGCCGCCCAGGGTCGCGGGATCGGCAGGCGTCGACGGGGGCTGGGGCGTTGGGGCGCTGGCGGCCAGCGGCACGGCCCCGGTCGGTCGCGGTACTAGCCTGGCCGCGCGCGCTTCGCGCAGGCTCGCGGGCAGTTGGCCGGTCGTCGCCAGCCAGCCGACGATGCCGCCGCCCACGAGGAAGGCCAGCAACGCGGCCAGCAAGGTGGTGGTCAGATTTCGGCGCGGCCGCGGCAGCGGCAACGGTTCGCTCAGCGTTTCATCCTGCATCAGGCCCGCAATTCCTTTCAGCGGCCGGGGTTTGGCACAAGTCCTGCGCCAAGGCCAGCAATGCCGTATCGTTCGGTGCAGCCGCGGCGCGGATCGCGGCCCAGCCATGTCCAGCCGCGCGCGAGACTCGCGGGCCGATCGTGGCGAGCGCGACTAGGCCGCGGTCGACGCGGTGCTGGTCGCAGAGCGCGGCCAGGTGGTGCGCGGCCTCTGCCGAATGCAGCGCCACCACCACGCGCCCTTTGAGCAACTGCCCGAGCGCTGATGGCATGGGCAAAGGTTCGCTAGCGTAGACCACGCGCTCGAGGATCGACACGCCGCGCGGCGGGGTCAGCACCATGCGCTCGCGGCCCGAAAGCCGCAGCAGCCGGCGATGCTCGGGGCGGATCAGCGGCAGCAGCGCCTTGATTCCGCCGACGCCGCTGGCGACGACATCGAGCCGGGCCGCGCACGCAACCTCCGCCGTGATCGCGCCGACCGTATAGGCAGGCTTGCCGGCATAGTCCGTCAGTGCCGGACCGGCGTGGCGTGGTGCGTTGGCGCTACCCAGCAGCAGCGCGTCGAACCGGTCCGGCGCTGGCGGATCCCAGGCGACTGGCTCTACTGCGAAGAGCGGGAAGCCGTGGACGTCGAGTCCGAGCGCGCGGGCCGTCGCGACCGTGGCGTCGCAGCCCGGCTGCGGCCGGATGACGGCCAGAGGGATCATGGCAGCGGGATCATGATCAGTCGGCGGGCGGGCCGGCGAAATGCACGGTGACGGCTTCCGGCGCCTCGGCGAGGAGCTGCGCTGCCAGCCGCGCCGGGCCTTCGGCATCGCCAGCGGCGAAGTGCGCTTCGGCTTCGACGCGGTGCGCGCCGTCAGGGCTGAAGATCGCGGCGCGCAAGGAGAGCCGGTCGCCCTCGGCCGCGGTCAGCACCGCGATCGGGCTGTGGCAATTGCCGCCGAGCGCCGCGAGCAGCGCGCGTTCGGCGAGGACCGCGTCGCGGCTCGGCGCGTGGTCGATCGCGGCGAGCAGTGCGCGGGTAGCCGCGTCGTCGGCACGGCATTCGATGGCGATCGCGGCCTGCCCCGGTGCGGGCAGCCATTCGTCGGCGGGCAGGGGGTGGCCGGTGCCCGTCTCGCCTAGCCGGTTGAGCCCGGCGGCGGCGAGGAAGGTCGCGTCGGCCTCGCCCGCGGCCAGCTTGGCGAGGCGCGTGGCGACATTGCCGCGGATCGGCACGACCTTGCAGTCGGGCCGCGCGTGGAGCAGCAGCGCGGCGCGGCGCGGCGCGCTGGTGCCGACCACGGCGCCTTGCGGCAGCGCCTGGACGCTGGCCGCGCCGACGAGCACGTCGCGCACATCCTCGCGCGGCAGAACCGCGGCGATGGCGATCTCGGCCGGGCGGATCGTCTCGACGTCCTTGGCGGAATGCACGGCGAAATCGATCTCGCCCGCGATTAGCGCGGCGTCGAGCTCTTTGGTCCATAGTGCCTTGCCGCCGATCTCGGCGAGCGGGCGATCCTGGATACGGTCGCCGCTGGCAGTGACGGAGACGAGCTCGACCTGGGTTTCGGTCCAACCGTGCGCGGCGATAAGGCGGGCGCGCGCCTCTTCGGCCTGGGCCATGGCGAGTGGGGACTTGCGGGTTCCCAGGCGGAGCGGACGGTCAAGAGCGTTGAGGGTCATGGCGCGGCTTGTGCTAGTCTGCAATCTCACTAAGTGGAAGCACGGATGAGGATAGTCCTTGGCATCGAAAGCTCGTGCGATGAAACCGCCGCTGCGTTGGTCACCGACGGGCGCGTCATCGTGGCGCAGCGCATCGCCTCGCAGGACGAGGCGCATCGGCCCTATGGTGGCGTTGTTCCGGAAATCGCTGCCCGTGCCCATGCCGAGATCCTGACGCCGCTGATCGAGGCGACCCTGGCCGATGCCGGCATGACCCTGGCCGACGTAGACGCCGTCGCCGCGACCGCCGGGCCGGGGCTGATCGGCGGGGTGATGGTGGGGCTGGTCACCGCCAAGGCACTGGCCATGGCTGCCGACAAGCCGCTGATCGCGATCAACCACCTCGAAGGGCACGCGCTGTCGCCGCGGCTGGCCGACGAGACGCTGGAATTCCCCTATCTGCTGCTGCTCGCCTCGGGCGGTCATTGCCAGTTGCTGCTGGTCGAGGGCGTCGGACGCTTCCGCCGGCTCGCGACGACGATCGACGACGCTTTGGGCGAAGCCTTTGACAAGACCGCCAAGATCCTCGGCCTCGGCTATCCGGGCGGCCCCGCGGTCGAGCGGCTGGCGGGGGAGGGCGATGCCAGGAAGGTGCCGCTGCCGCGTCCTTTGCTGGGCAGCGCGGAACCGCATTTCTCCTTCGCGGGTCTGAAGAGCGCAGTGTTGCGGGCGAAACAGGCCGGCGTGCACGCCGATGCCGACATCGCCGCGTCGTTCCAGCAGGCCGCGGTCGACTGCGTGATCGATCGCAGCAAACGCGCGATCCAGGCAGCCGGTCCCGTCACCGCCCTGGTAGTTGCGGGGGGCGTAGCAGCCAACAAGTCCATCCGCGCAGCGCTTGAGGCGCTGGCCGCGGACAACAGCCTGCGCTTCGTTGCGCCGCCGTTGCAGCTTTGCACCGACAATGCCGCGATGATTGCCTGGGCCGGCGTCGAGCGGCTCGGCCAGGATGATCCGTTCGATTTCGCCCCAAGGCCCCGCTGGCCGCTCGATGCGGCGGCCGAACCGGTGCGCGGCGCGGGAGTGAAAGCATGACGACCCTTCGACAAGCTCAGGGCGAGCGGATTGGAGTGATCGGCGCGGGCGCCTGGGGCACCGCGCTCGCCCAGGCGCTGGCCAGCGACGGCAGCGAGGTCGTGCTTTGGGCGCGCGAGCCCGAACTCGTCGCCGAGATCAATGCGACGCACACCAACAGCCTGTTCCTGCCGAGCGCGAAACTGGCCGGTAGCGTGCGCGCCACCGGCGACATCGCCGAACTCGGCGCGCTGCCGGCCTTGCTCGCGGTCGTGCCCGCGCAGTTCCTCGGCTCGGTGCTGGCGGGGCTGCCCGATGGGACACGCGATCTCGTGCTCTGCGCCAAGGGCATCGAGGCTGGCTCGGGCCGCTTGATGGCCGACGTCGCGCGAGACGCCGCGCCTGCGGCCAGCCTGGCCGTGCTCTCGGGACCGACCTTCGCGCACGAGGTCGCCGCCGGGCTGCCGACCGCGGTCACGCTCGCCTGCGCCGGCGGCGAGGCGCAGTGGGCGCGGCTCTCGCCGCTGATCGCGCGGCCGGCTTTCCGGCCCTATTATTCCGACGATCTGATCGGCGCCGAGATCGGCGGCGCGGTCAAGAACGTTCTGGCGATCGCCTGCGGCGTGGTCGAGGGACTGCAACTCGGCCAGAACGCGCGCGCTGCGCTGATCGCGCGGGGCTATGCCGAGATGCTGCGCTTCGGCCTGGCACGCGGCGCGCGTGCCGAGACCTTGTCGGGGCTCTGCGGGCTCGGCGATCTCGTGCTGACCTGCTCCTCGACCTCGAGCCGCAACTTCTCGCTCGGCAAGGCGCTCGGCGAGGGCCAGAGCGCGGCCGAGGCGCTCGCGGGCAAGACCAGCGTCGCCGAAGGGGCCGCCACCGCGCCCGTGCTCGCCGAACTGGCGCGCGCCGCAAACATGGACATGCCGATCGTCGAGGCCGTCGCGCGCCTGCTCGCGGGCGAGGCGCCGGCGCGCGCGGTGGTTTCCGAGCTGCTAGCGCGCCCGCTCAAGGCCGAGCTGGAGCGCAAGGCTTGAGCACCGCACCCACGAGCGCGGGGGACCCCCAGCGCGACGACATTGCTGCCATCGCCAAAGGCGGGCGCACCAATCTGCTTGGCTTCCCGATCCGCCTGATGGGCCGGATTCCCTTCCTGCTGATCGCGGGCCGGCTCTATGGCGCCGATTCGCTCGGCCGCCTCGCCTCGGCGCTGGTGGTCATCGAATTCCTCGCGCTGCTGAGCTCGATGGGGCTCAAGCGCGGGCTCGCGCGGCGGCTGACCGAAGAGGACACGCACCCGGCCAATGCCGTGGGCGACGCTATGCTGATCTCGGTGTTCTTCGGCGCCTGTGCCGCGACGGCCTTATGGCTGTTCCCTGCGCCGATGTTCCCGAGCGGGCGCTACTCGATCTACGACCTGATGCTGCCGCTGGCGATCATTCCGATCACCGTGACCGACATCGCGCTCGCGGCATGCGCTTATCACTTCAACGTCGGCGCGACGGTCAAGGCGCGCTCGATCGTCGAGCCCTGGACGATCTCGGGCGCGGCGTTGGGCTTCTATTACCTCGTTCCCGAGGGCGGGCTGGCGCTGGCCTTCATCTTCGCCAATGTCTGCACGATGCTGGCCGCGGTCGTGCCCTTGCTGCGCGCCTATGGCCTGCCGCAGCAATGGCGCCCGCATCCTATCCACCTGCTCAAGCTGGCGCGCGCCAACCTGCCCTTGGCCCTGGCCGAAGGCGTCGAATGGGGCTCGCGCCGGCTCGACGTGTTCATCCTCGGCATGTTCGCCTCGCCGAGTGCGGTTGGCGTCTATTACATCGCCCAGCAGGTAGCGAGCCTGCCGCAGAAGCTCAAGACCAGCTTCGAGCCGATCCTCGGCCCGGTGATCACGCGCAGCCTCAAGAACAAGGACTATCACGCGATCGCGCTGCAGGTCTGCCAGGTGGGCTTCTGGATCACCGCGGCGCAGTGCGGCATCGCGCTCGCGCTGGGCATTCCCGGCGAGGGCGTGATGGGCCTGGTCGGCCCGCACTTCGTCGGCGGCACGGGCGCGCTGGCCTTCCTGCTCGCGGCCGAAGTCGTCGCGGCGACCGCCGTCGTCGCCGATTCGGCGCTGATCTACATGGCGCGGATGAAGAACCTGGCGATCTCGCTGCTGACGATCGCGATCCAGGCGGGGCTGACCGTGGGCGGCATCCTGCTCGTCGACGACCTCGGGCTCGACCAGCTCTACCGCGCGGCAGCGGCCGCCGCAGCGCTGATGCTGTCGCTGGCGATCGCCTCGGTGCTCAAGTCCTGGCTGCTCTCGCGCCTGCTCGGCGAACGGATCAACAACTGGCGCTGGCCGCTGGTCTGGGCCGCCGGCGCGGCCTCGGTGGTCGGCTGGGCAGCCACGCGCTTCCTGCCCGAATGGGCCGAGCTCGCCTTCGGCATCCCGGCGATCCTCGCGGTCTATTGCTGGGTGATCTGGAACAAGGGCTTCGGTCCCGAGGACCGCGTGCTGTTCCGCAAGAGCGCCAAGGCTTAGCTCCGTTATCGAGCTAAACGCTTAGTCCTACACCACGAACATTCAGTCGCGGTTCACGGCTTTCTAGGCCTTCTCCACCGAGCGATCGACGGAGGAGGAATGCCATGCATTTGGCCAAGACACTGACCGCAACGTGCACAATCGCGCT
>SECS01000207.1 GCA_004211435.1 Novosphingobium sp. | reverse complement strand
ACCCTGCCGATCGGTGATAACGCCACCGACGAAGGCCGCCGCCGCAACCGCCGCGTCGAGATCAAGATCGTGCCGATCAGCCAGGAACAGGTCCAGGCGGCGAAGCAGCAGGGGTACTAGGGTCCGAGAGGCGGGCGATACCCGCCTCTCCCTCTCCTCAGATCCAGCCGGCGGTCTGCGCCAGCAGCCACAGGCCGATCGCGAGGAACAGCAGCGCCGCGATCACGCGCACCGTGTTCAGCGGGATTCGCTTGATCAGCGCATTGCCGAGGAACACCGCGGGCACGTTCGCCAGCATCATGCCCAGGGTGGTTCCGAGCATGACGGGCACGACCGCCTGGAAGCGCGCGCCGAGCGCGATCGTCGCGAGCTGGGTCTTGTCACCCATCTCGACGAGGAAGAAGGCGACCAGCGTGGTCAGGAAAGCGCCGAACTTCGCGGGCTTGGCCTCGTCCTCGTCGAATTTGTCGGGGATTAGGGTCCAGCCGGCCATGACGATGAACGAGATTGCGACGGCATAGCGGAACCACAGGCCGTCGAGGAAGGCCGCGGCCTGCTCGCCGACGAGCGCCGCGAGGAAGTGGTTCGCCAGGGTCGCGAAGAGGATGCCGGCGATGATCGGCACCGGCCGCTTGAACCGCGTCGCCAGTACGATCGCAAGCAATTGCGTCTTGTCGCCGATCTCGGCGAGCGCAACGACCGCGGTGGAGGTGAGCAGGGCTTCCAAGAACTGTCTCCGGGCCGGGCGTTAGACAAGACAACGGCATCGCGCATCCCGCCCGGCCAGGCGGAGGCGCCATGCCATTGGTCTCGCCCGAACGGTATTCCCGCTCCCCCTGCGCCATGGCCTCTCGACCAAGTATGTTGACGCAAGGGCCCGCCCGAAGGCGGCTGGCTACTCCCCAGATGACGGCGCCTCCCTATCCGCGGACAGGCGGAAAGACAAGCGCCGCGATCCGGGAGCCGCCGGGATCAGGCGCCGAAGCCGCCGTCGATCGTGTGCAACGCGCCCGTGACGATGCCCGCTTCGGGACCGGCGAGATAGGCGACGAGGCCTGCCACCTCGGCCGCGGTGCCGTGACGCTTGATCGCCATGAAGCTGTGCATGTCGTTGGCCATGGGGCCGTCGGCCGGGTTCATGTCGGTGTCGGTCGGTCCGGGCTGGACCACGTTGACGGTGATGCCGCGCGGGCCGAAATCGCGCGCCAGGCCGCGGGCCATGCCCTGCAGCGCCGACTTGGTCAGCGCATAGGCAGCGCCGCCGGCGAAGGGCATGCGATCGCCGTTGACCGAGCCGATCACGATGATCCGCCCGCCGTCGCGCATCTGCCGCGCCGCCTCGACCGCGGCGTGGTAGGGCGCGCGGACGTTGACGTCGATCATGCGGTCGACCGCGTCGGGATCGAGCTCGAGCGGATCGCCGAGCACAAGCAGGCCGGCATTGAACACCAGCACGTCGAGCGCGCCACGGCCGGCGACGGTCTCGATCAGCGCATTGCGATCGGCCGCGTCGGAGCGGACTGCTTCGGCGCCGGTCTTTTCCGCCAGGGCCGCGGCGGCGTCCTGCGAACCGGCATAGGTAAAGGCGACCTGGCCGCCGTCGGCGGCGAGGCGCTCGACCACTGCCGCGCCGATACCGCGGCTGCCGCCGATGACGAGGACGTTCTTGTCGGTGAACTGGGTCATGGGAAAGCTCCTTGATCAATCTGTATGACCCACTACATAATTCACCAGGAGAACACGTCAAGGTATTTTGTAGTGATCGATACAGAAAAAGCGAAGAAGCCGCGCGGACGGCCCCGTGCCTTCGATCTCGAGACGGCGCTGGCCAAGGCCGAGGCGCTGTTCCACGCGCGCGGCTACGACGGCGTGAGCGTGGCGACGCTGTCCGAGGAGCTGGGGATCAACCCGCCGAGCTTCTACGCCGCCTTCGACAGCAAGGCCGGCCTCTTCGCGCGCGTTCTCGAACGCTATGCGGCCTCCGCGCTGCCGCTCGACACGATCCTTCGGCCCGATCGCGATCCGGCCGAAGCGCTCGGTGACCTGGTCGAGACGGCCGCGCGAATCTACGCGCAGACGCCGTCGGCGCGCGGCTGCCTGGTGCTCGAGACGGTGCATCCGGGCGCCGACGAAGTGCCGACGACCGCCGCCGAGCCCTATCGTGCCGCGACCCATGCGCTGGTCCACGACTTCGTCGCGACGACCCTGCCTGCCCGCGCCGAATCGACTGCGAATCTGGTTGACGTGCTGCTCTCGGGCCTGTCGGCGCGGGCACGCGAGGGATGGGACGGCGAGCGCCTCGTCGCAACCGCGCGCGCCAGCGCGGCGGCGATCCCGGCCGTGCTGGCCGGCTAGCCTTTCGCCGCCAGCACTTTCGCGCGATCGGCCAGCCGCGCGACCGCGGCGGCATGTATCGTCGGGGCGGTAACGAGCAGGCCGAAGGCGCGCGGATCGGGCTTGTTGTAGTTGAGCGGCCCGCCGAACGCATCGGTCACCGTCGCCCCGGCCTCGCGCGCGATCAGCGCGGCCGCGCCGATGTCCCACTCGAAACCCCAGCGCAAGGTCGCGACGAGATCGGCCTCGTCCGCCGCGACCAGCGCCATGCGCAGCGCGATCGAATTGGGCTGGTCGACCATGACCAGGTCGGCGTCCTCGGGCGGCATGATCTTGGCCGGAACGCGCGCGCCGGGCAGCTCGGTCCGCGTGGAGGCGACCAGCCGCTCGCCGTTGCGCCAGGCGCCCTGCCCGGCTTCGGCGTGCCAGAATTCTTTCCGCGCCGGGGCGCAGAGCATGCCGAACAGCGGCCGGCCCGCGCTGATCAGCGCCACCGACACCGCCCAGCCGCGCCGCCCGGCGATGTAGTCGCGCGTGCCGTCGATCGGATCGACCAACCAGATCAGCCCGCCGGAAAGGCGTTCCGGCGCATCGACGGTTTCCTCCGAAAGCCAGCCCGCGGCGGGCAGAAGGCGGGTGAGCTCTCTTTTAAGATAGGCGTCGACGGCGAGATCGGCCTCGCAGACGGGGCTGCCCGGGACCTTCTCCCAGGCCTGTAACGCGTGCCCGTCACCGGGCCAGGAGGCCATGGCCATGCGGCCGGCTTCGCGGAGGATGGCTTCTAGGCGCTGGCGATCGATCATGCGGCCCCGTACGGTCTCCGTGTTGTCTCCGAGAGAAAGAGTCGAAATCGGCTTGTTCGCGGGACTTTTCAAGCCGCCCGCGTTGTGCTTATGCGGCGCCGCACCAACCCGCCCTCCTCCCCCGGATCATGGGCGCCCAGCGGAAAGCGACACTTCCATGAACATTCACGAATATCAGGCCAAGGAACTGCTGGCGAAATTCGGCGTCGCCGTCCCCGCGGGACATGCCGCGCTGACCGTGGATGAGGCCGTGGAAGCCGCGGGCAAGCTGCCCGGGCCGCTCTACGTCGTTAAGGCCCAGATCCATGCCGGCGGCCGCGGCAAGGGCAAGTTCAAGGAACTCGGCGCAGAGGCCAAGGGCGGCGTCCGCCTGTCGAAGACGCTCGACGAGGTCCGCGCCAATGCCACCGACATGCTCGGCAACACGCTGGTGACGATCCAGACGGGCGAAGCCGGCAAGCAGGTCAACCGCCTCTACATCACCGACGGCGCCGACATCGCCAAGGAATACTACCTGTCGATGCTCGTCGACCGCGCCAGCGGCCGCATCGCCATGATCGTCTCGACCGAAGGCGGCATGGACATCGAGGACGTGGCCCACAACACGCCCGAACTGATCACCACGATCACGATCGATCCGGCCGAAGGCTTCCAGCCGCATCACGGCCGTGCCGTCGCGTTCGGCCTCAAGCTCAAGGGCGATCTCAACAAGCAGGCGCAGCTCGTCGCGCGCCAGCTCTATGACGCCTTCACCGCGACCGACATGGAAATGCTCGAGATCAACCCGCTGATCGAGACCACCGATGGCAAGATCCAGGTGCTCGACGCCAAGGTCGCCTTCGACGGCAACGCGCTGTTCCGCCACCCCGAGATCGCCGCGCTGCGCGACGAGACCGAGGAAGATCCGGCCGAGGTCGAAGCCAGCAAGTACGACCTCGCCTACATCAAGCTCGACGGCGACATCGGCTGTATGGTCAACGGCGCCGGCCTCGCCATGGCGACGATGGACATCATCAAGCTCAACGGCATGTTCCCGGCCAACTTCCTCG
>SECS01000206.1 GCA_004211435.1 Novosphingobium sp. | reverse complement strand
CGCGCCAGCAGCGCCGCGAGGCCTGGCAGGCGCAGCGCCAGCAACGCCAGCAGTCGGGTGAAGGCTGGCAGGGTCGGCCGCGTGGTCCGGATGCCGGCGGCCAGGGTTCCAGCGATCGGGGCTGGGGCGGTCGCCGTCAGCAGCGGCAATAGCAGGCTTTTGGCGGGCCCTATTTCGCCGTCGCGACGATGGCCGCGGCCTGCTTGCATTTCGCGCTGGTCTCTTCACCGCCGCCGCTGAGCATCACCACCGCGACGAAGCCGCCGACCACGGCGACCGCGAAGCCGGCGGTGGCAAGGCCCAGGTACTTGTCGATGAAGGCCTTGATCGGCGCGCCGAACAGGCGGAACAGAATGCCGACGATCATGAAGCTGATCGAGCGCGAGACCAGGCTGGCGCCGATGAAGGTCAGCAGCGGCATGGCGATGAAGCCCGCGGTGATCGTCAGCAGCTTGAACGGAATCGGCGTCGCGCCCTTGATCATGATGATCTCGGCACCGTATTCGCGCAGGTAGCAGGCGGCTTGGGGGAAGCTCTCGGCCAGGCCCAGCGCCGCGAGCATCTGGGTGCCGACGCTCTCGTAGACGAAATAGCCGATCGCATAGCCGAGCATTCCGCCCAGGACCGAGGCGAGCGTGGCGATCACCGCGAAGCGGATCGCCTTCTTGGGCTCGGCCAGGCACATCAGCCCCAGCAGCGGATGCGGCGGGATCGGGAAGAAGCTGGCCTCGACGAATGCGAACAGCGCGAGCCACCATTCGGCCTTGGGATGCGCGGCCTTGGCCATGGTCCAATCATAGAGGCGGCGCAGCATGTGGTTCTCCCGCGCCGATCCGTCCGGGCGATGCTGCCGTTTAGACGGGCGCGATTCCGGGAGCAATAACCAAATGGGTTATTTCCGCTTGACATCGTCACGCTCTATAGGTACATAACAGGAACATCGCGATGAAGTGAGTCGCCTTCGGGCCAGACCGCCATCGATGGGAAATTCCGCATGAGCCTAGACGATACGCCGCCGATCGACCGCGTCGCCGCTATGGCGCGCCCAAGAACTGGAGGGTGACATTTCTGGCGGCACTGGCGGAGACGTCGAACGTCACCGCGAGTGCCCAGCGTGCCGACATCAGCCTGAGCTGGGCCTACAAGCAGCGTCGTGAGGATACCGAATTCGCGCGGCGATGGATCGAGGCGCTCTGCGAAGGCTACGACAATCTCGAGATGGACGTGCTGCACCGGCTGCGTGCCGGCGCACTGGTGGATGCTGCCGGTCACAAGCACGACAACGCCTCCGCCATCCGCCTGCTGGTCATGCACAAGGCCGACGTCGCGAGAGCGCGGGCGCTGAAGGACGATGACGACGAGCAAGCCGTCCTGGAATCGATCGATGCGATGATCGACGCCATGCGACAGCGCGGCGCCGCCAATGCCGCGGAGATCGAAGCGGGCCCGGAAGCCGATGCCGACGACCGCTGAGCGTCGCGCCTATCTGCTATCGCTTCCGCCTGCAGAGCGGCGCACGGCGCTGAAGGCGATGAGCCGGCGTCAGCTCCATGCGCTACGGACCTATTGGGATCTGTGGGCGCATCCGGGCCAGCTCGCGCCGGAAGGCCACTGGACGACGTGGCTGGTCATGGCGGGACGCGGCTTCGGCAAGACTCGGGCCGGGGCAGAATGGGTTCGTGCCATCGCCGAAGCCGATGGAAATGCCCGAATCGCGCTGGTTGGTGCAACGCTGGCCGAGGCGCGCAGTGTCATGGTGGAGGGGGATAGCGGATTGCTGGCGATCGCCCCGCGCGGCAAACGTCCGAAGTTCGAACCGTCACGGCGGCTGCTGACCTGGCGGTCGGGAGCTACGGCCACGCTCTATTCGGCCGGCGAACCCGAATCGCTGCGGGGACCGCAGCAGAGCCACGCCTGGTGCGACGAGATCGGCAAGTGGAACCAGGCCGGCAATCGTGCGACCGACGCATGGGACAATCTACTGCTCGGTCTGCGGCTCGGATCGCAGCCACGCCTGGTGGCGACGACCACGCCGCGGGCCGTACCGCTGATCCGCCGGCTGGCGGACGACGGTGACAGTGTCCTCACGCGGGGCTCGACTTGGGACAACGGTGCGAACCTCTCGCCGGGCTTCGTCCGCTCGGTCCGGCGCCGGTTCGGCAAGACGCTGCTGGGTCGGCAGGAGCTCGACGGCGAACTGATCGAGGACATTCCCGGCGCGCTGTGGACGCGTGCGCTGATCGAGGCGTGCCGCGAAGCCGAGGCATCGGCGCCGGCGCTGCGCATCGTGGTCGGCGTCGATCCGCCGGCTTCGGTCGGGGGCGATGCCTGCGGGATCGTGGTCGCGGCGCTCGGCGAGGACGGGGTGGGCCGTGTGCTCGCCGATGCTTCGGTCGCGGGGGCGAGTCCCGAGCGCTGGGCCCGGGCGGTCGCCCGCACGGCGAGCAGATGGCGTGCGGACCGTGTCGTCGCCGAGGCCAACCAGGGCGGTGCGATGGTTGCGAGCGTGCTGCGTGCCGCGGACCTCGTGCTGCCCTTGCGGCTGGTCCACGCCAGCCGCGGCAAGGCGGCGCGGGCCGAGCCGGTTGCCGCGCTCTACGAGACCGGGCGTCTGCGCCATGTCGGCGAATTCCCGGCGCTGGAGGACGAACTTTGCGGGTTCGTCGCCGGTGGCCCCTACCAAGGTCCCGGCCGTTCGCCCGACCGCGCCGATGCGCTGGTCTGGGCCCTGACCGAACTGATGCTCGGCCGCGGTGGCGAACCGCGGATCTCGCTGACGTAAGCCTCCCCCTGTCGGGGAGGATTAGAAAGGCTTTCCCATGTCCTTCCTCCAGTCCCTCGCCGCCGCCTTCAAGGGCGGGGGCGAGCGCATGCCGCTGGCGCGCTCGTTCGTCTCGCCGTGGTACGCGGTGCAGGCGCTGACCTACGACTATCCGTCGGCGGTCAAGCAGGCCTATCTCGACAATCCGGTGGCGCAGCGCGCGGTGCGGCTCGTGGCCGAAGGCATCGGCGGCGCACCGCTGCTGCCGACCGAGCCGGCGCTGGCGCGGCTGGTCGGCGCCACCAGCGCGGGACAGGCCCTGCTCGAGACTCTGGCCTCCCATTTGCTGCTGCACGGCATCGAGCCACGGGTCTCGATTGCCTGGGCGTGCTGGTGGCGGCCTTTGCCGCCTGCGGCCGCGCTCTGATCTTGCCGACCGGCTATGCGCTTCGCGCGGATCCGCCGCGCGGCTTGGATGCCCTGGCGACGGCCGGGGGACTGGGGGAGGCAGCGGGGGCGATCGTGCCGGGCGACGTGCTGTTGCTGCGCGTCGGTCCGACCCAGCATCATTGCGCTATCGCGACCCATGCCGGGCATGTCCACGCCCATGCCGGGTTGCGCCGCGTCGTGGTCACGCCGGGCACGCCCGCTTGCCCGATCCTGCGCCGCTGGCGCCTCGTCGAAGGATAGATCATGGCGACTTTGCTGCTTTCGGCTGTGGGTACCGCGCTCGGTGGGCCGCTGGGCGGTGCGATCGGCGCACTGGCGGGGCGTGCGATCGACGGCGTCGTGTTTGGCGGCAGGCGGGGCGAAGGGCCGCGGCTCAAGGAACTCGCCTCGACGACTTCGACCTACGGTGACGTGCTGCCGCGCCACTTCGGGCGGATGCGCGTCTCGGGTGCGATCATCTGGGCGACCGATTTCGTCGAGCATCGCGAGAGTCAGGGGGGCGGCAAAGGTCGGCCCTCGGTGACGACCTACAGCTACACGGCCTCCTTCGCCGTGGCGCTCGCCAGCCGGCCTATCGCCGCAATCGGGCGGATCTGGGCCGACGGCAACCTGTTGCGCGGCGAAAGCGGCGATCTCAAGGTCGGTGGGACCTTGCGGCTCCATCCGGGCTGGGGCGACCAAACGCCCGATCCGCTGATCGCTGCGGCCGAGGGGCTCGATCGCTGCCCGGCCTGGCGCGGCACCGCCTATGTCGTGTTCGAGGATCTCGAGCTCGGCGACTTCTTCAACCGCATCCCTGCGCTGACCTTCGAGGTCATCGCCGATCCCGGTGCCTTCTCACTGCAGGACTTGGTCGATCCCACCGTGGCCGAAGCGGCCGTACCGCTGCCCGGCATCGCCGGACTGACCTGTGACGGCCCGGTGGCCGAGGTGCTGCGTCAGCTCGACCCGATGCTGCCGTGCCCGCGCCCGCCGTCGCGGTCGAGGATGGGGACTTCGGCGGGCTCAGTGGCCGCACCCGCCGGCGCGAGGCGCTGCCCCGGGCGGCGCCGGAGATCCTGCGCTACTATGACCTGGACCGCGACTATCAACCGGGCGTCCAGCGCGCGACGGGGCGCATGGCGAGCCAGCAGCCATGGACCGTAGAACTGCCCATGGCGCTCGCGTCGGCCGATGCCCGGGTCCTCGCCGAAACCGTCTCGCGGGGCGCTCGGGCTGGCGGCGCGAGACGGTGTCCTGGCGCTGCGCCACCCTCGATCCTGCGGTCGCGCCCGGCGCCTTGGTGACCCTGCCGGGGCTCGGCGGTCGCTGGCGCGTCGCCGAATGGGAATGGCGGGCCAGCGGCGTCGAGCTCACGCTCGAGCGCGCGGTGCCGACGGGCGCCGATGCCTTGCCCGCTACCACGGTCGATCCGGGTCGGATCAACCCGCCGCCCGATCTCGCCGCGCCGCCCACCGTGCTGTCGGCGTTCGAGCTGCCGTGGGACGGCACCGGCAGCGGCGATACGCCGGCGCTCTATGCCGCGGCTTCGGCGACGACCGCGAACTGGCGCGGGGCGGCGCTCTACGTCGACCGTGGCGACGGCGCACTCGAACCGCTCGGTCCGAGCGGCCGAGAACGCAGTCTGTTGGGCGAGGCGGAGACGGCGCTGGCGCCGGCCAATCCCCTGCTGTTCGATCGCGGAGCCGGGCTCACCGCACGGCTGGTGGACCCGGCTATGGATCTGGCCGACGCGGGCGGTCGCCAGCTCGCGCTCGGGAGCAATCGCGCGCTGCTCGGCAGCGAGATCATCCAGTTCGGGCGCGCGGAGCCGCTCGGCGAGGGCCGCTGGCGCCTGACGCAGCTGCTGCGCGGTTGCGGCGGAACCGAGGCCGCCTTGGCCGGACACGCTGCGGGCGAGGGCTTCGTCCTGCTCGATACGCGTTCCGTGGCGCTCGATTCCGCGCGCATTGGCGGGATTCCCGAAGCTCGGGTCGCCGCCGTGGGTTTCGGCGACGAACACCCCGTGTTCGCACCGATTGCGCTGCGCGGCATAACCTTTCGTCCGCCTTCACCGGTCCATCCCCGCGTCGTGACTTCGCCCGACGGTGCCCTGAGCCTCGCCTGGACGCGGCGGGCGCGTGGCGGCTGGGCCTGGCGCGATGGCGTCGACGTGCCGCTGCAGGAGCAGGTCGAGCGCTATCTCGTGACCTTGGGCATTCCGACGTCGCCGGCAGCCGTCTGGCAGATCGACGAGCCGCGGCTCGCGCTTTCCGCGGCAACCCTGGCCGCGCTGCCGGCGGGCGTACTGCGCGTGCGCCAGCAGGGCAGTCATGCGCTGTCCGAACCTTTGGTCCTCACCACACTCGCCTGATGGAGGTCCGCCATGAGCGATCCGTTTCTCTTCGACACCGCCAGCCCGCGCTATGGGCTGCCTTTGCTTTTCCCGGGCCAGTCCCAGAAGGAGGTCTTCGTCAACGAGGCCCATGCCTTGACCGATGCCTTGCTGCACTGTGCGATCGAGGGCGAGGCCGCGGTGCCGCCGTCCTCGCCGACGGATGGCGAGGCCTGGCTGGTCGGCGCCTCGCCGAGCGGCGTCTGGGCGGGGCAGGCGGGCAAGCTGGCGTCCCGTCAGGCGGGCAACTGGATCTTCGTCAGCCCGCGCGACGGCCTGCGTCTGCTCGATCGCTCGACGGGTCAGGAACGACGTTTTTTCGGCTCCTGGAGATTTCCTGATGCGCCGCTGGAACCAATCGGCGGCAGCGTCGTTGATGCCGAAGCTCGCCAAGCAATTGTGGAAATGATTGCCGCGCTTAAAGACGCCGGGATATATTCCGGCGAGCCGTGAGGGAACGAACGTGAGGGAACTGCCGAAAATCGACGAAGCCCGTTGGGCGGTCGTTTCTGGTTCGCAACCCACCGGAATCGCGGCATTTCTGCAACAGCGGTCAGTTTTGCACACTTGCGCGGGTAAATTTAAGGCAGTAGACAAGGCCGCACTCGGTGGCTCCAGTCTCTATAATAGGGGAACAATAATGCGGAAACTCGTCATTGGGATGGCGCTGGCTACTTCAGCCCTCGCCACACCGGCTTTGGCGCGCGAAGGTTCGTGGTACGTCGAAGCTGACGGCGGCGCGATGATCGTTGAAGATCTCCAGTTCGACATCAACAACGTCAACAATGCCAGCAATCTCGACCTCGCAACCGGCTATGACTTCGGTGGCGTGATCGGTTACGACTTCGGTGCGTTCCGTCTCGAAACCGAAGCCAGCTATCGTCGCGCGAACGAAGGCGAAGACTACCGCGTCGGTGCGGCCACCTTCACGGGTGCCCAGATCGATGGCGGTGCCAGCGCTCTCAGCTTCATGCTGAACGGCCTGCTCGACTTCGGCAACGATGACGGCATCCAGGGCTTCGTCGGCG
The DNA here is from genome assembly GCA_004211435.1 of Novosphingobium sp. Taxonomy (GTDB): domain Bacteria; phylum Pseudomonadota; class Alphaproteobacteria; order Sphingomonadales; family Sphingomonadaceae; genus Novosphingobium; species Novosphingobium anseongense. Next base: position 329 of record SECS01000206.1, on the reverse strand, counting down.
GTGGTGTCGGTGTTGCTCGCGTCAAGCTCCAGGCAACCAGCCCGGCCGCCAACCTCGGCGCCTCGGCTGCGATCAACGACAGCGACAGCGGCTTCGCTTGGCAGGCTCTGGCCGGCGTTCGCACGCCGCTCAGCGACCATGTCGACGTGGGTCTGAAGTATCGCTTCTTCAACGTCGACAATGTCGACGTGGTGAACAACGCGGGTCTGCCGGTCAGCACGCGCTTCCGCTCGCACTCGCTGCTGGCAAGCCTGACCTACAACTTCGGTGGCGAAGCTCCGCCGCCGAAGTTGTAGGTCAGGCTTGCCAGCAGCGAGTGCGAGCGGAAG
>SECS01000205.1 GCA_004211435.1 Novosphingobium sp. | reverse complement strand
GCGGGCCTCCTCTCTTCCGCCACCGCTTCGCTTCTGATTGCCGGCGTGACGCTGTCGATGGCGCTGACGCCGCTTGGCTCTGCGCTTGCTAGGCGCCTGCAGAAGAGCGAGACGCGCGAACATCTGGAGGAGGATTTCGAAGGCGCCGGAGCCGATGTGCTGATGATCGGCTTTTCCCGTTTCGGCCAGATCGCGGCGCAGATCCTGCTTGCCGGCGGCAGTTCCGTGACTGTCATTGACGACAGTCCCGAGCGTATCCGGCAGGCGGCCAATTTTGGCTTCCGGATCTATTTCGGCGACGGTGCCCGCAAGGACGTTCTGATCGCGTCCGGTATCGAGAAGACGAAGATCGTTGTGGTCGCGACGCAGAAACGGGAAACGACGGACCGGATCGTCGACCTGATTGCGTCGGAATTTCCCGATGTGCGCCTGTTCGTGCGGTCCTACGACCGGGTTCATTCGCTGGCGCTGCGCGAAAAGAACGTCGAATACGAGTTGCGCGAAACGCTGGAGTCCGGGCTGCTGTTCGGGCGACGGACGCTGGAAGCGCTCGGCATGAGCGAGGCTGCCGCCTCCGAGATCGGCGACGATATCCGCCGTCGCGACGAGGAACGGCTGCAGGTTCAGGCCGTGCAGGGTTTGGGCGCCGGCCGCGAGATGCTCTTCAACAGTCCCGTTCGCCCCGAGCCGCTGATCAAGCCGAAACGCACCGGCAAAAGCCCGGAGGAAAAGGCTTCCGGTGTTTCGATCGGCAAGTGGTGATCAGGCAGCCCTTTCAAGAGCCTCGATCGCACGCTTCAGCTCGTCTCTTGTGCCTTCTGAGGCTTCGAGGATGTCGCGCGCCTTGTAGAAATCCATTACGCCGAAGCGATTAACGCTGGGACGCAGGAAGATGTGCGGCGGGTTGAGTTTCAGCTTGAGGGCAATGCTGGCCTGCATGGTGAGCTGGCTTGCGCCGAACAGGCTGTCGAAGCGGTTTGGCGGATGCAGGCCATCGCCTTCCGGCGCGCCGACCACGTCGATGCCGATCACAACGTCGGCGAGATCCATCAACTGCTCGTAAGGGACGGGATTGAAGACGCCGCCATCGATCATGATGCGGTTGTTGACCCTGACCGGCATGAACAGGCCGGGAATGGCGGCAGAGGCGGCAATCGCCTTGCGCAGATTGCCCGTCTCGAGGATCACCTCCGCCTGGCCATAATAATCGGTGGCGGAGATCTTCAAGGGTATGACGAGATCGGCGAAATCCTGGGGGATCTGGCTCGGCAGGAAGGCCTCGAGGATCGGCTCCAGATTGAAGTGACCGAAGCGAAATCCGCCGAGTGCATCCCGCATCGTCGACGGGCCGAGACCCCAGAGCCGGTTCACCAGCGAGCCGCGGTTGCCGACGGTCTCGACGGTATAGTCGCGGATCTCGCGGCCCGACATGCCCGATGCCATGGCGGCACCCATGATCGCGCCGATCGAAGAGCCGGAAATTGCTACCGGCCGGATGCCGAGTTCGTCCAGCGCTTCAATGACATGGATATGGGAAATGCCGCGGGCGCCGCCGCCGCCGAAGGCGACCGCATAGCGCAGATCGCCCTTCTTGCCGCCAGGGCGATCCGCAGTCTCATGATCAGCAAGGGTCAGCCTCGTGTTCATGGATCGCCTCCCGCCTTTGCTCAGGCCGGCTCGTAGCGGAAGAAATCCATCCGCGTATCGCCGAATGTTCGGCTTTCGAGCAGCTTGTAGGCCGGATCGACTTCAACCGTCACATCGGCGCGTTCTTCGAGAATCGCGAGTGCGCCGGGCACCAGCCAGCCGCCGACATGGGCGGCAAACAGAGCCCCCTCACCCAGCTTCTGACCATAAGGCGGATCGGCGAAGAGGAAGTTGTAGGGTTCCAGCGTACCGACCGGGCCGAGCTTGGTGGCATCGCGGCGCAGGATGCGGGCGCGGCCATGCAGGCCGAAAGCGTCGATGTTCTCCCACAGGAGACCGCGACCTTCGACACCGTTTTCGACGAACAGCGCATGACGACAGCCGCGCGAGACGGCTTCCAGTCCGACGGCACCGGTGCCGGCGAAAAGATCGATCACCCGCGTGCCATCCAGCGCCTGCGGATAGACATGGCCGATGATGTTGAACAGGCTTTCGCGCGTCCGGTCGATGGTCGGCCGGATCGCGCTGGTTTTCGGCGTGGCGAGCGTGCGGCCGCGGAATTCACCCCCTACGATGCGCACGGATCAGCCTCTCGGGGTCCGCGGTTTTCCACCTGGGCCGCCTGATCGAGCGCCAGCCGGACGTCCGCCTGGCTTGCCACCCGAGGGACGGCCACCCGAAGGCTTGCCGCCGGACGGTTTACCGCCAAAGCTTGGCTTACCACCGGAAGGCTTGCCGCCGAAGGATTTGCCGGCAGGCCGTGCACCTCTGGGCTTATCGCCGAACGCGGGCTTGTCACCGAACGGACGATCCGAGCGCGGACGATCGGGACGACCTTCTCCAGCACTGAACGAGCGCGCGGGACGATCACCATCCTCGCGCGGGCGACGGTCGCCCGTTGGCCGGTCACGCGTTGGGCGGTCACCCGTCGGGCGATCGCCGCGTGCAGGCCTGTCGCCATAAGGGCGATCCGAGCGCGGACGATCGGAACGGCCTTCTCCGGCGTTGAAGGCACGGGCGGGACGGTCACCATCCTGACGTGGGCGACGGTCGCCGGTCGGGCGGTCACCTGTCGGGCGGTCACCACGGGAAGGACGATCCCCAAACGAACGCTCGCCGCGGGGCTTGTCGCCATAGGCACGATCGCCGCTTTCGCGCGGCTTGCGGTCGCCGAAGGAGCGCTCGCCTCTCGGGCTGTCACCGCGGGGGCTATCGCTGCGGGGTCTGTCGCTTCTCGGCTTGTCGCCGCGGGGTTTGTCGCCGCGCGGCTTGTCACCGAAGGAACGCTTGGCGCCGAATTCGCCCTTTTCCGGTTCCGGCGGAGAATCCGCACGGATCCAGTCGGCGTCGTCATCGGCGCGCTTCACGATCACGCGGCGGTCATTTTCCGGCACCTGTTTCCTGAACAGCTGCTCTGCCTGCGCACGAGCGGAAACCGCCCGGACGCTACCATCGGCGTTTGGACGCGCACCCGGCGCCATCCAGACATTGGCGGTGCGGCTGGTGCCCATCGGCGGACGCTTCTTCGGCTTTTCGTCGCCGAGATCACGGTCATTGGACTTGAAGCCCGGCTTTGCACCGAACTTGCCCTCGGGCTTGCCGGCGAATTTGCCGGCCGGCTTTTCGGAGAACTTGCGTTCGGTCGCCTTGGTATCGAGACGGCCGAGCGAGCGTTCGCGCCTGTCCTCGTCGCGAGGACGTGCCGGGCGATCCGCCGGGCTCGACCATTCGGAGCGGGAGGAACGTGCCGGCTTCTCGTCTTCAGCAGCGGCAGGCGTTTCGTTGTAGATCGGCGCGTCGAAATTCGCCTTCGCTTCTTCGATCAGGCGCGGACCGAGCTGGTCGCGCAGCGTGCGGCCGCGCACTTCCATGACCTCGCCTTCCGGCAGGTCACCGAGCTGGAACGGGCCGTAGGAGATACGGATCAGGCGGTTGACTTCAAGGCCGAGCGCGCCGAGGACGTTCTTGATCTCGCGGTTCTTGCCTTCGCGAAGACCCATGGTGATCCAGACGTTGCGGCCCTGCGAACGGTCGAGCGTGGCTTCGATCGAGCCATAGAGAACGCCATCGACGGCAATGCCGTCCTTCAGCTTGTCGAGCGATTCCTGATCCACCTCGCCATGGGCGCGGACGCGGTAGCGACGCAGCCAGCCGGTGGTCGGAAGTTCCAGCACGCGCGACAGACCGCCGTCGTTGGTCAGAAGCAGCAGGCCTTCGGTATTGATGTCGAGACGACCGATGGAGAGCACCCGCGGCAGTTCGCCGGGCAGGTTTTCAAACACGGTCTGACGTCCTTCCGGATCGGAATTCGTCGTCACCAGGCCGCCGGGCTTGTGGTAGAGCCACAGGCGCGTGCGCTCGACGCCGCGGATCGGCACGCCATCCACCTCGATCGCATCGTCGAAAGTGACGTTGACGACAGGCGTATCGAGAACCTTGCCGTTGAGCGACACACGGCCATCCATGATCATCCGCTCGATATCGCGGCGGGATGCCACGCCGACGCGGGCGAGGATCTTGGAAATACGCTCGGGCTTGCCATCCGACGCCGCCGTTTCGGCAGAGGCTGCCTGACGGCGCATCGGCTTTACC
>SECS01000072.1 GCA_004211435.1 Novosphingobium sp. | reverse complement strand
TCGATCCGCAGGACTGGGGCGAGGGCGGCCTGACCAAGGAGATGACCTGCCTGTCCGAGATCAAGGTCGATACCTGGGGCGGCTTCATCTACATCAACATGGATCCCGACAGCATTTCGCTGAAGGAATGGATGGGCCGCGCCGGAGAGATCCTCGACCACTTCGACCTGGCCGGCATGCATTACAAGTGGCGCCAGTGGGCGATCTATCCGTGCAACTGGAAGACCGCGATCGAGGCCTTCCTCGAGCCCTACCACGTCGCCGGTACCCACACCCAGCTGCTCGCCTATGGCGATTACTATGCGCTGTCGAAGCAGTACGGTCTGCATTCGGTGTCGAGCTACGACACGCGCGAGAGCAAGTTCAAGATGGCCGAAAGCGCCGGCACCACCCGCGCCGGCAAGGGCGACGATCCGCGCGTCTCGACCTATGAGCTGATCAAGGAAAACTACGAAACGGTGAACTTCTCGGCCTCGACCGAGACCTTGGTCAAGGCCGCCAGCCGGCTCAAGGACGAGTTGCCCGAGACCGCGACGGCGCAGGAATGCATCGCCCACTGGATCAAGTCGGCCAAGGCCGACGATGCCGCGCGCCGCCCCTATGGCGACGATCCCAACCAGTGCGTGTTCGAGAGCTACGCGCTCGAGCGCTTTCCCGAAGGCGAAGCGCCTGAGACCGAGTGGACCTATGCCGAGGCGACGGGCGAGAACTGGGGTTCGGTCCTGGCGCAGGACTTCTCGAACATGGAATTCGTCCAGAAGGGCATGAAGTCGAGCGGCTTCCGCGGCCCACTGCCCAACCCGCACCAGGAGCAGAAGGTGATCAACCTCCACCGCAACCTGGCCGACTGGATGGAAGGCCGCGGCGCGGTGACGCTGGTTCACAAGAACTGAGCGGCAGGACAGGCGCTGCGCGCAGCGCCTGTCCTTCGGCCCCCGCGGCGTCAAACGAATGTGCGCGCAAACCGTGAGGGTGGCGGACTCGACTGCAGCCTTGGAGTCGAGCCCGCGCAGTATAAGTAACGCCAAAATATCGAGAAAGTTCTAACGCGTGCCTCTCTGAGGCGCGCGTTTTGAGCCTTATCGGCGCATTTCTGCGGGTTCAGGCCACGCCTTTTCCGATGCCGCGTTCGAGGAAGGTCCGGGCGATCGCCGCGACCTCTTCGGCGGAATCGTCCTCCGACCAGATGCTGTATCGAAGGCCGAGGAACACATTCATTCCCATGATCGCCCAGGCATGCGCCTCTTCGAGGCCACCGCGGAAGGCGCCGCTATCCTCGCCGCGCTTCAGGCGATCGAGAATGCGTGCCGCAGTCGATTCGTAGTGGTTGCGATAGCTGCCCGGATCGACGAATTCGGCTTCGTCGATGATGCGATAGACCTCCTTGTGCTCGCGGGCGAAGCGCAGGAAGGCGGTCAGCGCGACCTCCTCCGTATCGAACGGCGCCAGCGGCGGGCCAAGCGCCTGACCGACGGTGGTCCGAACGCGGTCGCTGAGATCGTTCACCAGCGCGCGGAACAGTTCATCCTTGCTGTCGAAATAGGTGTAGAATGTGCCGAGCGCAGTGCCCGCCCGGCCGGTGATGCCCGTGACCGAAGCTTCGTGAAACCCCTTCTCGCCGAATTCGATCGCCGCCGCGTCGAGCAGTTTGCGCAGCGTGCGGCGCCCCCGTTCGGTGCGCGGCGTCTTGCCGGAAGCTCCGTCTGCGGGGGTTTCTGGTGTGCTCATAAGGTGACAGCTAGACGCTAACCGCGCATGAGGCAAACTCAATGTTGAAAGTTGGTTCAACTCTCAATATGCTTTCCGAAACTGGAAACAAATCCGGGGAGGATAATCGATGCGCATGTCGAGCTGGCTGAAAAGCAGCGCGGGTTCCGTTGTGGTGTTGACCGTGATCGCGGGTGGGTTCGTGCCCGTCGCGGCTCAGGCGCAGGCCGAGGCTGCGGCCGAGGTTCAGGACAGCGGCGACGCGATCGTCGTGACCGCCCGCCGGCGCGAGGAGCGCCTGGTCGACGTGCCGATCGCAGTCACGGCCTTCAGCAGCGAGGCGCTGGCGAAGAGCGGCGCGATCGACATCACCGACATCGGCCAGACCACGCCCAACACCACGATCGAGGTTTCGCGCGGCTCGAACTCCACGCTCAGCGCCTTCATCCGCGGTGTCGGCCAGCAGGATCCGGTCTCGGGCTTCGAGCAGGGCGTCGGTCTCTATCTCGACGACGTCTATCTCAACCGCCCGCAGGCGGCGGTGCTGGACATCTACGATGTCGATCGCATCGAGGTGCTGCGCGGGCCGCAGGGCACGCTCTATGGCCGCAACACGATCGGCGGAGCGGTCAAATACGTGACGCGCGCGCTCCCGCAGGATGCTTCGCTCCGGATCAAAGGCACTTACGGCACCTATGACCAGGCCGACGTGATCGTCACCGCCAGCGCCCCGATCAGCGACCTGATCCGCGTCGGTGCATCGGGCGCGAGGCTCTCGCGCGGCGGCTTCGGCCGCAACCTGACCAACGGCCTCGAGAACTATAACAAGGACGTCTGGGCCGCGCGCGGCACGCTCGAGATCGGCGGCTATGGCGAGCCCGTGCTCATCCGCATCTCGGGCGACTATACCAAGGACAAGAGCAACCCGCGTGGCGGTCACCGCCTGATCCCGTCGCTGCGCACCAATGCCCCGGTGCTGGCCAACGTGTTCGACACCCGCGGCGGCCTCAACGATCCCAAGCAGGACATCGAGGCTTACGGTCTGGCGATGAACGCCACCGCCGAACTCAGCGACAATCTGACGCTGCGATCGATCAGCGCCTGGCGCAAGGACGATTCGGCCACGCCGATCGACTTCGATGCGCTGCCCGCCGTCGACGTCGACGTGCCCGGTTTCTATCGCAACGAGCAGTTCAGCCAGGAAGTTCAACTGCTTTACGACAGCGACAAACTGAAGGGCTTGCTCGGCTTCTACTATCTGACCGCGACCGCTGACACGCTGTTCGACGTGCGCATTTTCAACACCTTGGCCGGACTCACCGCCTTCACCGAGGCGGATGTCGATACCGAGACCTATGCCCTGTTCGGCGATTTCACCTACGATTTCTCCGAGCAGTTCAGCATCTCGCTCGGCGGTCGCTACACCTGGGACAAGCGCACGGCGCAGATCCTGCGCCAGAACTATCTCGGTGGCGGCTCGCCGGTCTTCGGCGGCGCGGGGACGGCCTTCGGCGCGCCGAGCACGAATTTCCGCGGTGAACGCGAGTTCAAGAAATTCACGCCGCGCGCCTCGATCAGCTTCAAGCCGACCCAGGATCACACGCTCTACGCAAGCTTCTCGCAGGGCTTCAAGGGCGGTGGCTTCGATCCGCGCGGGGTCGGCGCCAATGCGCCCGCCGCGATCCCTGGCCGCCCGACCAACGACGAGGTCGCGGCCTTCCTCAGCTTCCGCCCGGAGAAGGTCGACAGCTACGAGGTCGGCTACAAGGGCAGTCTGGCCGACGGGGCGATCAACGTCGCCCTGGCTGGCTTCTATGCCGACTACACCGACGTCCAGATTCCGGGATCGGTTGCCTGTACGGTCAGCGGTCTGCCGAGTTTCTGCGGCGTCACCTCCAACGCCGGCAAGGCGCGCTTCCAGGGCATCGAATTCGAGGGCCGCGCTCGCCTCGGCCAGGATCTCGCGACAGCCGGAGATCGACTGACCCTGGGTGCGACGCTCGGCTACGTCGACGCTCAGTTCAAGCGTTATATCACCAACATAACCGTGGCCGGCGTGCCGACGCCGACCGACGTCGCCGCCTTCCGCCGCGTGCAGAACACGCCGAAATGGACCGCCAGCGGCACGCTCGGCTATTCAGCGCCGATCGGCGAGGGTGAACTCTCGCTCGGCACGACGGTTTCCTATCGCAGCAAGACCTATCAGTTCGAGATCCCCAATCCCTATATCGACCAGCCCGGCTTCACGCTGTGGGACGCGAGCATCGTCTATACCGCGCCCGAAAAGCGCTGGAGCCTGGGCGTGTTCGGCAAGAACCTGACGAACAAGCGGTACAAGACCTCGGGCTACACCTTCGTGGTGGCCGATCCGCGGACCGGCGTTATCACCAACGGCGCCAATGGCCTGCCGCTGCCGGCGCTGGGCACCGAGGGGACGCTGACGGCCTTCTACGGCAATCCGCGCCAGGTCTTCGTCACCGGCACGCTGAACTTCTGAAGATGACCGCGCCGGCACCTTTCCACCCGCACCGCTATCGCAGCGCCTGCGGCCGGCTCGAGCTCTATGCCCGAGTCTACGAGGGCGAGGGGCCGGCGCTGTTGCTGATGCACGGCCTGACGCGCAACAGCGCCGACTTCGAGCCGCTCGCCGCGCACCTGGCGGGACGCTACCGGCTGGTCGTTCCTGACCAGCGCGGCCGCGGGATATCGGCCTACGATCCCGATCCCGACAACTATCGGCCCGATGTCTACGCGGCCGACATGTTTGCGCTGCTCGACGATCTCGGCATTGCGAGTGCCGGGCTGATCGGCACCTCGATGGGCGGCCTCATGGCGATGATCATGGCGGCGACCCAACCGGCTCGTGTGCCGGCGATGGTGCTCAATGACGTCGGGCCGCGGATCGAAGCGGCCGGGCTTGCGCGGATCCAAGGCTATGTCGGGCCCACCGGCGATGCTGCCGGCTGGGCTGAAGCCGCCGCGCGCTGCGCCGCGATCAACGGCGCGGCCTTCCCGGATTTCGCCGAGGCCGACTGGCTCGCTTTCGCGCGGCGCACCTGCGCAGAGATGCCCGAAGGCCGGCTCCGCCTCGCCTATGACCCCGCCATTGCCGCGAGCGTGAAAGGCGATAACCCCGCGACCGTGCCACCCGATCTCTGGCCCTTGTGGGACATGCTCGCGGCCTTGCCCGTGCTCGTGATCCGCGGCGCGCTGTCCGACCTGCTCTCGGCCGAGACCGTTGCCGAGATGGGCGATCGCCATGCCGGGCCTTTCGCGGCGGTGTCGGTACCGAAGCGCGGGCACGCGCCGATGCTCGACGAGCCCGCGGCGCTCGCGGCGATCACGCGTTTCCTCGAAGAGCACCTGGGCTAGATGTCGCAAACCACGCCCTCCGCGACCCTGCCGGCGCGCCCGAACGTCGTTTTGGCGATGCTGTTGCTCGTCTACGTGTTCAACTTCGTCGATCGCCAGATCCTCGCGATCCTCGCTGGTTCGATCCAGCGCGATCTCCACTTGTCCGACGGCCAGATGGGGCTGCTCGGCGGGCTCGCCTTCGCGCTGCTCTATTCGACGCTCGGCGTGCCACTAGCCTGGCTCGCCGATCGCACGAGCCGGTCCTGGGTGATCACCGTGTCGCTGGCGCTGTGGAGCGGCTTCACCGCGCTTTGCGGCTTTGCCCAAGGGTTCTGGCACATCTTCCTCGCGCGGCTCGGCGTGGGCATCGGCGAGGCGGGTGGGGTCGCGCCGTCCTATGCGCTGATCGCCGACTACTTTCCCGCGCACCGCCGCGCTTTCGCGCTGTCGGTCTATTCGCTGGGCATTCCGCTCGGCTCGGCGGCGGGCGTGCTCGCCGGCGGCTACATCGCGGCGATGGTCGACTGGCGTGCCGCCTTCGTCGCGGTCGGTCTGGCGGGCATTCTGGTGGCGCCTTTGTTCAAGCTCACGGTCCGCGACGTACCCAAGCCCGCGCTGACCGATGCCGAACCGGCGCCGCGTTTCCGCGTCATCGCCGGCACGCTCGCGCGCAAGCCCTCGTTCTGGCTGCTCTCGTTCGGCGCCGCGACGAGCTCGATGCTCGGCTATGGCATCGCCTTCTGGCTCCCCAGCTTGCTTCAGCGCAGCTTCGGCCTGAGCCTGGTCGAGGTCTCGCACTTCATCGGCGCAATGCTCCTGCTCGGCGGTGTCGCCGGCATGCTGCTCGGCGGCTGGCTCGGCGATCGCCTGGGCAGCGGCGACCGCGCTTTCCTCGCCTATCTCCCCGCGGTGGCCTTCGTCATCGGCGTGCCGCTGTTCGCCGCGGGCATCTACAGTTCCGATGCCCGGCTGGCCTTCGTGCTGTTCCTTGTGCCGCAGGCCATGGCTTATGTCTGGCTCGGTCCGGTGCTCTCTGCGGTCCAAATGCTCGTGCCGCCAGCGCAGCGATCGACGGCTTCCGCGCTGTTCCTGCTGATCAACAACCTGATCGGCCTGGGGGGCGGCATCTTCGCGCTCGGCGCGCTGTCCGAGGCGCTGACCCCGACCTACGGTCAGGACGCGTTGCGCTATTCGATGCTCTATTCGCTGGGGCTCTACCTGGTTTCGGCCGTGCTGATGACGCTCGCCGGACCGCGTTTGCGCCGGGACTGCGCCTAGGCGGGGCGAATAAGCCGCTGAAATAGCGAACCATCGCGCGCTGGCCGCGTTGCACTCCGCATAGCTATCGGAGGCCCGCGATGACGAAATTCGGATACAAGCTGATGACCGAGGAGCATGGGCCCAAGGCGCTCGTGGCCAATGCCGTCCTTGCGGAAAAGGCGGGGTTCGACTTCGTCTCGGCCTCGGATCACTTTCATCCCTGGCTCGAAGCGCAGGGTCACGCGCCCTTCGTCTGGTCCGTGCTCGGCGCGATCGCGCATGCCACCGAGACGATCGGCATCACCACCGGCCTGACCTGTCCGATCATCCGCTATCATCCGGCGATCATCGCCCAGGCCGCGGCGACGGTGGCGCTGCTCAGCGACAACCGCTTCACTCTGGCCGTGGGCGCGGGTGAGCGGCTGAACGAGCATGTCACCGGTGCGGCCTGGCCTTCGGTCCCGGAACGGCATGCGATGCTGGGCGAGGCCGTCGATATCTTCCGCGAGCTCTGGCATGGCGGCGTCAGCACTTATGTGGGCGCCTATTTCACGCTCGATCATGCGCAACTCTACGACGTCCCGGAAAGGCCGATCCCGGTGGTACTGGGGGTCAGCGGTCCAGAATCGGTCGAACTGGCGGTCGAGATCGCCGACGGCATCATGACCACCTCGCCCCAGGCCGACCTCGTCGAAGGCTTTCGCAAGGGCGGCAAGGAAGGCCCGGCGTATGCCGAGGTGGCGCTGGCCTATGCCGCGACCGAGGAAGAGGGGCGCAAGATCGCGCACGAGCGCTTCCGCTTCTCGGCCTTCGACTGGTCGGTCAACAGTGAACTGCCGACCGTCGCAGGCTTCGAGGCCGCGACCAAGCATGTCCGACCTGAAGACCTAGCCGAGACGATCCCCGCGGGCCCCGATCCACAGGTTCACCTCGCCGCGATCAGGAAGTATCTCGATGCTGGCTTCGATCACATCGTTCTGACCGGCATCGGCGACGATCAAGAAGGCTTTACCCGCTTTTTCAAGGAGAAACTGCTGCCTGAACTCAAGCGGGGCACCTGAACCCTGTCTAGCCCTGGAACCCCCGCCACATCCTGACGTTCGCTCATCGTCAGGCTCGAAGGGACTGGAATGCCGCGATTCTTCTTTCACGTTCATAATGGCCATGGCGAGACCCACGACGACGAGGGGCTGGACCTGCCTGGGCAGTCCCATGCACGCAGCGTGGCGATCGACAGCATCCGCTCGATTCTCGCAGAAGAGGCCCGCCATGGGCTGATCGACCTGCAAGGGCATATCGATATTACCGAAGGGGCGGACGTTTTGTTCACGATCGCCTTTACCGAGGCTTTCGAACTGAAGTTGCCCGTGGGTTCGAACGCATGATCGAGAGCCTGCTGCTCAAGCTGCGTAAGCGCGACGTCGTTTCGCCTGATGAAGAGCAGGCGTTGCGCGACATCATTACCGAGGTCGAGGACATTCCCGCGCGCAAGACGGTCGTGCGGCGCGGCGAGCCGCTCAACCGCTCGATCCTGCTGATCGAGGGGCTGATGTGCCGTCAGAAGGATCTGCGTAGCGGGGACCGCCAGATCACCGCGTTGCACGTGGCCGGCGACTTCCTCGACCTGCACGGCTTCACGCTCAAGCAGCTCGACCACGATGTGATGGCGCTGTCGCCGTGCCGGGTCGCCTATGCCCGGCACGACCTGTTGACGCGGCTGACCGAGGTCCATCCGCACCTCACGCGGCTCTTGTGGTTCTCGACCAATCTCGACGCGGCGATGCATCGCGAATGGGAGCTGTCGCTGGGCCAGCGCACCGGCGCTGCGCGCGCCGCGCATCTGTTCTGCGAAGTCTATACGCGGCTGCAGATCGTCGGCCGGCTCGACGACGAGGCCTATGCTCTGCCGATGAACCAGAGCGAGCTGGGCGAATGCCTGGGACTCACCGTGGTCCACACCAATCGGGTGCTGCGCGAACTGCGCGAGCTGGGCTTCGTCCAGTTCACCCGCGGGCGCGTGGTGATCGAGGATATCGAGGGACTGAAGGCCTACGCCGAGTTCGACCCGACCTATCTCTACCTCGACAGCACGCCGCGCTAGGCGGGAAGCGCTTCGGTTTCCGGTGCAGCGACCGCTACGCCAAGGATATTGCGATATAGCGTGATGTATTCGTCGGCCATGCGATCGACCGAGAAGCGATCGGTCACCGCTTGCGAAGGGGCGCGGCGATCGATCGTGGGAATGCGTTCGATCGCGGCAATCGCTTCGTCGAGGCTCCCGACGAGGAAGCCGGTGCGGCCGTGTTCGATGATTTCGGGCATCGAGCCGCGGCGCACGGCGATCACCGGCGTGCCGCAGGCCATGGCCTCGATCACCGAGAGGCCGAAGGGCTCGTCGAAATTGATCAGGTGGAGCAGGGCATGGGCCCGGCTCAGCGCGGCGATCCGCGCAGCGCCGCCGACCGCGCCGTGATAGATCACGCGCTCGCCGTCGACATGCGGCAACACCTCGCGCTGGTGATAGGCCTCGTCCTGCACCACGCCGTAGATGTGGAGCCGCCGACCCACGGCTCGCGCGGCTTCGATCGCCTCGCTGGTGCCTTTGTCGGGATGGATCCGGCCGAAATAGAGCAGGTCCTCGCTACCCACCGGATCGAGCGGGAACTCATGGGGCACGATGCCGTGGTGGATCGTCGCGGCATAGCGCAGGTCCGGATGCCGGTCCGCTTCGCTGATCGCGACATAGTGCACGCGGTCCTCGTAAGGCTTGTACATCGGCAGGATGCGCTCCGACGAGAAGCCGTGAATCGTCGTGACCATCGGCGTGTCGACGAAGCGCGAGAAGGCATGGGCGGGGAAGTCGGCCTGATTGTGGATCAGGTCGAAGCGATCGGCCTGTTCGAACACGTGCGCGAGGTGGCGGTGCTCCCATACCTTGGCGTCCACCGAAGGGTCTTCGCAATAGGGCGCGGGGACGACCGCGGAGAGCCTGCCCGCCGTCTGGCTGTCGCGCGTCGCGAACAGCGTCACGTCGATCCCGCGCGCGACCAGCGCCTCGGTCAGCAGGCTCGTAACCAGTTCCCAGGGACCATAGTGGCGCGGCGGCGTTCGCCAGGCGATCGGGGCGATCATTGCGATCCGCATCAGCGTGGTTCCACTTTCAATATCAGGCCTTCGTTGGCGGTGAGGCCGCCGTCGAAGCCGCGCGACGGGATCGTCGTGAGCAGGGCGTCGGTGATCCGGCGATCGACGGGAACACGGATCTTGCGCGGCTGGGTGCCGAGGTTGAGCGCGATAAGCAGGCGCTCGTCGCCTTGGTGCCGCTCATACTGGATGACGTCGGGCTCGGCGGACAGCAGGGTGATATCACCGAGGCTCAGCGCCGGATGGCTGCGGCGCAAAGCCAGCAGACGACGGTACAGCGTCAGCATCGCGGTGTTCGATCCGTCCTGCGCCGCGACGTTGCGTGTGGACCAGTCTGCATGGAGCGGCAGCCACGGCTCGGCCGTGCTGAAGCCGGCCTGGGCACTATCGTCCCATGCCATCGGCGTGCGCGCGCCGTCGCGGCCGAGACCAAGCCCGGGCTGACGCAGGTCCTGCGGATCGCGAATGCGGTCGGCAGGGATGGCGACCTTGCCGATGCCGAGCTCGTCGCCCTGGTAGAGCGTCGGCGTGCCGCGCAGGGTCAGGAGCAGCATCGCGGCGACGCGGGCCTGCGCCTCTCCCAGCCGTCCGGCGATGCGCGGCGCGTCGTGGCTGCCGAGCACCCAGTTGGGCCAGCCGCCCGGCGGCAACGCGGCCTCGTACTCGGCGATGAAGCCCGCGATCGCTTCGGCGTTCCACGGCGCTTCGAACAAGTGGAAATTGAACGGCAGGTGCACGCCGGGCACCTTGTCATTACCGTAATAGGTCATGAGCTGATCGAGCGGCAGGCAGATCTCACCGACGAGCAGGCGCTCGCCATAGCTGTCGGCCATCGCGCGGAAGCCGCCGGCGATCTCGTGGATTTCGGGCTGGTGGGCGGAGTGCTGTTGCAGGACCTTGCGCTTCTCGCCCATGTCTGGCGTGAAGGCGGGGTTCGGCGGATTGTCGGGCAGGCCCTCGGCCTTGATGCAGTGCCAGAGCACGTCGATGCGGAAGCCGTCGACGCCGCGGTCGAACCAGAAGCGCAGCACGTCGTCCATTGCCGAGCGAACCTCGGGATTGCGCCAGTTGAGGTCAGCCTGTTCCTTTAGAAAGGCGTGGAGATAATACTGACCCGTCGCGGGATCGAATTCCCACGAGGAGCCGCCCATGTCGCTGGTCCAGTTGTTCGGCGGTCCACCGTCGGGGGCGGGATCGCGCCAGACATACCAGTCGCGCTTGGGGTTGTCGCGGGACGAGCGGCTCTCGACGAACCACGGGTGTTCGGTCGAGCTGTGATTGGGCACGAAGTCGAGCAGCAGCTTGAGCCCGCGCTTGTGCACTTGGCCGAGCAGTGCGTCGAAGGCCGCGAGATCGCCGAACATCGGTTCGACCCCGCAGTAGTCGGCGACGTCGTAGCCGAAGTCGGCCATCGGCGAAGGGAAGATGGGTGAGAGCCAGATCGCGTCGACGCCCAGGCCTGCGACATAGTCGAGCCGCGCGGCGATGCCGGCAAGATCGCCGATGCCGTCGCCGTTGCTGTCCTGGAACGAGCGCGGATAGATCTGGTAGATCACCGCGCTTTCCCACCACGGCCGCGTGCCGTGCCCTGCCGAGATCTCGCCCATGCGAGGCACAACGCGCCGATGGCGAAAAGGTTCGGCCTCCGCTGCCCGCCGCGGCGGAAAAGCGGGTGGTCAGTAGTGGGGTGCGGAGCCCGGCATCGAGGCGCCCGAGCCCGAAATGCCAAAGCCGGGCGCGGGGCCGCTGCGCGGCATCGGGCCAACGACACCCCGCGGGTCAGCCGGACCGACCATCGCCCGCTCGCTCGGCTTGTCGAGCGGCGCGACCGTCGGGCTGTTCTCGATCGCGAACTCGGGGGTGGCCTCGACTTCCAGCGGCACACCCTCGGACGGCGCGATCTCGGGCTCCACGGGCTTGCGCACGACTTTGGGAGCGGACCTTGCCGACTTGCGCGCGGCGGGGGCGGGCTTGGCCGGGGCGTCGCTGGCCGTCGCGAGGCGGACTTCGACCGACCCCGTCACGACCTTGACCGCCTGCGCCGGCTTGTCGGCGTGGGGCGGAGCGTCCGGGGTGCGATCGGACAGGTCGATGACATGGACCAGCAATGCCCCGATCGCGCAGGCGGCCGCTGCGCCACCGATCGCGCGCGGCAGCCATTGCCTGGCTCTCGCGCGCTTCGGCACGACAGGCGCCGGTGATTCGGGTTGCGGCGTGAAAGTCGGCTGCTGCGGCAATTGGGTGACGCTGCGCACGATCCGCGCCGCGAGATCGGCGGGTACTTCGGGAGGCGTCAGCTCGCCCAGTTTTCGAATCAGGTCGCTTTCGCGATCCGGCTCGCCTGTCACTGAAGGAGTTCCAGATCGTCGCTGCGCACGCCGCGCGCTTCCAGCAGCTCGCGCAGGCTGCGCCTTGCTCTGAACAACAGCGATTCCATGGCCTTCAGGTTGAGCTCCAGCACTTGTGCGGCCAGTATGTTGCTCAAACCTTCGAAATAGCAAAGCACAATCGCCGCGCGGTGCCGTCCGGGCAACGAAGCGAGCGCGTTCTCGACCGTCTCGCTGAGCCGCTGCATCGCGAGCGCGCGTTCGGGGCCGGGGGCTTCGTCGGCCACGTCAGGCATCGTGTCGGTGGTGATCACGCGGAACTGGCGCAGCCGGTCGAGGCAGCGGTTGACCGCGACGCGATGGAGCCAGGCGGGCAGGCCGCCGCCCTGCGCGCGCCATTGCGGCGCGGTTTGCCAGAGCTTGGCGAAGGCCTCCTGGACAATGTCCTCGGCTTCGCCGCCGCCGTTCAGCATGCGCCGGCACACGCGATAGAGCTGCGGGGTGTAGCGCTCGACGATCACGGTGAAGGCCTGGACGTCGCCTCGGCCAACCCGTGCCATCAAGGCCGCGTCGGCATCGCTCGTGCAGGGGTCGCTCGCGCGAGGGAGCGGCAGTGCCGGCTCGGCATAGACGCCGGCCGTTTCGGTCACTGGTTCGAATTCGTGGCGCTCTTCAAATGTCACAAGGACCCCGATGCCGCGGGACGTTGCGTGGCGTCCTCTGTCGTCGGGGCCTGCGCTAGGGCGTGGCTGCTGAACGACAGATTTATGTTCACCTTTGTACGCCCTCGCCAAATTTTTTTGCCGGGCGCGCGAAGGGTGGGGCCGCCGCGCCCGTTAAGCGCCCCGTGAGTTTCGCAATGTCGCCTCGCCGGCGCAATCAACGCCGACCCCTGTCTGCCGGCGGTCGCGGCGTTGCGAAGCTCCGCCCCATCTCTCTTCGATCAGGACGCCCTTTGCCGATGCGCAGCTTCTCGACGACCTCCTGCCTCGCTGCGCTAGCCGCCGCTCTCGTGACCTCTCCCGCCCTGGCCGACACCTCGGTCACAACCTCGACCACCACGCCGCTCAAGACCGCGAGCGCGGGCGATGTCACGGTAACGACCGACGGTACCATCTCGGTGGCTTCGGGCACGGCCGTAACGGTGGACAGCAACAACAAGGTCAGCAACGCCGGCAACCTCAAGGTCGCGGGCGCGAGCGGCGCCGCGGCGATCACCGCCGCTCCGGGTACGACCACGACGATCACCAATTCGGGTACGATCGCGGTGACCGAGGACTTCGTTCCCGCCGATGCCGACAGCAACGGCATTGCCGACGGCCCGATCGCCTCGGCCAGCAACCGCTACGGCATCCGCACCCTGCCCGGCGGTACCGTGACCGGCAACGTGATCAATTCGGGTTCGATCACGGTCGAGGGTCTGAACTCGGGCGGCATCGTGCTCGATTCGGCGCTCCAGGGCTCGCTGACCAGCAGCGGCACCATCCGTGTGATCGGCGACAACAGCGTGGGCATCAAGACCGGTGCGGTCAGCGGCAACGTCCTGATCAGCGCGGGTGCGATCACCGCGATCGGCGAGGGCGCGACGGCGCTCGCGGTCAATGGCGACGTCGGCGGCACGGTGACGATCCAGGGCACGGTCCAGCAGGCCGTTTCCTACACCAACGACAACGGCACCACGACCACCCTGGCGCGCGGCGATCTGCGCGTCGGCGCGCCGGCGGCGGTGATCTCGGGCAATGTGGCGGGCGGCGTGATCGTCGGCGTTCCGCCCACGACCTCGACCACCAACACCGACGTCGACGGTGACGGCATCGCCGACAGCTCCGAAGGCACGGGCGCGCTGATCTCTTACGGCAACGGTCCGGCGCTGCTGATCGGCGGCGCCAGCCCGATCACGATCGGCGCGGTTACGGGGAACACCGGCGGCTATTCGCTGGTGATCGATGGTTCGGCCACGGCCAATGCCTATTTTACCTCGACCGATGCCTATGGCGTCGTGATCGGCGGCAAGGGTGGCACGGTGAATCTTCCCGGTGGCATCTCGGTTAACGGCACGATCGCCGCCAACACCGTCGATTCGACCGCGACGGCGCTGCTGATCAACCAGGGCGCCACGGTCGGCAAGCTCAACAACAGCGGCGCGATCACCGCGGCAATCACTTCACCCGGCGACGGCGCGGTCTATGGCGTGCGCGACCTGTCGGGCACGCTTACCACGCTCGAGAACACGGGCTCGATCTCGGTCGGCGGCACCAGCGAGGACGTCCGCCGGGCGATCGATCTTTCGGCCAACACGACGGGCGTGACGATCAGCCAGTCGATCAACGCCGCCGATGCCGCGACGCGCGCCACGGTGGAGAAGGACGGCACGGTCGACACCACGGTCTACACCCAGATCCGCGGCGACATCGTCACGGGTTCGGGCAATGACACACTCTCGGCCAGCGACGGCCAGATCGTCGGCAACACCTATTTCAACGCCGGCGACGACCGTCTGGTCCTGTCCGATCGCGCGCTCTATTCGGGCAAGGTCTTCTTCGGCACGGGCGCGGCCTCGGCCGCACTGTCGGGCAAGGCCAGCTTCTACGGCTCGATCGACTTCGCCGGTGCCGCCGGCACCCTGACCCTTGCCGACAGTGCCAAGTTCTATGGCACGATCGCCAACGGCGGCGCGGCGGCAGTGACGGTCAACGGCGGCACCTTCGGGGCGAGCGCGGCCGACAAATATGCGGTCGGCTCGCTGACGGTCAATTCGGGCGGTACCTTCGGCGTCTATATCGACGGCGCCAAGGGCACGAGCTCGCTGGTGACCGCGCAGACTGCGACCTTTGCCAGCGGCGCGAAGATCTCGGCGACGATTTCCTCGCTGGTCGGCGCCGAGGGCAGCTATACTGTGCTTACCGCCGGCACGCTCAACGGCACGGGCACTTTCGACAACACCAGCACGGCACTGCCCTATATCTACGCGGGCTCGGTCGCCGCCAAGGGCAACGACCTGGTGCTGACGATCCGCCGCAAGGCTGCGGGCGAACTCGGCCTGCGCCGCGCCGCCTCGCAGGGCTATGAGGCGATCGTCGAGGCCGCGGCCAGCGACGCCAAGATGACCGCCGACGTGCTGGGCATCGACAGTGCCGATGCGCTGCAGACACAGTTCGATCAACTGCTGCCCGATCACGCCGGTGGCGTATTCAACGCAGTCACGCGCGGCTCGCGCCTGGCCGCGGCGCACGTGCTCGATGCGGATTCGATCCACGACATCTCCGAAGTCGGCGGCTGGTTCGAGCCCGTCTACTGGCGTACGAGCAAGGACGCGACGGGAACGGCCGCCTACAAGGCCAATGGCTGGGGCCTGACCGGCGGCGTCGAGCGCAACGTCGGCTTCGGTCGCGTCGGCGTATCCTATGCCTGGCTCAAGGGCACGATCGACAACAACGGCGGCACCGGCAAAGTGAGCAGTTCGCAGCACGAGGTCGCGCTGTTCTGGCGGCTGGCCAAAGGGCCGTTCTATGCCTTCGCGCGCGGCTCCGCGGCGCGCGTCTCGCTGTCGAGCGAGCGCAGCTTCACCGGCGACAGCAACGGCACCAGCTTCACCTACAGCAATGCGGCCGACTGGAAGGGCTGGCTCTATTCGGGCGCGGCCGGCGCGTCCTACGAATTCGACCTTGGCGAAAACCTCACGCTGCGGCCGCAGGGCACGTTGGACTACTACCGTCTCAGCGAGAACGGCTACACCGAGACCGGCGGTGGCACGGCGATGGATCTGACGGTCGAGGACCGCAAGAGCACGGCGCTCACCGCTACGACCAGCCTCACGGCCTCCTACCGCTTCGGCCGCCGCACGAAGGACGAGCGGCCGCTGACGATCGAACTCGAGGGCGGCCGTCGCAATGCGGTCTCGGGTTCGCTCGGCACCACCCGCGCCAGCTTCGAGGACGGCGACGTCTTCGCGATCACGCCCGATGGCCGCAAGTCGAGCTGGCTCGGCGAAGCGCGGCTGCTCGCGGGCGGCTGGGACTTCACCTGGAAGATCGCGGCGCGGGCCGAAAGGACTGAGGGCAACATGAGTTACGGTGGACGCGCCTCGCTGAGCGTGGCCTTCTGATCGGGGCCGGCGTGAGCGGATACGTTCTTCGCCGGCTCGAACCGTACTTCGCGGAAATCCTATCGCGTTACGAAGCCGGCGAACCTTTCGAGGCGATCGCCGCCGATCATGCCTGTGCCGGCAGCACGGTCCGCCGTCTGCTGCTCGGTCACGGCGTGATCCTTCGGCCGGAAAAATGGCGTTTGAAAGCACGGGTTTAATCCGCTTTTGGGCGAATTCCCCCTCATTGCTATTGCGAATTCATAGCAGATAGCTAGAGGCGTCGGCAGGGTTCGACAAAGGGAAAAACCATGAGGTCCATTTTGCTGGCGGGTGTCGCCTCGCTCTTCGTTTCGCAAGCGGCCTGGGCCGCGGACGATGCCGCCGATGCGACCGACGATCAGGAAGCGATCGTCGTCACGGGCTTCGCCGGCACCAAGACCGATACTGCGCTGATCGAACTGCCGCAGCCGATCAAGGTCATCTCCGCCGAGACCTATCAGGCTCAGGGCGCGATCAGCATCAGCGACACGGTCAAGTACGCCGCCGGCGTCCTCGCCAGCCCTTATGGCCGCGACACGCGCGTCGACGGCTTCAACGTCCGTGGCCTCGACGCGCTGCAATTCCGCGACGGCATGCGCGACATCTTCTCCTATTACGCCAGCATCACCTCGGATCCGTACAACTTCTCGCGCGTCGAGATCGTCCGCGGCCCGGCATCGGTGCTGTTCGGCCAGGGCTCTATCGGCGGCCTCGTCAACCTTGTGTCGAAGACCCCCGAGTTCGAGACGCGCGGCGAATTCAGCGCGGTCTACGGCAGCTTCGATCGCAAGGAACTGCTCGGCGACGTCAACTATGCGCTGTCGGATACGCTGGCCGTGCGCCTCGTCGGCCGCGCGCGCGATGCCGACACCTTCGTGAAGAACGTGCCCGACGATCGCCTTATGATCGCGCCTTCGATTCGCTGGAAGCCCACGCCCGACACCGACGTCGTGCTGACGGGCCTCTACCAGAAGGACAAGACCGGCTCGACCTCGCAGTTCCTGCCGATCGTCGGCACCTTCAAGCCTAATCCCGGCGCCCCGGGCCAGCTCGATTTGTACACCTTCGTCGGCAAGGCCGGCTGGGATCGCTACAACGGTCACTCGGCGCAGGTCACGGGAAGCGTCACGCACAACTTCTCGGACGCGGTGCGGCTCAGCCTCAAGGCGCGCTACATCGATAGCAACGTCGAATACTTCACGCACTACGCCGACAGCTACACGAACCCGAGCGACCCTTTTGCGGTCTACGGCACCGATCGCCGCACGATCGGTCTCACCGCCGATGCCAGCGACGCGCGGATGAACGTGTTCTCGACCGACAACAACCTGCAGTTCACCTTCAACACGGGTGAAAGCATCGAGCACAAGCTGCTCGTCGGCGTAGACTACAGCTGGAACAAGGTCGCCAAGCGCTATGCGGGCGGAAACGAGCTCATCGATCTCTACAATATCAACTATGCCGCACTGAAGACCTACGATCCCACGGGGCCCTTCACCGACGAGTCGCAGAAGCAGCTTGGCGTATACGTCCAGGACCAGATCCGCTTCTACGATCGCGTCTCGCTCGTGCTCGGCGCGCGGCGCGACCACGTCACTGGCTCGTCGGGCCAGACCGACAATGCCACGACCTTCCGCGCCGGCATCATCGGCGAGATCGGCGCGGGCATCTCGCCCTTCTTCTCCTATACCGAAAGCTTCCTGCCGCTCGCGGGCCGCATCACCAATGCGGACGGCAGCTTCGGCGCGCCGTTCAAGCCGCAAGAAGGCACCCAGTTCGAGGCAGGCGTGAAGTGGCAGCCCGAACGCAACACGCTGGTCACGGTCACGGCCTTCCAGATCAAGGAACGCAATCGCCTGCTATATCTGGCCGGCGGTGCCACCACCCAGTCGGGCCGGTTGAAGACCAAGGGCATCGAGTTCGAGGCGAGCCACACGCTGCCCGGCGATTTCGAGTTGCTGCTCAACTACGGCTACAGCGAGCTCAAGTCCGAGACGAACACCAGCCTCGACTACATGCCGCGTCATACGGCGTCGGCCTGGACGACCAAGACCTTCGGTCTCCCCGAGGAGGCGCAACTGCGCCTCGGTGCGGGCGTCGTCTACAACAGCAACAGCAAGTCGACCGGCGCGATCGATCCCTATGGCCTCAACCCGACGATCCCGGCGGGCACGCTCTATTCGGTCGTCACCCCGGGGCGCACCACGGTCGACGCCCTGGCCGAGATCAACTGGGGCGCCTGGCGCTTCGCGATCAATGCCACCAACCTGCTCAACAAGAAGGTCTTCGCCTCGTGCCTGGCACGCGGCGACTGCTTCATGGCCGCGCCGCGCAACGTCATGGGAACGATCGGCTGGAGCTTCTGATTAGACTTTAGTCTAACCTATCTGACAGGTGTTGTCAGAGCTATCTGACAGGTTTACAGCCCCTCCTCGCGGAGGGTGCTGTGACCGAGTCCAAGTTGCGCATTGATGTTTCGGCTGATCTGATCGCTTTCGTCGGTCAGGGCGTGGTGGCGCATGAAGGCTGGCCGAGCGATAGCCTGGTCGTCAGCTTCGCCGGACTCGAGCGCGAAGCCGT
>SECS01000071.1 GCA_004211435.1 Novosphingobium sp. | reverse complement strand
ATGCCGAGCGACTCCGCGGCACGGCTTATCGAGCGCGTCTCCGCGGTTTCCTTAAGATCGCGGAGACGCGCTCGATAAGCCGTGCCGCGGAGTCGCTCGGCATTGCCCAGCCCTCGCTGAGCCAGCAGCTCCTGCGACTGGAGGACGAGGTCGGCCTCAGTCTCTTCCGGCGAACGCCCAAAGGCGTCGACCTGACCGAGGGCGGCCGCGTGTTCCTGGAGCATGCGCGCCAGATCATGAACGCGACCGAGCAGGCGATTGAGGACGTGCGCGACCTTACGACGGACGTCAGCGGCGAGGTCGTACTCGCGGTTCCCTATTCGATCAGCAAGGTCGCGGGCGTTGCCTTGGTCGAAGCTTTCCTGGAGCATGCGCCACAGGTGTCGCTGCGGTTGGTCGAAGCCTTTACCGGACAGATCCGCGGCTGGCTCGATCTCGGTAAGGTGGACCTCGGCATCCTGCATGACATGGGCCACGTGCGCCACCTCTCGGCCCGGCGATTGGCGAGCGAGGAACTGTTTTTGTTCGGTCCCGCGGGTGAATTCGGAGCGGTGGACGAGCCGCTCGTCGTGAACCCCGCCGATCTGAGTGGCTTGCCCATGCTCCTGCCCGGCCCGCAGCACGGACTGAGGCAGGTCATAGAGCAGGAGGTGGCCAACCTAGGCGGGTCGATCAGGGTCAGGGTGGAGCTCGACGCGATGAGCCATCTCGGAGAACTCGTGGGTCGTGGACACGGCTACTCGATCGCGCCGATGACCGTCGTGATCGACGACCTCGTAGCCGGGCGCGTGAGTATCGGCAGGATCGGCGAGGACGGAATTTCGCGTAGGCTGTCGCTGATGCGCAACGCGACACGCGTGGTTACCCATGCCTCGGTGCGGTGCGAAGACCTGACCGCCAAGGTCCTGCTCGGCCTGATTGCCAAGGGCCGGTGGCCGGCAAACGCCGAAGCCTGATCAAGGGAATAAAGAATGACGACGACACAACAGCTTGCCGGGCGTGTCGCGCTCGTGACCGGAGCAGGGCGCGGTATCGGCCGCGAGATCGCCCTGGAACTTGTCGCCCGCGGGGCGTCCATGGTCGTTCACTACAGCGGCAGCGAAGATGGCGCGCGAGAGACAGCGGCGCAGATCGAAGTATCCGGCGGTACGGCGTTCATCCAGCAGGCGAATGTATCCGTCCGTGCTGAAGTCGTCGCGATGTTCGCAGCGATCGATCAGCGTTTTGACCGCCTCGACATCGTGGTGAACTCCGCGGGAGTCAGTGGGGGCGGGAGCCTAGCGGATCTCGACGAGTGGCAGCTCGAACGAATGCTTGGCGTCAATTTTCATGGGCCGCTCTTCGTTGCGTCCGAGGCAGCCAAGAGGCTGGGCGCGGGGGGAAGGATAATCAACATTTCGTCGACGCTCGGAGAATTCCCGATGGCCGGCTCAGGCATCTATTCCGCCACCAAGGTCGCCATCAAGAGCTTCACCGAGAGTTGGGCGCGAGAGCTGGGGCAAAAAGGCGTGACAGTGAACACCGTGATACCGGGAGCGACGAGCCCTGGCATGATCGACAGCGCCCCTGACAGCGCCGTCGAGTTCTTCAAGAATGCATCCCCGTTCAACCGTATCGGTACAGCGGGCGAGATCGCTGCAG
This sequence comes from Novosphingobium sp., assembly GCA_004211435.1. Taxonomy (GTDB): domain Bacteria; phylum Pseudomonadota; class Alphaproteobacteria; order Sphingomonadales; family Sphingomonadaceae; genus Novosphingobium; species Novosphingobium anseongense. The sequence continues at coordinate 16,386 of SECS01000071.1, read as the reverse complement.
TGGTGGCATTTCTGGCTTCGCCTGAAGCGAGTTGGGTGTCGGGAGCGCACATTCTCGCCAACGGCGCGGCTGACACCTGACGCCGACAGAGCCGCCGTTCGCGCTGCCGCTGCTGGTGCTGAACGCAGCGGTTGGTTCACATGCTGGAGTTCGAGCAGCGCCATAGCTGCGTCTGCCAGCATCGAGAGACTCACGTCGGTGGATTTCCCGCACTTGTTCGAAGCTTGGTATCTATTCGATTTTTCCGCTTCTCCACGAAAAAGTAGATTGTCGCCGATACCGCTGTGAGCCCGACGATGCCGGCTGCGACCCGAGGGCCGCACTAACTTTCTTTGAGAATGCGCTCGATCCCGACGCGAGTGACGGGATGGTATCCGGCTTTCGCCTGATCATAGATTCGCCGAGCAATCAGGTTCCCCCAGTCCGACTGCTCAATCAGCGCGCGATAGACCGGCCCGATCAGAAGGATCCTTCCGATGTGCATCAGATGGTCCTCGATCGAGGGTAGGACTGGTTCGTAGCGGTTGGCTATGGCGAGTTGGAGCCAGGCGCTGCGGACATAGGGATTGGGCGACGCTGACAGTGCATAAGCTTGGTCGATCTCAGCAAGCCGCGCTGCCGTCTGCTGCCGCGGAAGCTTATCGAGAAAGCGGAGCCATTCCTGCGTTCCCCAGCCCTTCGTGTCAATCGAGCGGGCCGGCACACCAGCCTTGAACCGCTCGCGATCAGCGTCGATTCGCGCGAGTGTCGCGGATTTAACGTGCACCGCGTTGTTCGGCAGCCCGGGGCTAAAGATCCAGTCTTCGAGCTGCAGCTGGGCTTCGAGCGCGGCGTCCGGGCCGATCAGGTGCCTGCGCAGGTCGGCAAGGAAGCCCGCGCTTGTCTGCGGCTGGAAGGCGTGGCGATCGAAGTAGGACTTGAGGTAGGTGTCCCACCGCTCGCGGCCGACCGCCTGTTCAATCGTGCGCAGGAATGCCGATCCCTTGTAGTAATCGAGCTGACCTGCGCTACCCTCGGGCTCGCCGTGAAGGCGCGTGGCCTTTGGCGTAGCGGTTGCAAGATCGCGCTGCAGGTCATCCCATTGCAGGTCCGCCAAGGTTGCCGCGCGTTCCTTGCCGTAGACGGCTTCGTCAATGCGGTTCTCGAAATAGGTCGTGAAGCCTTCGTTGAGCCACGAATCGGACCAGGTGGCGTTGGTCACGAGATTTCCCGACCAGGAGTGGGCCAGCTCATGGCCGATCACGTTGATGTTCGACTTGTCGCCCGTGATGATCGTCGGCGTTGCGAAGGTCAGCCGCGGGTTCTCCATCCCGCCGAAGGGGAACGAGGGCGGCAGCACCAGCACGTCGAAGCGGCCCCAGCGATAGGCACCATAGAGGCTTTCGGCCGCATCGATCATCTTCTCCGTATCGGAAAGCTCGCGCGCCGCGCGATCGAGCATGCCCGGCTCGGCGTATACTCCGGAGCGCGGGCCGAGCGGGCGAAAGCCGATGTCGCCGATCGCCATGGCGATCAGGTAGGACGGCACCGGGTTTTCCATATGGAAGCAGAAGCTGCGGCGGCCGCGCGACGCCGGCTTGCAGCCCTGCGCGCGCGCCTCGCCGCTCATCACCACGCGCAGATCCTGGGGCGCGGTGATCCGCGCGCTCCAGGTCTGGCGGATGCCCGGACTGTCCTGCGTCGGGATCCAGCTGCGCGTATTGATCGACTGGCCCTGGCTGAACAGGTAGGGCCTGGCCTTGCCCAGCGTCAGTTCGGGCGGCAGCCATTGCAGCGCACGCGCGTCGGGCCGGGTGGCATAGCGGATCACAATCCGTCGAGCCGCGCCGATCTCGATAGTGATCGCGGCGCCTTTGTACGAATCGGCGGCGCCCAGGCTCCAGGTCAGCGCGCGGCCTCGCGCGTCGGTGATTGCGGCGATGTCCAGATCGAGCCCGTCGAGGACGATCCGTTCTGCCCCGCGCGCCGCGATCAAGTCGAGCGTCGCGGTGCCGGCGATCACCTGGCGGTCGAAATCGACCGCAAGGTCGAGATCGATGTGGCGCACCCGGGCCGTCGCCGGATCGGCGTAACTAAGCACGTCGCGGGCTTCGGACGTGGTCAGGATAGGCGATACGGCGGGGCTGGCACCGGCGGGCAGGGAGCTCAGCGCAAAAGGAGTTAGCAGCGCCGCGAGTGCGCGCGATGCGCGGGTCATGCGCCGTACCCGCGCACGGGTATCGCGGTGGTGTGTTTTATCTCGGACAGGGTGACGGTCGATTGAATGTCGATCACTCCGGGTAGCTTCTGGATCACCTTGAAGATGAAGTTCTGATACCAGTCGAGCGACTGGGCGATGATCTTCATGAGGATGTCACGATCACCAAAGGCGGTGTGGCATTCCATGATTTCGGGGATCAGCTCGATCTTGCGCTGGAATTCGGCGCGTTGTTCCTCGCTGAGCGTGGCCATCTTGAGCGTGGCGAAGATGTAGAGGCTCTCGCCGAACTTCTTGCGATCGAGCACCGCGACCTGGCCGACGATGTAGCCTTCGTCGCGCAGCCGCTGCAGCCTGCGCCAGCACGGCGATTGCGACAGCCCGACGCGCTCGGCCAGTTCGGTGGTCGAGAGGCTGGCGTCCTTTTGCACCTGCTCGAGGATCTTGATGTCCATTTGGGTCAGCGCGTCGCTCATGCGTGGTGGTCCATCGGCCGCGGGAATCTCCAAAGGCAGATTATCTAACATAAAATATCCATGCTGTCGTGCAGGGGTGGATATTCCATGTCGTATTTTGCTGCCGTGTGATGGGTCGTAGTTAATGCTGCGGGACGGTCGGCGCGATCGTTCCGGGCAAACCCGCATGAGCGGCACAATTATGCAACGCAGCGCGCCACGCTCCCGCATTCGCATAAATTTTCCCGTACGGTGCGAATAGGCTGCGCGGCGACGATGGGCTGCGCATGAACCTCCGCTGTGCATTTCTCACTGCGCTCGCCGGACTGGCTCTGGCCTGTGTGGCGGTGCTGGTGCGAGCCGAGGCGCCCGTGGCGATACCTGCGCTGGTCGCACGGCCCGCAGTCGTCACTCATCACGTCGGCCGGTTTGGCGGCGAGCGGATCGCCTATACCGCCACGGTCGAGGGATTGGACGTGACCACCGGCGCCAGTGGCGAAAGCGCACGCCTGGTCAGCTTTGCCTATATGCGCGACGGCGCCGACCGGGCGCGGCGCCCCGTGATGTTCGTGTTCAACGGCGGGCCAATCGCGGCCTCGCAGTACCTGCACGTCGGTGGCATCGGACCGCGGCGCGTGGCCTATCCCGATGACGTGACAGCCGCCCCCGCAGGTTTCCGCCTGACCGACAACGCCTATTCGCCGCTCGACGCGGTCGATCTGGTATTTGTCGATCCCGCCTCTACCGGCTTCAGTCGCGCTCTGCCGGGCACCAGTGCCAAGGCCTATTTCTCGGTCGAAGCCGACGCGCGCCAATTCGCGGCCTTCATCCGTGCCTGGCTCAAGCGGCAGGGGCGGGAGGGGGCGCCAGTGTTCCTGTTCGGCGAGAGCTACGGCACCAACCGCGCCGCCGAAATCGCGCGGCAACTGGCCGAGGCGTCCGAACCGCTGCCGCTGGCGGGCGTGTTCCTCTATGGCCAGGCCGCAAACATCGTCGAATATGCGCAGCGCCCGGCCAATGTTACCTCCTACGTCGCCTCGCTGCCCACCTTGGCGGCGATTGCCTGGTATCACGACCGGGCCGACCGGCAGGGGCTCACGTTCGAGGCCTTCCTCGCCGCCGCGCGCCACTTTGCCAAGAACGACTATCTGACCGCGCTCTATGCCGGCAACGCCATGCCGCTGGCCGACCGGCAGCGGGTGGCGGCGCGGCTGGCGGGCTTCACCGGAATTTCGGCCGACTGGTATCTGGCCAACGACCTGCGCATCACCAAGGAGCGCTATCGGCTCGACCTGCTCAAGGATCGCGGTCTTCTGCTCGGCCGTTCGGACGCGCGCTACGTCGCGCCGCTAACCGAAGCTGGCGGGCGCGCCGACCCCTCGGACGTGGTGAGCGATGCCGCAGAGCGGCTTTTCGCCGAATACCTGCGCCGTGACCTCAAGGTGACCTGGCCCGATCGTTACGTCGCCATGACCGAAGCCGGTTTCGGCGGCTGGGATTGGGGCGTGGGCAGCGCGCTCGGGCCTTTCGGCGACTGGCCCTATCACACCGGCATCAGCGCCATGATGGCTCGCAATCCCGGGTTCCGTCTGGTCGTGGGCAATGGTTTCTACGACACTCAGACCACTATGGGCGCGGCCGAATTGCTGGCGACGCAATCTGGCTGGGATCCGGCGCGGGTGACGCTGCGCTACTACGACGGCGGCCACATGGGCTATTCAGTCGCAGCGACCGCGCGTGCGATCGGAGAAGACATTCGCGCGCTGGTCAGAGGCCAGCCTGAAAGGGGACCACGATGAGCCTGCCCGTCTACGATGCGGAAGCGGTCGAGCGTCTGCTCGACTATCGCGGCTGCATCGCCGCGATGCGCGAGGCGATGCGCAGCCTGTCCGAAGCGGGCAAGCCGCAGCCGCTCCGGCAGATCGTCCGGATTTCCGACGTGGCGATGTTCGGCGTCATGCCGGGCGATCTCGGTGCGATCGGTTCGTTTGGCGCCAAGCTGGTCAGCGTCGCAGAAGACTCCGCGCGGCCCGGCCGCTCACGCCACCAGGGCGTGGTCGTGGCCTTCGACGCCGTGACCAACGGTGTGGCCTGTATCGCCGATGCCGAGGCGGTGACGACGATCCGCACCGCCTGCGCCACCGCCGCTGCGACTGACGCGCTCGCTCGCCGCGATGCGCGTGTTGTCTCTATCTTCGGTACGGGCACCCAGGCGCGCGCGCACCTTCGCGCGCTGACGCAGGTGCGCCCCTTCGAGCGCGTGCTGATCTGGGGCCGCTCGGCCGAGAACACCGCTAGGCTCGCGGCCGAGCTTTCGGCCCAACTCGACATCGACATAGAAACGGTGACGGATGGCCGCGAGGCCGCGGGCCGGGCCGACGTCATCTGCACGGTGAGCGGTTCGCTCGAGCCCATCCTGCTCGGCGACTGGGTTCGCCCCGGCACCCATGTGAACCTCGTCGGCTCGAGCTTCCTCGGTCCCGTCGAAGCCGACAGCGCGCTCGTGACCAAAGCGCGCTATATCGCCGACTATCGCGCCGGCGCACTGGCTCAGGCTTCCGAACTCGCCATAGCGCGCGAGGCCGGCCTGGTCACCGACGCGCATGTCGTCGGCGAGATCGGCGAGGTCTTTGCCGGCACGCTCGCCGGACGGGAGAGCGACGACCAGATCACGCTCTACAAGTCGCTCGGCCACGTCGCCCAGGATCTCGCCGCCGCGGCCTATCTGCACACGCGCGCCACATGGGAAAGGCAGACCGCATGACCTCCCGTTCCACGCTCGGCCTGCTGGCCCTGATGCTCGGGGCCTCGGCCCCCGCTGTCGCCGCGACGACCGAACGGTTGTCGATCGTCGCCAATGACGAGGTCGTCGGCTCGCTGGTGGCCGAGAGTGATGGCGACCGCACGACGATCGACTTCCGCGTCGACAACAACGGTCGCGGTCCCAAGCACCGCGAGGAACTGCGCTTTGATGCGCAGGGCGTGCCGCTGAACTGGACGATCGCGGGCACGTCGCTGATGGGCGGTACGGTCGACGAACGCTATAACTGGACCAAGGGCCGCGCCACGTGGTCGAGTCAGGCCGATGCCGGCAGCCACAAGGCGGCGCGTGCGCCACTCTACGTGGTTAACGACGACAGCCCTTATGCGCTGTGGGTCTATGCCCGCGCCGCGCTGGCGCAGCCGGGCCAGGCGATCGACGTGCTGCCCGCGGGCAAGGTCTCGGTCGAGCGGCTGCAGACGCTGACCTTGGGCGAAGGCGCGCAGGCGGCCGAAGTCACCGCCTATCGCCTGATCGGCGTTCAGCTCGATCCGTCCTACCTGCTGCTCGATCGCGAGGGGCGGCTGTTCGCCGCGTTCGGCCCCGGCTCGGACGGCATGACGATCCGCGCGGGCTACGAGAAGAGCGTGAAGGTGCTCGCCCGGCTCGGCAGCGAGTTCGAGGGTCAGCGCGCGCGCGACCTGCAGCAGCGGCTCGCGCACCGCTTCGATGCGCCGATCCGCATCCGCAACGTCCACGTGTTCGATCCCGTCAGCGGCCAGCGCTCGGGCCTGTCGAGCCTCGTGGTCATGCGTGACATGATTACTCAGATCATGCCCGAGGACGGCGCTCCCGCGCTGGCCGACGAAGTGGTGATCGATGGCGAGGGAGGCACGGTCTATCCTGGGCTGCACGACATGCATTCACATGCGACCGTGCCTTCAGGCCTTCTCTACCTCGCCGCCGGCGTCACCGCCACGCGCGACATGGGCAACGACAACGCCTTTCTCCAGGACCTGATCACCCGCGTCGAGGCTGGCGAGGTCGCCTGGCCGCGGATATCGCCCAACGGCTTCATCGAGGGGCGGAGCCCGTTCTCGGCGCGCAACGGCTTCGTCGCCGACAGCACTGCCCAAGCGCTCGATGCGGTGCGCTGGTATGCGAAACGCGGCTATGCCGAAATCAAGATCTACAATTCGATGAACCCTGACTGGGTCGCGCCGATCGCCACCGAAGCGCACCGTTTGAGGTTGAAGGTCACCGGCCACGTCCCCGCCTTCGACACCCCCGACCGGGTGATCGCCGACGGCTACGACTCCATCGCGCACGTCAACCAGCTGATGCTCGGCTGGATACTCAAGCCCGGCGAGGATAGCCGCACGCCCTTGCGGCTGACCGCGATGCAGCGCGCCGGCGCGCTCGATCTCAATGCGCCGAATGTCCGGCATACGATCGACCTGATGACGTCGCGCAAGGTCGCGCTCGATCCCACCGCGGTAATCCTTGAGCAGCTAATGCTCAGCCGGGCGGGGCAGGTGCCGCCGGGGCAGGAAGATTCGCTTGGGCACATGCCGATCGGCTTCCAGCGCTATCGCAAGCGCTCCTTCGTTACTCTGGCGGACAAGGCGCAGGACCATGCCTATCACAGCGGCTTCGCCAAGGTTCTCGAGACGATCGGCCTGCTCCACCGCGAGGGCATCCGGCTGCTGCCCGGCACCGATGACACCACCGGCTTCGCGCTGCTGCGCGAGCTCGAGCTCTATGTGAAGGCCGGGCTGACTCCCGCCGAGGCGCTGCGTACCGCGACACTGGGTGCCGAGGAATTCCTCGGCCGCACCGATCGGCTGGGCACGCTCGCGCGCGGCAAGCTGGCCGATCTCGTGCTCGTGCCGGGCGATCCGAGCCAGGACATTTCCGCGATCCGTCGTCCGCGCATGGTGCTGCGCGGCGGCGTGGTCTATTTTCCGAGCGAGATCCACACCGCCTTGGGCATCCAGCCGTTTACCACGCCGCCGCCGATCCGTCCCGCGGCCAAGGTCGCCGCGAGCGAAGGTGCGGCGGGCACCACCGGCTTCGGCCACGAGGGACACGCGCATGAATTCTGATCCGGCGGCGGCGCAGTCCTCCACCACCCTGCGCAAGAGCGTGGGCCTGACCGGGGTCGTGACCTTCGGTGCGGGTACGGCGATCGGCGTATCGATCTTCTCGATCCTCCAGCCCACCGCTCAGGTCGCGGGGGCGGGGCTCCTCGCGGCGATGGGGCTGGCGGCTCTGCCTATGCTGGTCTTCGCGGTCGCCTATGCCTATCTCGGCTCGGCGCTGCCGGTCTCGGGCGCGTCCTACGAGTGGCCGAGCCGTTTCATCCATCCAGGCGTCGGCTTCCTCATCGCCTGGCTGCGGATCGTCGCCAATGTCGGCGCCTTGACGATCCTGTCGCAGGTCATGCTCAGTTATCTCAGCATGGTGGTAGAAATCCCGCTCAAGCCGGCGATGGCCGTGGCGATCACCGCGATCTTCGCGCTCAACTATGTTGGCGTGTCAATGGCCGCGCGGTTGCAATCGCTCTTGATGGGGCTGCTGCTCGTGGCTCTGGCGATCCTCGTCGCTTTCGGCCTGCCCAAGTTCGATCCCGCGCTGGTCGGTGATCCGCTGGCGACGCCGCCGCTGCTGATGCTCGCCACGGTGCCGCTGATGATCAGCCTATTCATGGGCATCGAGTCCGCGGTCGAGATCGGCGAGGAAGTGCGCGATGCCGGGCGCAACGTGCCGCTCGGCATCGCGCTGGCCATCGCACTGACCGTGGTGGTCTATGGTCTCGTCGCGGTGACTTCGCTCGGGCTGGTCGGGCCCGAGGTGTTGGCCTCGAGCAAGGCGCCGCTGCTCGATGCCGCCAAGGCCGCGCTTGGCGACTTCGCCGTGCCGCTGATCGTCAGCGCCGCCTGCCTCTCGATCTTCAAGTCGATGAACGCCTCGGCACTGATGTTCTCGCGCAGCCTTTTTGCGATGGGGCGCAACGGCGCTCTGCCGCGGCTGCTCGGCGTGATCCACCCGCGCTTCGGTACGCCGCACCGTGCGATCCTGCTGGCCTATGGCTGCGCGATGACCGGGCTGTTTTTGCCGCCGAGCCTTATCTTCCTGCTGCTCGCGGTGAACGTGCCGACGATGCTCAAGTACATGGCCTGCTCCTATTCGGCGACCGTTGTCGCGCGGCGCCATCCCGAGATCCACGCGCGCGCGCAGGTGCGGCTGACGCCGCGCACCGTGGTCGCGGTCGGCTATGCCGGCGTCGTCTGCGCTCTGGTGATCGCCGTGCTCGGCATCGAGGCCGATCCGCGGCCCTATGCGCTGATCGGCGGCTGGTTCGTGATCGGGCTGATCTACTGGTTCGCCAAAGGGCGGCACGAGATGCGGGGCGAAACCAAGCGCGCATAGCCGCCAAGCCCGATCAAATTATGCCGAAACCCCGGTTTCGGCCCCGCAGATAGAATAATCCGTTCCCGCTCCACGTCTTAGAAGCGGAAATGGATTTCAGATCGCCCCAAGGCGGCAGCAGGTGAAGGCAATGATGGACGAGGCTCCCGGCACATATACGCAGTGGGTGCGTCAGGCGATCGGTCTGGCGCGCGCGCGCAAGGGGGACATGCTCAGCCTGTTCGAGAGCTCGGTGCCCGAGCCGCGCGAACTGCTGCGCGAAGCCGTGGCCGCGACCGCGGTGCCCGAACTGTCGCGCTACTACGTCAGCGCCTTTTCAGGCGGCAATCCCTTCATCCGCGAGATGCTGGCCGCGCAATACCAGGTATCGCAGGACCATGTGATCTGCACCACCGGCGCCACCAGCGGCCTCGCGCTGATCTACCGCGCCTGCCTGGCGCCGGGCGACCGCGTACTGATCGAGGCGCCGAGCTTCGACCTTTTCACCGGCCTCGCAGAAGTGCAGGGCGTCGATGTCGATCGGTTTGTGCGGTCGGGCGAGCGTTTCGCGATCGATCCCGCTGCGGTCGAGGCGAAGCTGCATCCGCGCACGCGGCTGGTGGTGATTTCCAACCTGCACAATCCCTCGGGCATGCCGGTCGACCATGCGGTCATGAAGCAACTGGCCGAACTGGCCGAGCGGCGCGGCTTCCTGCTGGTCGTGGACGAGGTCTATGCCGACTATGCGGGCGAGGGGGTCTGGCCCTGTCCCGCCCAGGCGCTGTCTCCGGCAGTGCTCAGCCTGTCTAGCCTCACCAAGATCTATGGCCTCGGTACCCTGCGCTGCGGCTGGATCGTCGGTGCGCCGGAAACGCTCGCACCGATCCGTCAGCTCAGCGAGAGCACCGAGTTCGGTATTTCGACGCTGTCGCACGCGGTCGCTGCGCAGGTCATGGCCAATCGCGCAGAGTTCGATGCCCATTCGCGCGACTACGTCGCCCGCTGCCGGCCGGTGTTCGATGCCTGGTTCGCGCGCCTTTCGGCCGAGGGCCTGATCGGTGGCTTGCTGCCCGAGGACGGCTGCATCTGTTTCCCGTCGCTGCCCGGCATCGACGATGCGCGCGCCTTTTCGCGCTGGCTGATCGAGCGTTCGGGCGTGCTCGTCGCGCCCGGCGAATATTTCGGCGCGCCGGGCCGTATCCGGCTTGGCTTCTGCCTCGAGCCCACGCGGCTGACCACGGGGCTGGCGGCGCTCGAGGACGGGCTGCGCGCCTATCGTGACAGGGCATCGGCTACCTGACGAAATTCTTTCGTCGGAGGGCAGGTTTCGCAAAAGTTTATGCGCGAGGCGCGCGCCGCGCCGCGAATGAAAATAATTCTGGCGGAGGGCTGGGGCTATAGCTGCCCCTGACCGCCTCCCGAGGCGGGGAAATGCAGAAATCCGCAGAGTGCGCCGATAGAGCCGCTTCGGGTCGCAAATATGACAAACGCTGCGCAGGCCCTCGGGCATGACGCGGCCGAAAACTATCAGTGGAGGTCAGTAGATGAGAACGTTCAAGCACGTCGCAACCACTTCGGTGGCCCTCGCTGCACTCGCCTCGGCGATGCCGGCCTTGGCGCAGGAAGCCTTCGAGAGCGATGCCTCGGGCTCGGAAATCGTCGTCACCGCGCAGAAGCGCACCGAGCGCTTGATCGACGTGCCGCTGGCGATCAGCGCCGTCTCGGCCGAGACGCTGACCACGCAGAACCTCAACCGCCTGTCGGACTACTACAACCGCGTTCCCGGCCTGCAATATGCCGGCCAGCGCGTCGCGGCGATCTCGCTGCGCGGCGTGACCACGGGCGGCGCGACCGGCCCGACGGTGGCCCTGCTGGTCGACGACGTGCAGTTCGGCGGCACCACCGCCACCGGTCAGCCGCCGCTCCCCGACTTCGATGCCAGCGCGATCGAGCGGGTCGAAGTGCTGCGCGGCCCGCAGGGCACGCTCTACGGCGCGGCCAGCCTCGGCGGCCTGATCAAATACGTGCTCAAGGAGCCGAGCACCGAGCGTGTGTCGGGCCGCGTCGAAGCCGGCGGCACCGCCGTGTCGCATGGCGATTTCGGCTATTCGCTGCGCGGCTCGGTCAACCTGCCGATCACCGACTGGCTGGCGATCGCGGGTAGCGCCTTCAAGCGCGAGGACGCGCCCTATCTCGACAACGCGCTGACCGGCGAAAAGAACGTCAACACCCGCGATGTCTGGGGCTTCCGCGCCGCCGCGCTGGTCCAGCCGACGCATAACCTCAAGCTGGTCTTCTCGGCTCTCCAGCAGAAGCAGGACGCGATCAACAGCGACCTCGCGGTCATCGCCGGCGGCGTGCGCATTTGCGCGGCCTGCTATGCCACGCCCGGCGGCGCCACCGCGCCGACGACTTTCGACCCGGTCGATGGCGAACTGACCATCCGCTCGCTGCCTTCGCCGAACTCGGCCAAGTTCGAGCTCTACAGCGCGCGCGCCGAGCTTGACCTCGGCCCCGTCTCGGTCACCTCGATCAGTGCCTGGAGCGAGGCGACCAACGCCATCACCAGCGACGTGACGGGCGTGTTCGGCGGCCTGCTGCGCGCGCGCTTCGGCCTAGCGACCGTGCCCGGCGTGCAGATCGTCAATGCCGACAAGACCACGAAGTTCTCACAGGAAGTGCGCGTCTCCGGCGATGCCGGTCCGTTCAACTTCGTGCTCGGCGGCTTCTACACCAACGAGCGCGCGACGACCGATCAGACGCTGGTCATGAGCGGCAGCGGCTCGGGCACGCCCTACATCGGCACCGGCCCCGGCAGCTACCGCGAATATGCCGCCTTCGCGGACGTCACCTGGCACATCACCGACAAGCTCGATGTGCAGATGGGCGGCCGCTACGCCAGCAACAAGCAGGAGAACTTCAGCAACCTGGTGCTGGCTCCGCAGGTCGAAACGACCTTTGGCCCGTCGGGTACCACGATCGGTCGATCGAACGACAGCGCCGCGACCTGGGTGATCTCGCCCAGCTATCACTTCTCGCCCGACATCATGGCCTATGCCCGTGTCGCCAGCGGCTATCGTCCTGGCGGGCCGAACATTAACAAGCCGCCGCTCGCGCCGGCCTCGTTCGGTCCCGATCGCGTCGTCAACTACGAGCTTGGCTTCAAGGGCAAGGTCGTTCCAGGCGTACTGACGGTCGACGCCTCGTTGTTCCAGATCGACTGGAAGAACATCCAGCTCCAGGGCGCCGATCCGGTGACCTCGCTGACCTATGTCGCCAATGGCGGCAAGGCGCGCAGCCGCGGCTTCGAATTCGCCGCGAACGTCACGCCCTGGCAGGGCATGTCGATCGACGCGAACTTCGCCTATACCGATGCCGAGATCACCCAGAACATCCTGACCCTGCCCGGCGGCGTCGGCTTCCGCGGTCTGCCCGGCGATCGCCTGCCGTTCACCGCCAAGGTGGCGGGCAGCGTCAGCGTGCAACAGGAATTCCTGCTGACCGAACGGCTCAAGGGCAACCTCGGCTTCTCGGTGATCTACGTTGGCAACCGTCCGGGCGAGTTCCAGAACAACGATGCCGGCGCGACGCGTCCGCGCATTCTGATCCCGAGCTACACCACGCTCGATCTGCGCGGCGGCCTGGTCTACGACGAGGACTGGAGCCTGAGCCTCTATGTGCGCAACGTGACCGACACGCGCGGCATTTCGATTGCCGACAACCGTAACGGCACGGCTGTGCCGACTGCGCTGTACATCGTGCCGCGCACCTTCGGTGTCACCGTGGCGCGAAACTTCTGAGGCGCCGTGTAACAATGTGCGGAAGAAGTGCGTGGGAGCCTCGGTTCCCGCGCACTTTTCATTTTGAGAGACTGCCCATGAAACCGGCCATTTCCCTGTTGATCCTGGCCACGCTCGCAGCGCCAGCCAGCGCGCGCGCCGCTGAACCGGCGATCTCCGTGACCCTGGCGCCGATCGCCGCGCCCGATCACGCCGACGCGGTCGGGACGGTGGCCGTCACCTTGCGCTTCGACGGGGTGGCTGCGGCGGCCGGCACGCCGGTGCTGCGGCTGCCGCTGGTGGCGAGCAACGTCGATACGGTCGCGACGGTGATGACGGGCTTCGAGGCGCGCGACGCGGCGGGGCCTCTCAGGCTGACGCTGCGCGACGTCGACCTGCCCGAGACGGGAATGCGCGACGCCGTGGGCGGCGGGCCATCGCGAGAATGGCTGGCCGATCGCCCGGTGACCGGCGCGCTGACCGTCCGTTATAGCGTGCCGGCCCAAGCTGCGCTGCCGCCGCGCGGTCCGGCGCCGCCGTTCTCGTTCAGCGCCGATGGCCAGGGCGTTTCGGCGGCCGGGCACATGTTTCTGCTGCTGCCGCCGGGCGAGGGGCGCTATCGCACGACCTATGCCTGGGACCTGACGCGCGCGCCGATGGGTAGCCGTGGCGTGAGCTCGCTGGGCGAAGGGCGTCGCACTGCCGGTGAATTGCTGACCGGCGCCGAACTGCGCATGAGCTTCTTCATGGCCGGCCGGATCGGCACCTGGCCGGCAAAGGTGCCCGCGGCGGGCTTCTTTGGAGCCTGGCAGGGATCGCCCTGCTTCGACGCCAAGGAGTTGCTTGGCTGGACGGGCAATCTCTACGATCACTACGCGCGCTTCTTCGCGCGAAAGGACGCGCAGCCCTATGGCGTGTTCCTGCGCCACAATCCGATCAATGCTGGCGGCGGGGTCGGCCTTCACCGCGCCTTCGTCACGACCTTCGGCGAGAACAGCTGCCAGGACCTCGGCAAGATTCGACTGACCCTGGCGCACGAGATGTTCCACACCTTCCAGCCGTTCATCGCCGAACCCGGCGGGCTTGAATCCTCGTGGTTTGGCGAGGGGCTGGCGACTTTCTACCAGGCGCGGCTGCCGTTCCGTTTCGGACTGCTGACGGCCGAACAGTATATCGACGACGTCAACTGGACCGCGGCGCGTTATTACACGAGTGTCATGGCACGCGTGCCCAATCGCGAGGTGGCCAAGCGCTTCTGGGCCGACACCCGCGTGCGTACGCTGCCCTATGATCGCGGCATGCTCTACTTCGCGGTGCTCGACGACGAATTGCGCAAGGCGTCGGGCGGCAAGCGCTCGCTGGACGATCTGATGAAGGCCATGCTCGCCCGCGAGGCGACGGGAGCCCGCACAAGTGTTGCAGATTGGGAGGCTTTGCTGCGGCAGTATTCTGGCGAGGACGCCGTAGGCCGCTTCAGGGCTTTCCTCGAGGGCGAGATGCCGGTGCCCGCTAGCGATGCCTTCGGCCCTTGCTTCCAGCGGGTCGCGAAGCTGCTGCGTCGCTATGAGTTGGGCTTCGAGCCCGCAGTGCTGGCCGAGCAGAAACGCTTGGTCCGCGGCCTGATCCCTGGATCGGCGGCCGCAAGTGCCGGGCTGCGCGATGGGGATGAGATTGTCGATCCAGTGCCGCAGGACGGCATACAGGGAGAGCAGGCTCAACGACTGCACTTGCGCATCCGGCGCGACCAACGGGTCTTTTCAGTCGCCTACCTGCCGCGAGGTGACACCGTTGAGGCCTGGCAATGGGAACGTATCACCGGTGTTCCTGATAAAAGTTGCACGTTGTGGTGAGTGGCAGCTCAATGCGTCGACCGTGATCTGCCCCGTCTGAGTGGTCAATCGACTATGATCGTCCTTTCCAACCAGCCACGCGCCAACATCTTATCGAGTGCGGGGCTCTGGATTAGGAAGCCTGGACTTAGCGAGGGCCCGCAGCATTCGACCACACCCCAGGCGCCATGCGTCCATGCGATGACGCGTCTTGGCCGCGCGTGTGCCGGTCCACGCGGGGCGATAACCATGCCCGTAACCGTGCGGGTTTTGCCATCTTGATCTCGCTTGGTGTAAGCGATGCGCCACGCTTGCATTTGCCGGAGAGCGTTGGTCACCGCTTCGGCCAATGTTAGCTGGCCAGCGCTTTGCGCGAAGGCGGGCTGGCGAACAGGGCGCAAAGGTAGAACGGTAGCCAAGCGGCCAAGCATATCAGCTCCAATCGACGGACCAGGCTCGAGAATACCACGTCTCTATCGGACGCCAGGTTCTCCACTCCCGTGAGGTCGTCAACTTTGGTGGTCCGCATTTCTATCGCAGCCCTTCTGATACGAAGGCAGCATATTACGCAGACCGGAACAGCGACGGGGTCCGGGGGGTTGTCAGTGTGATGAAAATCTCATCGGAGTTCCATGTCATGCCTAAGTTATTTGTAATCGCTGTCTTGGCCGCGGGCCTCTCGCTGTCAGCCTGCAACACGGTCGCGGGTGCCGGCAAGGACGCGAAGTCGGCTGGCGAAGCCGTCACCGGAGCGGCCAACGACGCAAAGTAAGCCGGCGGTTCATCCGCGCAGGAAGCCCCCGCCTCGGTGGGGGCTTTTTGCGTTTAGGCGGGAAGCCACTCATTGACCCAGCGCACGCGTCGCCCCATGACCCCATATCCGCGCGATTGCGCCCAGCGGTTAGTCGGTCACCACAAGCCTTTGCCGCTTAGCCGCGGTCAGGGCCTGCCAGGCAGCAAGGAAAAGCGCTGCCGCTAAAGGGCCGACGACAATGCCGCTGAGTCCGAGCGCCTCAATGCCACCCAGTGTCGTCACGAGAACGAGCCAGTCCGGCACTCCGGTTTCGCGCCCTACGAGTAGGGGCCGCAAGATATTGTCGGCCAAGCCGATGACGATGACACCTGATATCACCACGACAACTGCCTGCCAAATCTCACCGATTGCCAGCAGGTAGAGTGCGACGGGAATCCAGACGATCGCCGGCCCGATTGCGGGCAGAAGGGCCGCGATGGCCATCAAGACGCCCCACAGCAATGCGGCAGGAAGCCCGACGATGGCGAAGGTAATTGCTCCAAGCGCGCCCTGCGCGGCGGCAACTAGCCCAGACCCCTTTATCGTTGCGCGCGTCACAGCAACAAATCGTTCGGCAAGTAGTGTCGAAACCGTTTGGTCGAGCGGCAATGCGCTCACAACGGCCGGCCCGATCTTTCGGCCGTCGCGCAGCAGGAAGTAGGTCACGTAGAGCCCTACGCCGAAGGTCAACAGGAAAGCCGCGGCATTGGCACCTAGCGAAAACGCCTGGCGCGCAATGCCGCTAACGCTGTTGCTCAGCGATTGCGAAATCCGAGATTGCGCGCGCTCAAGGCTGCCGTAGCCTGAGGTGTCCACGAGATTCTGGATGCGAAGCGGCAAGGCATCGTGAATTTGCCGGAAGTATCGCCCGAAATCGATCTGACCGTCCCGGAGCTGTTGATAGACACCGGCAGCCTGATCGACGACCATGCTTCCCAATATGATCATTGGGATCACCACCGCGACCGTCATGATCAGCATCGTAAGGCCAGCGGCCAGATGAGGTTGGTGCGGCCACCGTTCCAACAGACGCTCAAAGATAGGCTGAAAGACTATCGCAGCGATCGTTGCCCAAAGCAGCGCACCCATGAAGCTGGCGACGATGAACAGGAAGCCGGCTGTCACAAGCACGAGCAGCACGAACATGCCGCCCCGTTCAAT
>SECS01000070.1 GCA_004211435.1 Novosphingobium sp. | reverse complement strand
TGATCGGCCAGTTCGTGCAGCACCGGCGTCACCTCGACCGCGAGGTCAGCCGCGACCAGCCTGACGGCGCGCACCATCTCGCGGAACTCGAAATCGGTAAGACGCGAGGATTCGAATTCCTCCTTGGCGAGCAAGGCGCGGCGTAGATCCCAGACCATAAGTCCATCCTAGCCACTTCACGCCGTCCCGGCGATCTCGTGCTGCGCAAACGCACTTGCCTTGCGCGCAAGTCCGTCTGCAGCGATGCTCCCGCCAAATACGAAAGGGAGAGACACGATGGCCGAAGGCGAAACCGACGCGCTGCGGATAGCCGCGCGCGAGATCCCGATCCCCGCGCATCTGAGCCCCGAAGCCCGGGCCTGGCTGGCGATGCCGCGCCCGCCCGAGGGCGCCAACGTCTATCCCGCGCTTGACGACGCCGAGGCCTGGCGCCAGCGCGTCGCCGCGAGCGACGCGATGATCATGTCCGTCCACCTCGGCGGCGGGAGAGCGTTCGACGGCACCGTGACCGAGATTGCCGAAGGCGCGGCGCGCGGCTTCGAGATTCTGCCCGCCGGGGTCGATCCGGCCGATCCACGCGTCTTCCTCGACGTCCACGGCGGCGGCCTGATCATGGGCGCGGGCGAGGTCTGCAAGGCCATGGCGATCAACACCGCTGCCTATGTCCGCGCACGCGTGGTCGCGCCGGACTACCGCATGCCGCCCGATCATCCGTTCCCCATCGGTCTCGACGACTGCCTGGCTTTCTACCGCCGGCTGCTGCGCGACCGCGATCCGCGCGAGATCATCGTCGGCGGCGCCTCGGCGGGCGGCAATCTCGCCGCGGCGCTCGTGCTCCGCGCGCGCGACGAGGGCCTGCCCCTGCCCGCCGCGGTCGTGCTGCTCTCGCCCGAGATCGACCTCACCGAATCGGGCGACACCTTCCGCACCAATGCCGGGATCGACGGCATGGGCAGCCTGATGCAGGCGAACCTGCTCTATGCCGCCGGACGCGACCTGAGCGATCCCTATGTCTCGCCGCTGTTCGGCGACTATGCCAAGGGCTTCCCGCCGACCTTGCTCACCGCGGGCACGCGCGACGTCTTCCTGTCGAACGCCGTGCGGCTCCATCGCAAGCTGCGCACGGCGGGCGTGCCCGCCGAACTGCACGTGCTCGAAGCCGCAGCTCACGGCGCCTTCGGCAACCGCACCCCCGAAGAGGCCGAGCTCGACGCCGAAGTGCGCGGCTTCTGCGAGCGATTGTGGGGCTAGCTACTTCAGCCCGAAGAACTTCTCGGCGCAGCCCGAGAGGATCCAGGCCATCTCGTCCTTGGGCACGCCCTGGAAATTCCGCGCGATCGCCTTGTGCGAATGCGGGAAGGTCGTTTCCGAGTGCGGATAGTCCGATGACCACATGATGTTCTTCGCGCCCGGCTTGTGCCGCAACTCGACGCCGACCGGATCCTCGATGAACGAGGCGTAGACGTTCTGGTCGAAGTAGAAGCTCGGCGGATGCTTGATCGCGCATTCGGTCCAGTGGCGCTGCATCTCCCAGGCTCGGTCCATGTATTCGCAGGCCCAGGGAATCCAGCCCACACCGCTCTCGATCAGGCCGACGCGCAAGGTCGGGAAGCGATCGAACACGCCCGAGTAGAGCATGATGTTGATCATCTCGAGCATCGCCGGCTTGCCCATCGGCAGATCGCAGAGAAAGTTGGTCTTGTCCCTGAAGCGCGAGATGCGCGCGCCCAGGTGGAAGGTCACCGGCATGTCGAGATCGACCAGGGTCGCCCAGAGCTTGTCGAATTCGGGATCGCGGTACTGACGCGCGCCCTGAGGATCGCCGGTCATCGCCTGCCAGACCGCGCCTTCCTTGGTGAACTGGCTGACCGACTGCGGGAAGGCCGGCAGGTTCACCGCGACGTCGCCCCGCGCCTTGGCGGCCTTGACCCCGGCGATCGTCTGGTCGACGTCGACCGTGGTCAGATAGGCGCAGGCATAGATGCGGCCGTTCGAATCGGCGCAGAAGTCCGACTGCCAGCGATTGAATGCGTCGAAGCTGTCGAGATAAAGCTCGAGATTGCCCGTGCCGAGCGGGCCGCCGCCAAAGCAGACGGCCTTGTCGATGCCGTCGCGATCCATGTCCTCGAGCCGCTTGTCGACCATCCAGCCGCCCAGGCGCTGATCCGCGAGCTTGCCCGCGTTCTTGTACTTGTCGAAGGTCCGGCCGGCCTGCGAGGCCATGAGGTTCACCGCGCGCCGCTGGCCTTCGAAGACGATGTAATCGAACTCGCCTTCGCTCTCGACCTTGGGCGCGAGATCGCGGAATTGCGGCGAGAGGTATTCGGCCCAGAAGGTCGGCGGAGGCGTGACGTGAACGTCGGCGTCGACCACGTAATCGTGAACGCGCGGTTCGGCCTCGAACTGCTGATTAACGTCGAAATCGGCTTCGGCCATGTCCCAAACTCCCATGCCCCGGGCTTTTCCCGGATGTCATGAGAATTTGTAGCAAGCGCTTGGCTAAAGCGCAATATTGCGATTATTCCGTTGTGGTTCCGAAGGTTACTGGGACGGCCAGCCGCATCGGCAGGTCAGGCGAGGAGATGCGCGATTCGCTGCCATCGTCGTGGATCAGCACGACGCGTCCCATCCCCGGCGTGGCGACGACGGCGGTGACGCTATCGACCCAACGATGCAGGATCTCATGCGCACGCGCGAGCGCATCGCCGCCGGTGGTCGCGTCGGTCGATGCCTCGAGCTCGGATTCCAGTTCGGTGACGCGCTCGATGGCGCTGCTGATCTTGTCGTCCATCGGACTCACTTGGGGGGCCTGGCCGAACCGCGCAAGCCCGTTAGAGCAGCGCCTCGGCGATCTCGCGCCAGGCGCGGCGCTGCTCGGCGATCGGCGCGCCCTGCGGCGCGATGACCTGCAGGCAGACGTGGTCGGCACCGGCATCGTGATGCTGCTTCACACGCGCTGCGATCTGCTCGACCCCGCCCCAGGCGAACAGCGCGTCGATGAAGCTGTCGCTCATCGCCTCGATGTCCTCCTCGGCAATGCCGAGCCGCACCCAGTTGCTGCGGTAGTTGGGCAGAGCACGATAATGATCGACCGCGGCGCGCGCGAGGTCGCGCGCCTTGGTCGGATCGCTTTCGAGCACGACGCCCTGCTCGGGCGCGAGCAACTTGTCGGGACCCAGGATCTCGCGCGCGATAGCGCTGTGCTCGGGCGTGACGAGATAGGGATGCGCGCCGGCCGTGCGATCGCGCGACAGCGCCACCATCTTCGGACCGAGCGCGGCTAGGCACTGGTTGTCGGCGGGCACGCCCAGGGCGGTCAGCCGCTCCACCCAGTCGCGCGTCACCGGGATCGGCTTGCCCCAGTTCTCGCCGATCAGCGGCCCGTGGCTGATGCCGATGCCGAGCAGCGCGCGCGCCTTGTGATCGTCGGACAGCGCGTTCCACCACGCCGCGATCTCTGCCGGCTCGTGCTTCCACAGGTTGATGATGCCCGTGGCCAGCGTGGTGCGCTTGGTGGCGTTCAGCAACCGGCTGAAATCGCCTGTGACGTCGCCGCCGATACCGCCGGGAAACCAGATCGCGCCATAGCCGAGCTCGTCGAGCTCGGCCGCCGCCTCGGCCGCCGCGCCCGGATCGCCGAAGCGCAGTTCCATCGACCAGATGCCGACACGGCCCAGATTGGGTACGGTCATGAGAATCTCTCCGAAAACAGTTTCGCCGATCCTGCTGCGCAGCCCCGCAAGCGGCAAGCGCATTCGCGCTTTCATCTCTGGAACGAAAAGCTTGTGCGTCGCGATTGACAAGCCGGCCACCGTCCATGTTATCACTTGGAAACATAACATGCGGGAGAGACGACCATGCCGATGCACGTGACCGCGGATTCGATCGATCCCGACTATGCCGAACCTTTCGTCGACATTTCCGAGGAACGCGCCGAACCCGTACCGCACCGCTATGTCAGCGGCGGCTTTGCGGGCACCGACGCGCGCTTCTCGTTCTATTTCCCGCCCAAGCCGCAATACCAGGGCCGCTTCTTTCACAACACCTATCCGATGGCGGTGACGTCGGACATCGGCCCCTTTCCGATCCAGTTCGAAGTGGCGGTCGGCGATCTCGGCTTCACGCTCGATTCGGGGGCCTATTACGTCCAGACGAACAACGGCCTGGTCTTCCGCAATCCCGGTGCCGATCCAACGATCGCCGCCTATCGCGTCAACGCCGCTGCGGCGAAGTTCTCGCGAAAGGTCGCGGCCGAGCTTTATGGCGAGCATCGTCCCTGGGGCTACCTGTTCGGAGGTTCGGGCGGCGCGTACCAGACGATGGGCGCGGCCGAGAACACCAGCGGGGTCTGGGACGGCTTCGTCCCCTTCGTCCCCGGCTGCAACCACGCGATCCCCAGCATGTTCACCGTGCGCATGCACGCGCTGCGCGTGCTGCGCCAACGGCCGGGCGTCTTCGCGAGGATCGCCGATGCGGTTGAGGTTGGCGGCAGCGGCGATCCCTATGACGGCCTCACCGCGGAAGAGGCCGGCGCCCTGCGCGAAGTCACGCTGATGGGCTTTCCGCCGCGCGGCTGGTACCTGCACGAGACGCTCGACAGCGGCTATTTCGCCAACATCTCGGGCATGATCCCGATGATGGACCCGAGCTACGCCGAGGATTTCTGGTCCAAGCCCGGCTACCTCGGCACCGATCCCGAGAGTTCGATCGCGGCGGCGCGCTTCCGCTTCGACTCCACGGTCGCGGCGGTCGGCGGCCCGCCTTTCGTGATCGAACTGGCCGACCTGCCCGAGGGCAGCGACGCCCAGGACGCGCATCTCGTCGTGCTCAGCGGCGAAGCCGCCGGGGCCAGCCTGCCGATCGCGCGGGTCGAAGGCAAAGCCGTTCACCTGATCGCGGTGCTCGATCACGCCAAGGCGGCGGGCATCCGGGCCGGCGACCAGGTGCGCATCGACAACTCGTGGGCGCTGGCATTGCAGACCTACCACCGCCATCAGGTGCCGCCGACGCAGGACTACTACGGCTGGAACCAGTTCCGCGACGCTCAGGGCCAGCCGATCTACCCGCAACGGCCCGTCCTCGTCGGGCCGACGGGAACCGCAAACGCCGCCGGCGCGGTGCTGACCGGAAAAATCCACGGCAAGATACTGATGCTCTCGGCGCTGATGGATATCGATGCCTATGCCTGGCAGGCCGACTGGTATCGCGATCTCGTGCGGCAGGCCAAGGGCGCCGACTTCGCCGAGGACTTTGCCCTGTGGTTCATCGACCGCGCTCACCACGAGAACCCGCTGACCCCGCGCCAGCGCACGCAGGTCGCCAGCTTTTCGGGCGCGCTGCAGCAGGCCTTGCGCGACCTCGCGGCCTGGGTGGAGACGGGCCGCAGACCGTCCGAAACGAACTATACGATCGCGGACTCACAGGTGATCGTCCCCACCAATGCGGCGGAACGCGGCGGTGTGCAGCCCGTGGTCGATCTTCTTGCCAATGGCGCCGTACGGGCTGCAGCAGGCGTGGGCGAGACCGTCAGATTGACCGCGACGATCGCGGTGCCGCCCGGCGTCGGCAGGATCGTCTCGGTCGAATGGGACTTGGCGGGCACGGGCGATTTCTCACCGGCCGAACTCGCCGCGCCAGCGGAGTCGGTCACTGTGACTATCGACCATGCCTACCCGGCGCCGGGCACCTATTTCGCGGTGGTGCGCGTTGCCGCCCAGCGTGACGGCGATGCGGCCACGCCCTATGCGCGCGCGCTCAACCTCGCTCGTGCACGGATCGTGGTGGCCTGACGCCTTGCGCCGAGCCGCGACGGACCCGCGTCAAACCGCAGGAGCGATGCTTCGAGCGGGTTGAACGCACCCGAGGGCACCCCATCTTCGAGGAGCACCACGAACCGAGAGGTTCGCCGAACCGCGCTGATCCGACGCTTGGCGCGAATGGCCGGGCCGGGGACCTCCCCGCGCCCGGCTCTTTGTTGAGCCGCTCTTTCTGCGGCGCCGCGGATCAGGCCACGTTGCGGCGTGGTTCCTGCGCATGCGGCAACTGGTCGCTCGGCTTGGCCTTGCCAATCAGATAGCCCTGGCCCTGACCGCAACCGATGCCCTTGAGATATTCGATGTGCTCGGGCTCCTCGATCCCTTCGGCGGTGACCGTCATGCCGAGGCTCTTGCCCAGGCCGATGATCGCACTGACCACGGCCTTCGAATTGGGCTCGGCCAGCCCCATGATGAAGCTCTTGTCGATCTTGATCTTGGTGAAGGGATAGCTGAGCAGGTAGGACAGCGACGAATAGCCGGTGCCGAAGTCGTCCATCGAAATGCCGACGCCGAGCGCACGGATCGATTCGAGCAGGTGCGCGATCGCCGGACTGCGGTCCATCAGCACCGCCTCGGTGATCTCGATCTCGAGCCGCGAAGGATCGAGACCCGACATTGCCAGCGCCTGCAGCACGATGTTGAGCAGGTTGCCACCGCGGAACTGCAACGGTGAGGCGTTGACCGCGACCTTGAGGTCGCCGGGCCAGGACGCGGCCTCGCGACAGGCGGCCTGGAGCACGTATTGGCCGATCACGTCGATCAGGCCGATCTCCTCGGACAGGCCGATGAAGCTGTCGGGATAGAGCAGGCCACGCTCGGGATGCTGCCAGCGCAGCAGCGCTTCGTAGCCGATGATGTCGCCGCCCGCGATGTCGATCAGCGGCATGTAGTGGATGACGAGTTCGCCGTGACGCACCGCGCGACGCAGGTCGTTCTCGAGCTTGGCCTTTTCGCGCGCGGCCGCGTCCATCTCGGGCTCGAAGCGGCGGACGGTACCGCGCTGGTCGGCCTTGGCGGCGTAGAGCGCGAGATCGGCGTAACGCAGCAGGTGGTTGGCATCGAGGCCGTGCTCGGGCGCCATGGCGATGCCGATGGTCGCACCGATATGCAAGGTCGTGCCGGCAATCGTGATCGGCTCGGCCATGACCGTGACGATCGAGCGGGTGATCAGGTCGATCTTCTCGTCGGTTCGCGCCTGGCAGATGACGGCGAATTCGTCGCCACCGAGGCGGCAGAGCAGCGCGTTCTGCTTGGGGGTCAGCGCACGCATGCGGCGCGCCGCTTCGGCGAGCACGATGTCGCCGACGTGGTGGCCGTAACTGTCGTTGATCTGCTTGAAGTTATCGAGGTCGATCATCGCGATCGCCACGGTGCCGCCGGTCTGCGGCAGACCGTCGAGCATGTCCTGCAGTCCCTCGCGGCAATGCGCGCGGTTGGCGAGACCGGTCAGCTCGTCGTGCTTGGCCATGTGCTCGATCCGCGCCTCGGCCTTGCGACGTTCGGTCACGTCGAAGACCGAGACGATCGTGGCGAGCCGCCCGTCGATCACCGACTGGCGCGTGAACAGCACCGATTCCATCTCGCTCCAGTCGCGCGCGACCTGCCGCCAGAAGCGATCCTTGTCGGAGCAGGAGGTGGCGAGCAGACGGCGCGCCTCGGGCCATTCGTCGGCGGCGAAGAGGCGCTCGGCAGCCAGGCCTTCGAGCTCGGCAAGCGCATAGCCGAAGTGCTCGGCCGCCGCGGCATTGGCCGAGCGCACGCATTCCTCGACTGGATCGTAGACCAGCAACGGCACCGGATTGCTCTCGAACAGGAGCCGGAAGCCCTCTTCGCGCGCCTTCATCTCGGTAATGTCGACGCGCAGGCCGATCGTGCCGCCGTCGGCCGTCTTGCGCTCCTCGATCATGATGCAGCGGCCATCGGCGAGCATCTGTTCGTGGCGGCCGCGCGGGTTCTGCAGCAGTTCCAGGCGCTCGGCGATCCAGGCTTCCTCGCGCCCAACGGCCTCGGGATAGTCACCGCGCTCGACGCCCTGGCGCAGCGTGTCCGCCAGTCGGGCGCCGACATGGAAGAGATCGGCCGAACGCTGATAGGTCTCGGCGTACTGCTTGTTCCACAGGATGTAGCGGCCCTCGGGATCGAGGAAGACGACGCCGTGCGGCATCGCCTCGATCGCCTCGCGCAGACGCGCTTCCGCACGATCCACGGCGCGTTCGGCGCGCGTCAGAGCATCGAGCGTCGTTTCGTCCTGGTCGTCGCCGGCCCCGCACGTGCCGCGCGCACTGTATTCCATGGCGTACCCCCTGAGGATTTCGGGGGAGCGTTAAGGGTAAAGCGTTAAGAAACCGTCGAAACGGCGGATTTCCGCCAGTTCGCCGCCCTCAACGCATCCCGCCAGAGATCACAGAGGGTTGTCGAGCTGGATCACCGGCTCGCTGCTGATCCGTTGCGTCGTCTTGAGCTCGCGCGCCTTGGCGAAGCTCGCCAGGACCGGCGCATCGCGACGGTAGATGTCGGCATAGGACACCACCCGGCCCGTCATCCCGGTATCCTGCCCCATGGTGAAGTAGCTGATATAGACGGGGAAAGTCCGGGTCATCGGCACTTTCGTGTACTTGCCCGAGGTGGCGTTGGCGACGAGTTGTTCCTGCGGCATGTCGGCGCCCATGATCGCCATGGTCATGCCCAGCACCAGTGCGTTCTGGGTGCGGATGCAACCATGGCTCTCGGCGCGGATCGGCTGGTTGAAATACTGCTTCGCCGGGGTGTCGTGGAGGTAGATCGCATGCGGATTGGGCATGTCGATCTTCATCACGCCGAGCGAATTGCTCGGCCCGGGCTGCTGCACCACGGTCAGCGAACCGTCGCTATTGCGCGTGACCTTGTAGCCCTTGCGCGGTGCGCGCATCAGCGAGGCGCCCAGCCCTTCGCCAACGACGATCGACTGCGGCACGGTCCAGGTCGGGTTGAACACCACCGCCTTGACCTCTTCGGCCAGCTGCGGAGTTGCGGTCCGACCCGGTTTGCCGACGACGGTGCGGAAAGTCTTCACCAGCTGGTGGTTGGCCTTCATCAGGCGCAGCTGGTATTCGGGCACATTGGCGATCAGGTAGATCTCGCCCAGGTCGCGGCGCAGCCAGCGCCAGCGGTCCATGTTGATGCGGATCTTGGACCGCGTCGCCGTATCGGCCCGGGGCGTGGTCGCCAAGGCGGCCTTGAGCGCCTGGTAATCGGGGTGCGTCGGCGCGAGTTCGGCGAGCGTGCCCGCGACATTGTGCGTCGCGAGCGCCTTGGTCATCAGCCCGGTCGTCGGCGTCACGTCCTGATCGGGATCGACCGCGAACCACTGCACGCGCGATTCCATCGGCGTGCGGCCGTCGCGCAGGTCCTCGGCAAGCCAGGCGAAGCTCTTGCTGGCCACGGCGTCGAGCGCCTGGCCCGGACCCGCGGCGATCGCGGCGCGCAGCGCTTCGGGCTGATAGTCCTTCGAGAACAGGCCTTCGCTCTCGATCGTGTCGATCACGGCGAGCAGCGCCCGCGCATCGGCGACCGGCCAGGCCATGACCGGCTCGTTCACCGGCAACGGCTGCACTTCGGGGATACCGATCACCGGCGCTCCCGACTTCGTCGTCGGCGCGGGCGGCGCCACGATCGGTGCGGGCGCGGGAGCCGGAAGCAGGACTTCGGGCGCGGGCGTGCGGCGCGGCTGTGCGGTCGTCGCCGGCTGCGCGGCGACGGCCGCTCCGGACACCGCGAACATTCCCGCGATCAGCGCTTTACGCAATTCCACCTTCGTCCCCTGCTTCATTGTTTCGACCATCTATGCTGGCTGCCGGGCGTGCATCACGAGCGGCACCCCGCACCATGATTTTGCCCTGTTCGGCGGCGAGCATCAAGCATTGCGGCTTACGCTGCGATGAATCGTGAAGGATTCCAGTGAATATCGCGGTAGGCCTAACTGGCGGCCGCGCGCGCGATCTCGGCAAGCCCCTGCGAAAGCAGCAGTTCGGAATCCTGGCTGTTCGACAACAGCGACCGATGCAGCCCCATGAGCTTGTCGACCAGCCGCTCGAGCTTGCGCCCGCGCCACTGGCGCAATTGCGCGCCGAGCTCGCGCTCGTCCTTCCAGAACACGCGCCTTGCCTGGACTTCGGCCTTGAGCAGAGCGGTGACGTCGCCTTTCGGACCCAGCTTCGCGGCCAGGGCGGCAAGCTGCGCTGCGCGGCGCTCGATCGCCAGCAGCAGACCGATCGGATTAAGCCCGAGTTCGCGCATGCGCCGCAGTTCGCTGGGGATCTTGGCCTTGTCGCCGCCGAGCACGACATTGACCAGCGCGCCGAAGCCGTCCTCCTCGGTCTTCGCGCCGATCGCGTCGAGCGCCGCGACATCCGCGCTGCGCGGGCTTTCGGCGCTGGCATCGAGATAGAGCGCAAGCTTTGCCACCTCCGAGCGCGCAAGCCGCGTATCGAGCCCCGCCGAACGCGCGATCCGCTCGGCCATGTCGCCACCGATGCGCAGGCCCGCAGCGTCGGCCATGGCGCGCACCGAGCCCGCAACCGACTTGAGATCGGGCGGATAGAACATCGCCACGAGCGCATCGGGCCGGTCGGCGAGCAGCTTGGCCGTGCGCGATTTCTCGGTGGCGCTCGTCGCGACGATCAACACGGGACAGGGTTCGACGTCGCCCGAGATCAGCACCTCGACCGCGTCGTACGCCTCGTCGCCCTGGGCGCGCACGACGATGTGGCGCTTGTCACCGAACAGCGAGTTCGAGCGCGCCTCGTCGCCGAGCTTGACCGGATCGCGCTTGAGATCGGCGCCCGAAAATTCGATGCGCTCGCCGGGATCGCGCAGCAGCGAGACGATCTTCTGCGCGGCATCGTGGGCGCTCGAATCGTCGCCGCAGAAGAAGAAGACCTTCGCCTCGCCGGCTGCGCGTGCCGCCATGCCGGCAAAGTCGCGACCGGTCGCTTTCATGACCGCGCTTTCACCGGGCCAGCTTCACGATTGCTTGCGAAGCTGCAGCGCCACCTTGGTGACGATGCGATCGGCAACGTCCTTGGCCAGATTCTCGAGCGCGGTGTTCTCGGCCGCGATCGTCGCATATTCGGAGCTGACCACGTCGATGCCCGCATCCGAACCGTCGCTGGCGTCGAGCAGGATCTGGCCGCTGCTCAGATCGACGAGCTGGTAGCGCGCGCGCAGGGTGCGGCGCTCGCGGCCGATCGTGTCGTTCGACAGCAGCGCCAGGCCTTCAAGCTTGTCGTCGAGACGGATGTCGAGCCGATAGCGCGGCGACCGGTGACAATGGCACGCCGCGCCGAGCCTGTCGTTCAGGGCATTGCGCACGAGCCAGCCCGACTTGCCCTCGATCGGCGAGACGTCGATCGCGGCGAGCCCCTGGGCGACCGCGCCCCTGCCCCCGCCCGCGTACATCGGCTGGAGCCCGCAAGCGGCCAGCAGGAGCGGCAGGACAAGGACAGTAAGCTGTTTCACGCGACGATGTTCACCAGGCGATCGGGCACGACGATGACTTTCTTGACCTCGGCCCCGTCGATCGCACGCTGGACCTTCTCGCTGGCGAGGGCAAGCGCCTCGAGCTCGGGGCCCGGGGTGCCCTTGGCCACGGTCAGCGTATCGCGCAGCTTGCCTTTGACCTGGACCGCAATGGTCACCTCGTCCTCGACCAGCAGCGCCGGATCGACTTCGGGCCAGAGCGCCTCGGCGACGAGGTTCTCGCCGATCGTCGACCAGGCCTCTTCGGCGAGGTGCGGCATCATCGGCGCGACGAGCAGCAGCAGCGCCTTGATCGCCTGGCTGCGGCTGGCCGAAGGCGCGGCCTTCTCGATCGCCGAAGTCAGCTCGTAGATCCGCGCGACGGCCTTGTTGAACGACAGCGCCTCGATGTCCTCGGCCACCAGCGCGACAGTCTGGTCGCGCTTGCGGTCGAGCGGCTTGTCCTCACCCGCCGCCGCCGCATCGTACTGCGCGAAGAGACGCCACAGGCGCTGGACGAACCTGCCGCAGCCTTCGATACCCGCGGCCGACCAGGGCAGGTCGCGCTCGGGCGGGCTGTCGGACAGCATGAACCAGCGGATCGCGTCGGCGCCGTAGGTCGCGACGATCTCGTCGGGATCGACCACGTTCTTCTTCGACTTCGACATCTTGATGACGCGGCCGATCTCGACCGGCGCGCCATCGGCGCGCAAGGTCGCGCCCTCACCCGAACGCTCGACCTCGGCGGGCGAGAAGAACACGGGCTGGCCGTTCTCGGGGTTCTTCCGTTCGTAGGTCTCGTGCGTGACCATGCCCTGGGTGAACAGGCTGCCGAACGGCTCGGCCACGTCGATCAGGCCGATGCGCTTGAGCGCGCGCGTCCAGAAGCGCGCGTAGAGCAGGTGCAGGATCGCATGCTCGATGCCGCCGATGTACTGCTCGACCGGCAGCCACTTGGCGATCTGCTCGGGATCGAACGGCTTGTCGGCCGGCTGGCTGGCGAAGCGCAGGAAATACCACGAGCTATCGACGAAGGTGTCGAGCGTGTCGGTCTCGCGCTGGGCCGGACCGTTGCACTGCGGGCAGGACACGTCCTTCCAGGTCGGATGGCGCAGCAGCGGATTGCCCGGCGTCTGGAAGTCGACATCCTCGGGCAGGGTAACCGGTAGCTGCGCCTTGGGCACGGGCACGACGCCGCAGGTGCCGCAATGGATGAACGGGATCGGCGTGCCCCAATAGCGCTGGCGGCTGACGCCCCAGTCGCGCAGGCGGTACTGCGTCTCGCCCTGGCCCCAGCCGTCGTGCTGCGCCTTGGCGATGACCGCAGCCTTGGCCTCGTCGACGCCCAT
Organism: Novosphingobium sp.; assembly: GCA_004211435.1. Taxonomy (GTDB): domain Bacteria; phylum Pseudomonadota; class Alphaproteobacteria; order Sphingomonadales; family Sphingomonadaceae; genus Novosphingobium; species Novosphingobium anseongense. The sequence continues at coordinate 13,519 of SECS01000070.1, read as the reverse complement.
GCCGTCGAGCCATTCCGAATTCACGATGCGGCCCGGGCCGGTATAGGCCTCGTTGCCGTGGAAGGTGCTGCCCGTCTCGTCGCCGTCCGCGACGACGCGCGTCACCGGCAGCTCGTACTTGCGCGCGAAGTCGAGATCGCGCTGGTCATGCGCCGGGCAGGCGAAGACCGCACCCGTGCCGTAGTCCATCAGCACGAAGTTCGCGACGTAGACCGGCAGGTGCCAGGCCTTCTTGAGCGGATGCTCGACCGAGAGCCCGGTGTTGAAGCCCAGCTTCTCGGCGGTCTCGAGCTCGGCCGCGGTCGTGCCGCCGCGCTTGCATTCCTCGATGAAGGCGGCGAGCTCGGGCGCGTTGGCGGCCATCTGCTGCGCGACCGGATGATCGGCGGCGATCGCCACGAAGCTCGCGCCGAACAAGGTGTCGGGGCGCGTCGTGTAGACCTCGATGCCGTCCTGGCTGTCGACGAAGTGGAACTTGGCGCGCAGGCCCTGGCTCTTGCCGATCCAGTTCTCCTGCATCAGCCGGACCTTCTCGGGCCAGGTATCGAGGCTGCCGAGGCCCTCGATCAGCTCGTCGGCGAAGTCGGTGATCTTAAGGAACCACTGGCTGAGCTTGCGCTTCTCGACCAGGGCGCCCGAGCGCCAGCCGCGCCCGTCGATGACCTGCTCGTTGGCGAGCACGGTCATGTCGACCGGATCCCAGTTCACCGCCGATTCCTTGCGGTACACCAGATCGTTGGCGTAGAGATCGAGGAACAGCGCCTGCTCGTGGCCGTAGTATTCGGGCTCGCAGGTGGCGAGTTCGCGGCTCCAGTCGAGCGCGAAGCCGAGGCGCTTGAGCTGCGCCTTCATGTTCGCGATGTTCTCGCGCGTCCAGCCGCCGGGGTGGACGCCCTTCTCCATCGCCGCGTTCTCGGCCGGCATGCCGAAAGCGTCCCACCCCATCGGATGGAGCACTTCGAAACCCTTCATCCGCTTGTACCGCGCGAGCACGTCGCCCATCGTGTAGTTGCGGACATGGCCGATGTGGATGCGCCCCGACGGATAAGGGAACATCTCCAGGACATAGCTGCGCGGCTTGGCGCTGGCGTCGTCGGCGCGGAAGCTCTGCTTCTCGTCCCAGACTCGCTGCCAGCGGACGTCCGCGACGGACGGTTCGAAACGCTCGCTCATGATCTGCCTAAAGCCTTAACCGCCAATGGCGTTCCGGCGCAGATCGCGAGCCTTGGTGAGGATGATGTCCTCGAGCTTCTGCACGGTCGCCGCCTGGACGGGCGCGTCGATCCAGTTGACGCCCTGGGCGACCTGACGGCTCGCCGCGACGCGCAGGGCATCGGCGCGCAGGTCCTGGTCGAGGATCGTGACCGTCACCTTGACGCGCTCGCCCGGGTTCTGCGGGTTCGCATACCAGTCAGTAACGATGACGCCGCCGTTGCTGTCGGTCTGCACCAGCGGCATGAACGACAGCGCGTCGAGGCTGGCACGCCACAGGTAGGAATTGACGCCGATCGTCGTGACCTTCGAGGCGGCGATGTCCTGCCGCGCCAGCTCCTTCTTGCCGCCACAGCCGGTCAGCGCGAGCGCGACCAACGCGGCAGCGCCGGCGCGCATCATCCAGCGCGAAGAAAAGGGACCGGTTTCAGTGCCGGTAACAGTGCTGGCCGTCATCGTCGTTTCCAAATCCTAGAGCCCAAATCCCTGAGCAAGGTTAGGCGGCCTTAGCCCGCGCTGCTGCAGCCTCTATAGCCGCGCCGCGCCGCGCGGCAAGTGCAGGCTCATTGTCGGCGCACGGCTAAACCCGTGCTGAACGGGGAACGCTGTCGAACGAAATCAGCCTGTGTTAAGGTTGCTTGCGCGAGTCTCTGTCCACAGAGTAGGTCGCGGCCGACGCAAAGTCCGGCGCAAGGGTCGAACGAAGGGGAGTAACCATGGCCAGCGGATCGAAGAGCGGCATGACGGCCGGTCTCTGGCTCGCCGGCGCGGTTTCGTTGCTGGCGCTGCCCAGTGCCGTGCTCGCTTTCGCGACCGACTTCGAAGCCCAGTTCGCCCCCACCAGCGCGAGTTCGCTGCAGGCTATCGATTCCGCAGAGACACCACCGCGTCTGGCGCGCGCGATCCCGATCCGCTCGCTCGCCAAGGGATCGCTCTATCCGTTCACGCCGGCCGGCACGCCGAACCGGCCCGACCGCTCGGTCACCGTGGCCGTACGCGTCGATTCGGGCGCGCCGCAGATGATCTCGGTGCGCGGCATCCGCGTCCGCAACCTCGCCGACGCGGGCAGCGCGCCGCTGCGCATCGCGCCCACCGCCTTCAACCTGGGCGTGTCGCGGGGCTATCACAATTTCGCGCAGAACCTCGTGCCGCCGGCCGATGGACGCAAGCCGGACCTGGCCGACCTCAGCAAGTTCTCGATCGCCTCGGGCGGTGGGGCCGGCGCCGATCCCGCCTCGCGCCTGCGTCCGCGGATCGTCGTCGACGAGAAGCAGGCGGCCGGCCGCGCGCCGCGGACCTTCGCCGGCGACGGCGACGACCAGGTCGATGTCGGCGGCTCCTATCGCCTGACGCGCAACCTCAACGTCACCGCCGGCGTGCGCTATTCGCAGTCGGAGCGCGAGCGGCTTCACCCGCTGACCGACGGCAAGCAGGACAACCAGGCGGTCTACGTCGGCACACAGTTCCGCTTCTAATTTCGATCTCGCCGGTTACCGCCGGATCGGACACGACAGCCCTCTAAACCGTCATCACGCCATCATAAATTCTTTCGAATAGCGCGCACGCGATCACGCCCCGCATTGCCTTCGGGCGCGATCCGACGCATTCCTTCTACGGGAGGAGCGCAACAGCAGAAGGACAAGATATGGCGCGTGTGGCAGTCGTGACGGGCGGAACCCGGGGCATCGGCGAAGCGATCTCGCTGGTTCTCCAGGAACAGGGTTTCACCGTGGTCGCGAACTATGCGGGGAATGTCGAGAAGGCCAAGGCCTTCACCGAGCGGACAGGCATACCGGCGGTTCGCTGGGACGTGGGCGACCACGAGACGACGTTCCACAACTGCGTCGACATCGCGGCGCGCTTCGGCCCGATCGACGTCGTCGTCAACAACGCCGGCGTCACCCGCGACGGCGTGCTCCACAAGATGAGTTTCGACGACTGGAACGAGGTGATGCGCATCAACCTCGGCGGCTGTTTCAATATGGCCAAGGCCACTTTCCCCGGCATGCGCGACCGTGGCTGGGGCCGGATCATCAACATCGGCTCGATCAACGGCCAGGCTGGCCAGTACGGTCAGGTCAACTATGCCGCGGCCAAGTCGGGCATTCACGGCTTCACCAAGGCGCTCGCCCAGGAAGGCGCCAAGTTCGGCGTCACCGTCAATGCCATCGCGCCGGGCTACATCGACACCGACATGGTCGCTGCCGTGCCGGCGCCCGTGCTCGAAAAGATCGTCGCGAAGATCCCGGTCGGCCGCCTCGGCCACGCCGAAGAGATCGCCCGCGGGGTCGCCTTCCTCGCTTCCGAGGAAGCGGGCTTCGTCACGGGCTCGACGATGTCGATCAACGGCGGGCAGCACATGTATTGAGGCGGTGAGCGCGGCCTACCACCCCCCGGTCAAGCGATCGGTCGAGATCGCCGGTCACAAGACCTCGATCAGTCTCGAACCGCTGTTCTGGGATCTGTTGAAGCAGGCCGCGCAGGAAGAAGGCGTGCCACTAAACGCGCTGGTCGCGCGGATCGACGTCGAGCGGATCGCGGCGGAAACGCCGCCCGGGCTCGCCAGCGCGATCCGCCTGTGGCTGGCCGATCGTCTGGCGAGCGATGCCTGATGGTCAGGTGAAGCGATTGGCCGCCGGCGGATCGCTGGCGGGATAGGACTCGTCGCTGGCCTCGTCGACCGTGTCCCACTGCGGCGGATCGCTGCGCATCGATTCGGGGCCGGCGTTGCGAACTTCGACCGGTCCCGGCGTCGATTCACCGCTGGCGAAAGCCGCGCGACGCAGCTCCTTCTCGCGCGTGGCGTAACGGTAGAGACCGTAACCCACGGCACCGGCGAAAGCGATCTGAAGCAAACCCATCGGAGCAACTCCTTGCTGTTTGCTCTTCAAAACGCGCCAATCCGATTAAGGTTCTCGGCTCAATCGTCGCCGACGCGTTCGATATCGGCGCCGAGCAGCGCCAGCTTCTCTTCGAGCCGCTCGTAGCCGCGATCGAGGTGATAGAGCCGGTGCACCTGGGTCTCGCCCTCGGCGGCGAGACCGGCGATCACGAGGCTCATCGAGGCGCGCAAGTCGGTCGCCATGACTTCGGCGCCAGTCAGCTTGGGCACGCCGTGGACGATCGCGGTGCGGCCCGAGGTCTCGATCCGCGCGCCCATGCGGTTGAGTTCGGGCACGTGCATGTAGCGGTTCTCGAAGATCGTCTCGGTCAGCACCGAGGCGCCCTCGGCGCGGCAGAGCAGCGCCATGAGCTGCGCCTGCATGTCGGTGGCAAAGCCGGGGTAGGGCGCGGTCGACAGATTCACCGCGCGCAGCGGTCCATCGGCAGCGACGTGCATGCCGCCATCGCGCGGCTCGACGCTGACACCCGCGTCGCGCAGCGCCTGGACGGTCGCTTCCATCTCCTCGATGACCGCGCCCTTGAGCGTGACCTCACCGCCGGTGATCGCCGCGGCGCAGGCGTAGGAGCCGGCCTCGATGCGATCCGACATCACGCGGTAGGTGGCACCGTGCAGCCGTTCGACGCCGTGGATCGTCAGGTCAGAGGTGCCGATGCCTTCGATCTGCGCGCCCATGGCGACGAGCATGTTGCAAAGGTCGACGATCTCGGGCTCGCGCGCCGCGTTGTGCAGGGTCGACTTGCCGCGCGCAGTGACGGCGGCCATCAGCGCGTTCTCGGTCGCGCCGACCGAAACCACCGGGAACGAGTAGCGCCCTCCTGGCAGACCGCCGTCGGGCGCGATCGCGCGGACGTAGCCAGCGGCGAGCTCGATCGTCGCACCGAGCGCTTCGAGCGCCTTGAGGTGCAGGTCGATCGGGCGGTTTCCGATCGCGCAGCCACCGGGCAGCGAAACGGTCGCCTCGCCCATGCGCGCGAGCATCGGGCCCAGCACCAGGATCGAGGCGCGCATCTTGCGTACCAGTTCGTAAGGCGCGATCGACGTGGTCATCCGCGTCGCCTGCAAGGTCATGACGCGGCCGAAGTCCTCGGGCCGCGAGCCTGCGATCGTCGTCGAGACGCCGAACTGGTTCATGCTGGAAACCGTCGATGTCGGCGAGCCGCGGCAGGTTGCGCAGGGTCAGCGGTTCGTCGGTCAGCAGGGCGCAAGGAAGCAGGGTGAGCGCGGCGTTCTTGGCGCCCGAGACGGGCAGCGTGCCGGCGAGGCGGTTGCCGCCACGGATGATGATCTTGTCCATCGCGCCGCCTTAGCGCGAAACCGAGCGCGGGCAAACGTGCCCGCCGCACAGAGCGAAAAGAACGGTGCAACGCGTGGGAATTGCTTGACGAAAGTGTGCTCGGCGCGAGAAAAGCCAAGCACTGCGCAAGGAACCGTGCGCTTCATCAGCCTGTCGTTGCCGTCTGCTTGCAAAAGACGGCAACGACAGGCTGATGATGCAAAGCGGCTGGGCGCAGCGCCGGGGGGTGAAATAATGATGAGGGCAGCGGTACAGGACGCAGCGACCGGACGGGGTGTCGTGGCGCCTCTGCGCGTCGTGGCCATGCTGGCGCTGTTGGCGATCCTGGTGCTTGCCTCGGCCGCCTGGGCCGGCGGCACGTTTCAGGGAGTGGCGAGCTGCGCGGGCTCGACCTGCCACGGCCGCAGCGAGGGCGACGGCAAGGTCGTCCGCCAGGACGAGCTCATGCAGTGGCAGGAGCCTTCGAGCAAAGGGGGCGCGCACAGCCGTGCCTATTCGGCGTTGACCAGCCCCCGCGGCCAGAAGATTCTATCTGCACTCGGCATGGGCCAGGGGGCCAATGCCTCGGCCTGCCTCGGCTGCCACGCGACCAATGCCGCCGTCGGCGAGCGCGGGCCGCGCTTCCAGCTCGGCGACGGCGTCGGCTGCGAATCGTGCCACGGCGCCGCTTCGGGCTGGATTTCGACGCATTATGCCGTGCCGGCGACGCACGTCACCAACGTGGCTCAGGGCATGATCCCGCTCGAGAACCCCAAGGCGCGCGCTTCGGTCTGCCTCGATTGCCACTTCGGCAGCGCCAAGACCGGCCAGTTCGTTACCCATTCGATGATGGCCGCGGGCCACCCGCGCGTCGCTTTCGAACTCGACCTGTTCTCCGACCTTGAGCGCCACTGGGACGATGACGCCGACTATCGCCAGCGCAAGGGTCGTGGCGATTCGGTGCGGATGTGGGCCGTCGGCCAGGCCGAGGCGGTGCAGCGCTCGCTGTCGCTGTTCCAGCAGCCGCAGTTCGCCAGCGAAGGGATCTTCCCCGAGTTCTACTTCTACGACTGCCACTCGTGCCATCGTTCGATCGACGATCAGCCGAACCGCGCGCGCCAGTTCGAGACCAACCCCGGCCGGCCGATGCCCTTCGGCCTGCCGCCCTACAACGACGAGAACATCATAATGCTCTCCGCCGTGGCGCAGGTGCTCGCGTCCGGGCAGGCGAGCGCTTTCGACAGCGCCAGTCGGGGTTTTCATACGGCGATGGGTCAGGGGCGGCCGCAGGCGGTGGCGGCGGCGGGCAAGCTGCGCGCGGCGGCGGCTTCGCTGTCCTCGGCGCTGGCGGCGCGGGCGGGCAATCCCGACAGTGCCTTCACTGTCATCGGGGCGATCGCGGGCAAGGCGGTTTCACCGCGTTTCACCGACTATACAGGCTCGGCCCAAGCTGTGATGGGGGTCGATACCCTGCTCAACGCGCTGGTCCGCGAGGGGCGCATAACCGTCGGAGCCGCAACGGGAATTCGCGCGAACGTCAATCGCGCCTATGCCGCCGTGGCGAGCCCGGCGGGCTACGATCCGCCGGCCTTCCGCGCCGCGCTGGGCCAGGCCGCGCGCTCGATCGAGGCGCTGCGCTGATGCGCTTTCAGGCCACCGCGATGACCGCGATCGCCGCGCTTTTGCTGGCTTCCTGCGGCGGCGAGGGCACTCCTTCGTCGGGCGGCGGCGGCACCCCGACGCCGAGCCCTACACCGACGCCCAGCCCCGCCCAAACACCACCAAAGGACTTCACCGCCCCAGCGCAGGAATCGCTGACCACTGCCGAGGTCGAGCGGATCGTCGCCCAGGCCGCAGCCCAGGCCCGCGCAGAGAACAAGCCCGCGGCGATCGCCGTGGTCGACCGCGTCGGCAACGTGCTCGCCGTCTTCAACATGACCGGCGCGCCGGCCACCGCGCACATCCCCGAAGCGCCCGATGGATCGAAGAACGACGTCCAGGGACTCGACGTACCCGCGGCCGGCGCGGCGCTCGCCAAGGCGATCACCGGCGCCTACCTGTCGAGCGGGGGCAATGCCTTTTCCACCCGCACCGCCAGCCAGATCGTCCAGGAACGCTTCCCCCCCGCACCCACCACGGTCGGGCTCGAGAGCGGGCCGCTCTATGGCGTGCAGTTCAGCCAGCTGCCCTGCTCGGATCTCGCCGCGCGCTTCGGCCCCGCCGGCGCCGCGGCGCTGATCGGCCCCAAGCGCTCGCCGCTGGGCCTCGCCGCCGATCCGGGCGGCTTCCCGCTCTATAAGAACGGCGTGATCGTCGGCGGCGTGGGCGTGCTCGCCGACGGCGTCTACGGCTCGGACCCCAATATCGTCGACGTCGACGACGACGTCGACGAGCGCATCGCGCTCGCGGGGACGGTCGGCTTCGAAGCGCAGGAGCTGATCCGCGCCAACCGCATCACCGTCGACGGCACTGCCTTGCGCTATTCCGACGCCGACTATGCCCGGCTCAGCAACGTGAGCACCGCGACCTATGCCGCGACCGCACCGACGCTCGGCGCGCTGGTTCCGGTCACTGGCTATTTCGCCGGCGCGATCCGCGCGGGCACGCCCTATGGCAGCGAGGCCTCGGGCTTGCGCCGCGCCACCGCGGCCGAGTTCTCCAACAGCGAGGCCTTCGTACTGTCGGACGGCGCCGGCGCCAACCGTTATCCGATCCGCGCGGGCACCGATGCCGCCGATCTGGGCGCAGGCGCGATCAGCGCCGCCGAGGCGCGCACGATCCTCGAACAGGCCTTCGCGGTCATGGCGCGCGCGCGCGGCCAGATCCGCCAGCCGCTCGACAGCCGCGCGCAGGTGACGATCTCGCTGGTCGACACGCGCGGCCAGGTGCTCGGCATCGTCCGCTCGCCCGACGCGCCGATCTTCGGCATCGACGTCTCGCTGCAGAAGGCCCGCACGGTCGGCTTCTTCGCCAACGCCCAGGCCGGCGCGCAGCTGCTCGCCGATCCGCGCGCCGACGTGCGGGGATTCGTCCCCGCGACGCTCACCTTCTTCGCCGATCCCGCGGCGCTGACCGGCAAGATCGCCTTCGCCGACCGCGCCGTCGGCAACCTGTCGCGGCCCTATTTCCCCGACGGCGAGGTCAGCCGGCCCAACGGCCCCTTCGCGCGGCCGATCGCCAAGTTCAACCCGTTCTCGACCGGGCTGCAATCGTCGCTGGTCTTCACCAACCTGGCGCAGCACCTGGGCTTCGTGACGGGTGCCAGCCCCGCCGACACGCCGCAGCGCTGCACCTTCATCCCCGATGCCGCGCCGGGCCAGAACCGGCTGCAGAACGGCATCCAGATCTTCCCCGGCGCCGTGCCGATCTATCGCGGATCGAACCTGATCGGCGCGATCGGCGTCTCGGGCGACGGTATCGACCAGGACGACATGATCTCGTTCCTGGGGCTCGCCAACGCCGGCAAGCTGCTCGGCACGGGCATCGGCAATGCCCCCGCGGCGATCCGCTCGGACACGCTCGAGGTCGGCCTCAGCGACAGCAGGAAGGTGCGGCTGCGCTATATCGGCTGCCCCTTCGCGCCGTTCCTCGACAGTGCCGACCAGAACGTCTGCCAGGGTCTCTGATGAGCGCAAGCGCCCTCCTCCTGCCGCTGCTGCTGGCCCAACCGGCCGCGGACATGGCCGAGCGCGGGCCGGAGCCCGAAGTTCCTATCCAGACGCCCGTTGAGACGCCGGCCGAGCCGCGCTCGGTCATCCTGCCGCCCGGCGAGGATCCCGCACCGGGCGAGGTCGATGCCGGCGTGCTCGACGGTCGCCGTCGTCCGGGTTTCGAGCCCAACCTGCCCGATCGCGCGGTGCAGACCAACGAAGGCGCTTTGCGCGCCCCGCCGCCCGAGGCCTTCCCGACCGACCAGCTGCCCGTGCCCGATCGCTGGCGCATCCTGACCGGCCTCTGCCCGCAGAAGGGCGCCGACCAGTCGCTGTTCACCGTGTTCGGGGCGATGCGCGATGTCTGCCACTCGAAGCGCGATCCCTATCACCAGAACTTGCTCAAGGGTGATATCCCGCTCGGCGAGAAGCGCCCCGCCTTCCTCAAGGGCGACGACTGGTTCCTCAACCTCGGCCTCGTCAGTGACACCGTGCTCGAGCCGCGGACCTTTCCGATTCCCGTGGGCGTGCAGACCACGGCGCGGCCGCAGAGCCTCGACGTGTTCGGCAGGGACGCGAGCTTCGTCTTCTCGCAGAGCTTCATCGCCAGCGCCTCGCTGATCAAGGGCCAGACCGCGTTCAAACCGCCCGAGATCGAATACCGGGTCGCCGTGGCTTTCAACTACAACCACGTGCGCGTGCCCGAACGCCGCGTGCTCTATGTCGAACCGTCGAAGGGCATCACGCGCAGCGACAATTTCCTTGGCCTGCAGGAGGCCTTCGTCGACTACCACATCCGCAACACGTCGGAGCGCTACGACTTCGATTCGGTGCGCGTCGGCATCCAGCCGTTCCAGGCCGATTTCCGCGGTTTCCTGTTCAACGACAACCAGCCGGGCATCCGTTTCTTCGGCAACCGCGACAACAACCGCGTGCAATACAACCTCGCGGTGTTCTGGCGGACCGAGAAGGACACCAATTCGGGCCTCAACAACCTGACCGAAAGCCTGCGCGACGATTTCGTGTTCGTCGCCAATCTCTATCGGCAGGACTTCCTGATCCCGTCGCTGACCAGCCAGGTCACCGTCGTCTACAACCGCAACCGCGAAGCCAACGACGTTCAGATCGACGACAACGGCTTCCCCGTGCGCCCGGCCCTGCTCGGCAACCTGCGCGGGCGCGACTACGACGTGGTCTACCTGGGTTACAACGCCGACGGACGGATCGGCCGGATCAACCTGACCGCCTCGGCCTATGGCGCTTTCGGCAAGGACGGCAATTCGTTCTTCACCGGCGCCAAGGCCGACATCCGCGCCTTCTTCGGCGCGGCCGAGCTTAGCTACGACCACGACTGGATGCGCTTCCGCCTGTCGGGGCTCTATGCCAGCGGTGACGGCGATCCCTACGACAACACGGAAACCGGGTTCGACGCGATTTTCGAGAACCCGATCTTCGCCGGCGCCGACACCTCCTACTGGATCCGCCAGACAATCCCCTTCGCCGGCGGCGGTCGCGTGATCTCGATCAACGGCCGCAACGGCATTCTCAATTCGCTGCGCTCGTCGAAGGACCAGGGCCAGTCGAACTTCAACAATCCGGGCACGATACTGCTCGGCGCGGGGGCGGACTTCGACCTGACCCCCGAACTGCGCCTCTCGGGCAATGCCAACCATCTGTGGTTCGAGAACACCGCGACCCTGCAGGCGCTGCGCATGGAAGGTTCGATCCCCAAGGCAATCGGCTGGGATCTGTCCACCGCGGCGATCTGGCGCCCCAAGGCGACGCAGAACCTGGTCTTCCGGCTCTCGGCCGCGGCGCTGCTGCCCGGCAAGGGCTTCAAGGACCTCTTCGACAACGTAAACGGGCACCGGAGTTACTACTCGGTGCTCGCCAACATCATCGTGGCCTACTGATGCGGAACTTGCACGCCCTTCTGAGATCCTCGCCTGCAAGGGGAGGGGGACTGCGCGCGGAGCGCGTGGTGGAGGGGTGTGCCCCTCTCGGATATGAGGGAACCCCTTCGTCATCCCTGCGGGATGCCACCTCCCCTTTCACGGGAGAATCCTGGCGCTTCCTCATCCTCCTCGTCGCACTGATCTTCGCTCTCATCCCCGCCACGCAGACCTTCGCCAGCGACGCCGAAAAGCCCGTCGCGCGCGACTATACCCGCGTCCGCGCGCCTGCCGCGCCGGCGATCCAGACCCTGGCCCAGGTCGAGGCAAAGTCGACCGGCTGCCTCTCGTGCCACGTCAAGACCGACGCGCCGACGATGCACGTGACCGAAGCGGTCCAGCTCGGCTGCACCGACTGCCACGGCGGCGACGCGGTCAACCGCGCCGCCTGGGGCAAGCCCGAGCTCGGCTACGAGAGCGCGTTCAACCGCGCGGCGATGGAGAAGGCGCACGTCCTGCCCAAGTATCCCGAGGGCTGGCACTATCCCTCGTCGGCCAATCCGGCGCGCTCCTACACCCTGCTCAACCGCGAGAGCCCCGAATTCGTCCGCTTCGTCAATCCGGGCGACTATCGCGTCGCGCGCGAATCCTGCGGCGCCTGCCACCTGCCCGTGATCGAAGCGGCCGAGCGCTCGCTGATGGGCACGGGCGCGATGCTTTTCGGCGGCGCGGCCTACAACAACGGCATCGTCCCGTTCAAATCCTACATCTTCGGCGAGGCCTATACCAAGGACGGTGTCGCCGCGAAGATCGTCTCGCCCGGCATCAAGCCCGGCGAGATCACCGAGGCGCAGAAGGCGCGCGGCGCGCTGGCGGCGCTCTATCCGCTGCCGCGCTGGAACGTGATCCCGCCGGGCGACGTGTTCCGCGTGTTCGAACGCGGCGGTCGCAACGTCTCGAGCCAGTTCGCCGAGATCGGCCTGCCCAATATCGGCGGCATCATCCAGCGCCTGGAAGAGCCGGGCCGGCCCGACCTCAAGCAGTCGAACCGCGGCCCGGCCACGGGCCTGCGCGTGGCTATCCCGGTGCTCAACATCCACAAGACGCGCCTCAATGATCCCTACACCTGGTTCATGGGAACCAACGACCAGCCCGGCGACTATCGCCACTCGGGCTGCACCTCCTGCCACGTGATCTATGCCAACGACCGCGAGCCGCGGCACAGCCTGATCTACGCCTCGCTCGGTCGCGACGGCCAGACGATCACGGTCGACCCGACGATCGCCTACAAGCTGCAGGGCCCCAAGCACGACGACGGTCACGGCGGGGGCCACGGCACCTCGCACGGCAAGAGCGATCACGGGTCGCTCAAGACCGGGCATGAGGGTGAGGACCACGGCGATGATCATGGCAAAGGGCCCGCCGAGGTACCGCGCAAGGAAAGCGGCCACCCGCTCCAGCACGTGTTCACGCGCGCGATCCCGACCGCGCAGTGCATGAACTGCCACATGCACCAGCCGAACATCTTCCTGAACTCGTACCTCGGCTATACGATGTGGGACTACGAGTCCGACGCGCCGAAGATGTGGCCCGCGCACCAGAAGTACCCGACCGCGGCCGAAGTCCGCGAAATCAACGAGCGCAATCCCGAAGGCGCCGCGGCGCGCGGCAACTGGGCCGACATCGATTTCGTGCGCAACGTCTACGACCTCAATGCCGAGCTCAAGGACACCCAGTTCGCCGACTATCACGGCCACGGCTGGAACTTCCGCGGCGTGTTCAAGCGCGATCGCGAGGGCAACCTGCTCGACGCCGGCGGCAACCAGGCGACCTGGGGCACCGACACCGATCACATCGTCGATCCGGGCGATCCCGAGAAATGGCGCATGGCCGGAGAGGGCAAGTTCGTCGAGCCCGGCGTCAACCCCGGCAAGACCGTCCACCTGATGGACATCCACGCCGAGAAGGGCCTCCAGTGCGCCGACTGCCACTATGCGCAGGACAGCCACGGCAACGGCCTGATCTATGGCGAGGTCGCCAACGCGGTCGAGATCGGCTGCAAGGACTGCCACGGCACGGCCGACGACTATCCCACCCTGCTGACCTCGGGCCCGGCCGCGCCGCCCAAGGGCACCAACCTGGCGCTGCTGCGCAATCCCGACGGCCAGCGCCGCTTCGAATGGAGCACCGACAACTTCGGTCGCAAGGTGCTTATCCAGCGCTCGATCGTCGATCCGCGGCTCTCGTGGCAGGTCAGCCTGGTCAAGGACGCGGTCGATCCGACCTCGCCCAACTTCAACCCCAAGTCCGCGCGCGCCAAGCTGATGAGTGCGAAGGGCGCCGAGGACGGCAAGTTCGCCTTCGGCCCCGGCGTGCCGCTGTCCGAGCGCGCGCACAAGACCGACGAGGTCGCCTGCTTCACCTGCCACCTGTCCTGGACCACGAGCTGCGGCGGATGCCACCTGCCGATCGAGGCGAACTGGAAGACCACGATGCACCACTACGAGGGTGAGGAGACGCGAAACTTCGCGACCTACAACCCGCAGGTGGCGCGCGACGAGATGTTCCAGCTCGGCAAGCACATGAC
>SECS01000004.1 GCA_004211435.1 Novosphingobium sp. | reverse complement strand
GTCTCGTAGTCGGGCTTGCGCGCCGCCAACTGCCGGCGGCGCTGCGCGGGGGTAAGCCTCGGCAGACCGGCAATCGTGGCGATCTCGCTCGCCTTGATCACCTTGACCTCGCGGATCAGGCCCTCGCCCTTGAGGTTCGCAGGGATCGCCTGCCAGCGCAGGATGCCGATGCCGTCGAGCAGCCCCGTGGTGTCGAGCCAGTTGGCCGCGCCCGGGTCCTTCGGCGCGATGACGTAGGTCACGCTGCCGTCGGCATTGGGCGTGACCTGGCTGCCGTTGAGGCAGACCTGGTTTGCCCTCGCGTCGGGCGCGATCATCCAGGGGTCGTTGAGCTGGAAACCCGTGTACCTGGCCCCACCCGTCGTGGTGGTGACCACCATCGCCTCGTCGGGCGCGAGGTGGAAGTTGAGGCCGGCGACGAAACCCCAGCCGCCGGGGCGCTGCTGCGGCGCCGAATGCTTGTTCGGCCCAAGCCCGCCGAACCAGATGTCGGGGAACTTCGACCAGAAATCGACATAGGCCTCAAGATCGCGCAGCGCGAGCTCGCGGACCTGGGCGAGGCCGAACGCGGGCGCATCGGCCACCGGGTCGAGCCGCCTCACGATGAGACCCGAAGCGCGCTGCTTCCAGTCCGACAGGATGTCGCGCACGCCGATCGCCACCGGGCCCGAGGCGGGGATGACCAGGTGATTGGGGCTCGCCCAATTTTCGTTTCCTGGGCCCGCGCCCGCGTCGCTCGCCAGAGTGATGCGGAAGCGGCCCTGGGCGTCGACGACGAAGGCGTCCTGGTTGATCTGCGACTGCGCCTGCGGATCCGGCGCCTTCGTGCCGCCCTTGGCCGTGGGCGTCATCATCGTGCTGGGCCGCGCCTTGTCCGCGGTGTGGATCTCGATCAGCACCTGGGTCGGACGGCTGTCGGGGTGGTACTGGCCGAGAATCTCGTAGCGACCGCCGCCGGCGATCGAAGCGGTGCGGTAGATCGCGTCGGGATTGTCGCCCGAGGTGCCGACGCCGCCGAGCCGGTAGCCGTTCCACTCGCGCGGGGTGTCGTCGGTGCCCCAGAGGAAGCCCGGCCGCGCGAGGTCCTTGTCGAGCTCGCCGAAGATCAGCGAATTGGTCCACTGCGCGAGCGCGTGATCGACCAGCCGCGCGGCATCGGGCAGCGCCTGGGCGCGCGGGCTGGCGGCGAGCTTGGCGCGGATCGTCGCCTGGAGCGCCTTGAGCGCCGGGTCCTGCAGAAGCTGGCGCAGGATTGCCTCGGCCCGGAGCTGCGGCGGGGTGGCGAGCCAGGGGCGTGCGGCGGTGGCGGCCAGCGCGATGTTGGGCGCGAGGCCGGCGGCGGTCGTGGCGCCGAATGCGGCGAGCGCAGAACGACGGGTCAGGTGGAATGGATTCACGGCGATGCTCTCCCTGCGGTGGCGAACGCCTGCGGTTATCCGCTCGTCGTTATTCGCCGCGAGGATGCGCAATCGGCAAGGCAGAGGCAAGAGGGATAGTGCACGCTATCCTCCCCGGCACGGGGAGGATCCCTACTCCGCCGCGACGCTCTCCTTCGCGCGCTCGAGCAGCGGTGCCAGGTAATGCCCGGTGAACGAGCGCGGGTTGGCCGCGACCTGCTCGGGGGTGCCCTCGGCGACGATCTCGCCGCCGCGCACGCCGCCCTCGGGGCCAAGATCGACGAGCCAGTCGGCGGTCTTGATGACGTCGAGGTTGTGCTCGATCACCACCACCGAATTGCCCTGATCGACCAGCCGGTGGAGCACTTCGAGCAGCTTGCGCACGTCCTCGAAGTGGAGACCCGTGGTCGGCTCGTCGAGGATGTAGAGCGTCTGCCCCGTCGAGCGACGGCTGAGCTCCTTGGCGAGCTTGACCCGCTGCGCCTCGCCGCCCGACAGGGTCGTCGCCTGCTGGCCGACCTTGACGTAGCCGAGGCCGACTTCGACGAGCATCGCCATCTTGTCGCGGATCGGCGGCACGGCCTTGAAGAACGCCTCGGCATCCTCGACCGTCATGTCGAGCACGTCGGCGATCGACAGGCCCTTGAACTTCACCTCGAGCGTCTCGCGGTTGTAGCGCTTGCCGTGGCATTCCTCGCAGGTGACGTAGACGTCGGGCAGGAAGTGCATCTCGATCTTGATCAGGCCGTCACCCTGGCACACCTCGCAACGGCCGCCCTTGACGTTGAAGCTGAAGCGCCCGGGCTTGTAGCCGCGCGCCAGGCTCTCGGGGAGCCCCGCGAACCAGTCGCGAATCTGGGTGAAGGCGCCCGTGTAAGTGGCGGGGTTCGAACGCGGGGTCCGGCCGATCGGCGACTGGTCGATCTCGATCACCTTGTCGCAATGCTCGAGCCCGGTGATCCGGTCGTGCGCCCCCGCGATCACGCGCGCGCCGTTGAGCGTGCGCGCGGCGCCGGCGTAGAGCGTGTCGATCGTGAAGCTCGACTTGCCCGAGCCCGAAACGCCCGTGATGCAGCAGAAGGTGCCGAGTGGAATGCTCGCGGTCACGTTCTTGAGGTTGTTGGCGCGCGCGCCCTCGACCGTGATCTTCTTCTTGTTGCCCTTGCGGCGCTTTTCGGGAACCTCGATCCGCCGCGCACCGGTCAGGTACTGGCCGGTGAGGCTGTTGGGGTTGTTCAGGATATCGTCGAGCGTGCCTTCGGCGACGATCTCGCCGCCGTGGACGCCCGCGCCGGGGCCGAGGTCGACGACGTGATCGGCCATGCGGATCGCGTCCTCGTCATGCTCGACGACGATCACCGTATTGCCGAGATCGCGCAGGCGCTTGAGCGTTTCGAGCAGGCGATCGTTGTCGCGCTGGTGCAGACCGATCGACGGCTCGTCGAGAACGTAGAGCACGCCCGAAAGGCCCGAACCGATCTGGCTGGCGAGGCGGATACGCTGGCTCTCACCGCCCGACAGCGTACCTGAAGTCCGGTCGAGGTTCAGATAGTCGAGCCCGACATTGTTCAGGAATCCAAGGCGTTCGTTGATTTCCTTGAGGATGGCCTTGGCGATCTGCTGCTGGGTCGGATTGAGCTTGGCTTCGAGCTCGGAGAACCAGCCATAGGCATCGGACACCGACAGCCGCGTGCCGAAGGCGATGTCCTCGCCCGCGACCTTGACCGACAATGCCTCGGGCTTGAGACGCTTGCCGTCGCAGGTCTCGCAGGGCTGCGCGGTCTGGTACTTGCTCAGTTCCTCGCGCATCCAGGCGCTCTCGGTCTGGAGCAGGCGGCGGTTGAGATTGCCGATCACGCCCTCGAAGGCCTTGTCGACCGTATAGCTCTTCTTGCCGTCGACGAAGGTCAGCGGGACCTTCTTGCCGCCCGTGCCGTGGAGGATGATCAGCTTCACCTCGCCCGGCAGGTCCTGCCACGGCGTGGTCAGGTCGAAGCCATAGGCCTTGGCCAGGCTCGACAGCACCTGCATGTAATAGGGGCTCGGCGGGTTCGACT
The DNA here is from genome assembly GCA_004211435.1 of Novosphingobium sp. Lineage (GTDB taxonomy): Bacteria > Pseudomonadota > Alphaproteobacteria > Sphingomonadales > Sphingomonadaceae > Novosphingobium > Novosphingobium anseongense. Next base: position 76,096 of record SECS01000004.1, on the reverse strand, counting down.
TGGCCCAGGGCACGACCGCGCCCTGCTTGAGCGTCAGCGCCTCGTTCGGCACGACGAGTTGCGGATCGAACAGCAGCTTTTCGCCGAGGCCGTCGCAGGCCGGACAGGCGCCCATCGGCGCGTTGAACGAGAACAGCCGCGGCTCGACCGATTCCAGGGTGAAGCCCGAGACCGGGCAAGCGAACTTTTCGGAGAAGACGATGCGGTTCGCGGCGAGGCCTGCGCCTTTCATCGCCTTGCCCTGCTGTGCCGCTTCCTCCTCGCGACCGGGCACGACACCGTCGGCCAGATCGACATAGGCGAGCCCGTCGGCCAGCTTGAGCGCCTGCTCGAAGCTGTCGGCCAGCCGCGTCTCGATGCCCTCGCGCACGGCGAGGCGATCGATCACCACCTCGATGTCGTGCTTGTACTTCTTGTCGAGCGCCGGCGCCGCGTCGATCTCGACCATCTCGCCGTCGATGCGCACGCGCGTGTAGCCGGCCTTCTGCCACTCGAGCAGTTCCTTGCGGTACTCGCCCTTGCGCTGGCGGACGACGGGCGCGAGCAGATAGAGCCGCGTGCCCTCGGGCAGGGCCATGACGCGGTCGACCATGTGCGACACGGTCTGCGCCTCGATCGGCAGGCCGGTGGCGGGCGAATAGGGCACGCCGACGCGCGCCCAGAGCAGGCGCATGTAGTCGTAGATCTCGGTCACCGTCGCCACGGTCGAGCGCGGGTTGCGGCTCGTGGTCTTCTGCTCGATCGAGATCGCCGGGCTCAGCCCGTCGATATGCTCGACGTCGGGCTTCTGCATCATCTCGAGGAACTGGCGCGCATAGGCGCTCAGGCTCTCGACGTAGCGGCGCTGCCCCTCGGCATAGATCGTGTCGAAGGCGAGGCTCGACTTGCCCGAGCCCGAGAGCCCGGTGATGACGATCAGCTTCTCGCGCGGGAGCGATACGTCCACGCCCTTGAGATTATGCTCGCGCGCGCCGCGCACGGTGATGTGGGTCAGACTCATGGGAGCGGTTTGTTCCAGATTTGTTCGAGCAAGGCAAGCGGGCGGCGGGACCTTCGCGGCCGGTCATGGCGAATGTGGGAAGCGTTCGGAAGGATGCAACCGGTTCCGCTTGCCGACGGCGCCACCGGGGATCTTCACCCGAACGCGCGACGACACCGCGCCTGGAACGTCGCCAGTCACACCACGGTCAACTTTCCGACCCGAGACCGCAACATCGCTCCCCTAGCCGCACGGACGGCGTTTAACAGGGGGACTCCATCATGAAACTTTTCGCGTTCAGAACGCAGGCATCGCTCGTGGCCATCGGACTCGGGCTGGCAACCACCTCGCCGGCCCTGGCGCAGTCGCGCCAGTCGACGACGGCCAACGTGACCAGCGCCGCGGGCCAGGTCGACGTCGTGCTCGGCGGCGTGACCTTCTCGAACAAGGGGCTGCAGGGCGCGGGCCGTCTCGATGCCAACACGCGCGACTTCCGCAACGAGACGCTGGGCAGCTTCTCGGGCATGGCGATCGACCTCAAGTCCTGGCGGCGCAATGCCGACGGCTCCTATGCCGGCGGCATCTACACCCTGCCCGACCGCGGACCGTTCGACGGCGCGATCGACTATCGCAACCGCGTCCACACCTCGAACATCACCTTCAAGCCGCTCGCCGCCGGCTCGGCCGCGCTGCCGCAGTCGACCGCGTCGCAGAGCCAGGTGACGATCACGCCGACCGGCGGCTTCGTGCTGACCGACACGACGGGCTCCTACATGACCGGCCGCGATCCGGGCGCGAATACCGTCACGCGCGGCGGCATCGTCTACCCGCTCGCGACCGACGGCACCGCCGCCGGCCACATCGCACTCGATGCCGAGGCGATCGCCTTCCGGCCCGACGGCACCTTCTACGTCTCGGACGAATATGCCGATGGCATCTATTACTTCGACGCGACCGGCAAGCAGATCGGCGCGATCCAGACGGTCAACGCGATGCTGCCGCGCAACGCGGCCGGAGCGATCGACTTCAACAGCACCAATCCGGGCGTGACCGGCCGCCGCAACAACCAGGGCCTCGAGGCCATGGCGCTAACCCCGGACAACAAGAAGCTGGCCGTGATCCAGCAGTCGGCGACGGTGCAGGACACCAACGGCGCGAACCAGCAGACGCGCAACAACACGCGCATCCTGGTCTACGATGTCTCGAACAATGCCACCCCGACCCAACCGATCGGCCACTACGTCCTGCAGCTGCCCATTTTCAACAACAACGGCTCGGGCGGCGCTGCGGACCGCACGGCCGCGCAGTCGGAAATGCTGGCGCTCAACGACAGCCAGTTCCTCGTCCTCGCGCGCGACGGCCTGGGCCGCGGCGTGGCGGCGAACGCCTCGACCTCGACGACGCCGGTCTACAAGTCGATCCTGCTGGTCGACACCAAGGGCGCGACCAATCTCGCCGGCACGACCTACGAGACCGGCACCACGCCGGTCGCGACCAACGGCACGCTGGTGCCCTCGATCGTCGCCGTGCAGCAGGTCGAGCTGATCAACATGCTCAACCCGGTGCAGCTCTCGCGCGTCGGCATGAACATCACGCGCCTGCCCGTCTCGACCCCGACGACCATCAGCGAGAAGATCGAGGCGATGGCGCTGGCGCCCGTGCTCGAAGAGAACGCGCCGCAGGACTTCTTCCTGTTCGTCGGCAACGACAACGACTTCCAGGGCACGAACATCCAGTTCAACGGCACGCCCGGAACATCGGGCGCGCTCGACGGCTCGGGCAACAACGACAGCGTCATGCTCGTCTATCGCCTGACCCTGCCCACCTATGTCGATCCGATGGCGCTGGCCGCGCTCAACGCCACGGCCCCCGCGGTGCTCTACGGCACGCGCGCGGCGCTGACGGGGCTCGGCGCCAGCACCACGGGCCCGGCCATGCGCTTCCTCAACGCCCAGCGCGGCTGGGCGCCCGAGAACGGGCGCAAGCTGCAGCTCTGGGCCGACGCCAACTGGAGCCGCGTCGGCTCGGGCCTGGCGCCGCTCACCGGCATCAAGGGCGACGTGCTGGGCATGACCTTCGGCCTCGACCTGCCCGTGGGCGACAGCTTCCGGTTCGGCGTAACCGCGGGCTATCGCGATCTCCAGGGTTCGTTCGCGCCGGGCGTGCCGCTCGACGTCAAGGCCTGGACCGTCGGCGGCTATGCCGCGCTCGAACTGCCCTCGGGCCTCTATGCCCAGGCCTCGGGCGCCTGGCTCGGCGACGCCAAGTTCAAGCTCCGCCGCGCCTCGGCCTATGGCCAGACCGCCGAAGGCCGCAGCAAGGGCCAGGGCTGGGCCGCGAGCGGCGAGCTTGGCTGGACCTTCGCGCTCGGCGGTGCGGCCAGCTTCGCGCCGTTCGGCACGGTCGACTACGTCGACGTCGACCTGCCCGGCTACACCGAGAGCGGCGCCTCGGTCTCGAATCTGGCCTTCCAGGCGCGCAGCTTCCACAAGCTGACCGCAAGTGTCGGCGGCGAGCTCGCGGTCAAGCTCGGCGCGCTGCGCCCGGCGATCCGCGCGGGCTATGCCTTCGAGGACGAGCGGCGCGACGAGACCACCACGGTCCGGCTCGCTTCGGCGCAGCACACGATGGGCAGCGTGACCTTGCCGCTGGTCAATACCGAACGCGATGCCGCCTTCGGCGAATTGCGCGTCTCGATGCAGCAGGGGCCGTGGTCGGCCTTCTTTTCGGGCCGCGGCAAGTGGGGCCGCGGCGAAGACGAAGCTCAGGTTTCCATCGGCGCAGCGTTCGCCTTCTGAGACTGACCGAAGGCGCGGAGCGGGATTCTCCGGAACCCTTCTCCCATCCCGACGTTACATATCCGACGGCCCCTTCTCTGGCGCATCCCCACCCCACCCCCCGCCGCGCCGAGAAGGGGTCGCAGCGACGAAACAGGAGTGAGACCATGTCCTTTGGCAAGCTTGCACCCTATCGCCGCCGCACGTTCGGCCGCGAGGGCGAATTCGCCACCGGTTCCCTGTTGTTCGACCTGCATCGCAAGATGCGCAAGGCGATGGGCCTGGAGCCGACCGAGCCGCACAAGACCAGACTTTTCCCCGATCTCTGACGTCCGTCAGCGGTCGTCGGGTCGCGCCCCTCCCCGCTTTGGCGGCGGAGGGGCTTTCTTTTGTCGGACGGCAGCGGCCGAGACCTGTTCCTTAAGGGATTAAGAGTAAGCGCCGAAGCTGTGCCGCTTCGGCACGGCCGGGATTCGCCGGCTGCGGAGCGCGGCGCGACACGGTACGGGCAGGATGCGCGTAGCGACAGCGAGGCCGATGACCGCGATTTCCATCCCCAACACCCTGTTCACCGGAGAGCCAGCGCCGCGCGACTTCTCCGCGCGGATACGGCGTGCTCGGGTGCGCAGCCTGCGCGCGGCCAAGGCGCCGCGGCACTATGGCCGGCGGGCGCTGATTCTTCTGGCCGCAGTCGCGCTTCCCGCCTTCGCCGCCCCGCCCGAATGGAGCCCCGCCAACTGGGGCAGCGAGATCGGCGCCACCGGCCAAGTCGGAAACCAGGTCGCACCGATGCCCTTCGAGCGCCCCGGCGACAGCTTCCCCGGCGCGGCTTTCTATTACCTGGCCAACGATGCCGCGCCGCCAGCACTGGGCGAAGGCGTGCACTCCGATGCCGAACCGGCACCGACCGAAGTGGCCGTGGGCCCCGCGGCCCGTGCGATGCGCATCGACAACAGCGGCGTCGATCGCAGCCGCGCGCTGCAGTGCCTGAGCGCGGCGATCTACTACGAAGCGGCGAGCGAGCCCGACGCCGGTCAGCGCGCCGTGGCCCAAGTCGTGCTCAACCGCGTCGCCCATCCGTCCTATCCCAAGACCGTCTGCGGGGTGGTCTTCCAGGGCTCGGAGCGCAACACCGGCTGCCAGTTCTCCTTCACCTGCGACGGCGCCCTGGCGCGCGTGCCCAACCGGATGTTCTGGCTGCGCGCCGAGAACGTGGCACGCGCGGCGCTGTCGGGCTTCGTCTATGCGCCCGTCGGCCTGGCCACGCATTACCATACGGTCGCCGTACATCCCTATTGGGCGCCCAGCCTCAACTATCTCGGCACGATCGGCGCGCATCGCTTCTATCGCTTCGGTGGCGCCGCCGGCGCGCCGGCGACCTTCCGCTTCACCTATCTGGGCGGCGAGCCGGTGGCTGCGCCGCATGCGCGGGCCGCCACGCCCGGCGCGGTCGAAGCGGCGCCGGACCCCGTCGCGATCCAGCGCGCCTACGATGCCGGCCTCAAGGCCGCGCAGAGCAATGCCTACCTGCCGGGCGGCACGATCGCCGCCGCGACCAAGGCGGCCCCGCCGCCGGTCTATTCGGCCGAACTGCAGCGCCGTGGCGGCGATGCCCTCTATCGCGGCGACGACCTGCCCACCTCGACCGGCGTGCTTCCCGAATACCAGCAGAGCGGCCGCTGGATCGCTCAGCCGGGCGCCTGACCGCCCCCCGCGCAGCCTATCGTGCGGGCGATCCGGCTCGTCCCGGCAAGTGCCCAGATAATATGGCAAACGCTTTGGCAACCATAGGCCAACACCAAGGCTTAGGCGCTGGGGACTAGAACGACGGCAAGAGTTTTCCGGAGTTCGCGCCCTAATGACCATTCGTTTCGCAGCAGCCCGTCGCGGGGATAGCTGCGTGGACCACGTCCTGGGTCGTGCCGCGCTTCTGCCGGCCGCCAACGACAACGTCCGCACCCCCAACGACGATCGCATGCTGCGCGCCGCGCTGCACCACTTTGCCGCGCATGGCCTCGGTGCCGCCGAGGCGGCGCGCGAAAATGCCGAAACCGCCTTCTTCGCCGGCGACCGCGAGCAATATCGCTGGTGGCTCGGCATCTGCCGCATGCTCGATCGCCGCATGGCCGATGCCGTGCGGGTCCGTCGCGAGGCGGCCCAGTAAGATCCGGCCGGGGCGCGGCCGCGCTTCGACCTTAGGATGATTGACGGCAAATTAACCATGGTGCAGTGTTTCGCGCTATGGGATCGGCCACGACTGTATCGGACATCGCGCAAGCAGGCTTTGCCGTTCAGGACGGCGAGCGCCCTTTCGTGCTGCGCGATACGGGCACCGGCGAAGGCGGAATGCTCGCATCGGACGTGCTCCGGCCCAACATGCTCGTGCGCCGACATGCCGAGGGCACCGATGTCTTTCCGATCAGCCATCCGGACCGGCCGAAGGCGGTGTTTCGCTTCGCCAAAGCCTGGCATCATTTCCGCATCCTGATCAAGGACAAGGAGCAGACCGAGCAGATCGTCGCGGTCGTCGACGCGCTGCCCTGGCGCAAGCTCGCGGAAGAGGCGAGCGCCTTTCTCGCCACCGAGCGGGGGCGCGCCATTTTCCAGGCGGAGCCCTATCTGCCCGATTTCCTCGACGATCATGCCGCCCTGCGGCGCACCCCCAAGGGCAGCTTTGCCCATGCCTATTGCGATTTCATGGAGCGCGAAGGCCTGTCGGCGGCCGGAATGGTCGAAGCGACGAGCGCGCGGGACAAGGATCAGCGCAAGTTCGGCGATGGCGTCGCCTGGTACATCGACCGGCTGCGCGATTTCCACGACCTCGTTCATATCATGACCGGCTATGGCCGCGATCTTCTGGGTGAACAGTGCGTGCTCGCCTTCACCTATCACCAGCGCCCCTGCCCCGGGAACCTGTTCCTGGCCTGGGCCGGCAACGTGATGATGCGGACCAAGATGCGGACCAAGGCGCCCATCGTCCGCGCCCTGCTCGAGGCCCGTCGCAACGGCAAGCAATGCCCGCGCATCGTGGAACAGCCGATCCAGGAGCTGTTCGCGATGCCGCTCGATACGGTGCGCGAAATGTTCAACGTTCCCGAACCGCATTGGTATCGGAAAGTCCACGAGGTGCTGCGCGCGGATGGCATCGACGCTTACGCCTTCATGGCCAAGCAGGCCGGATAGGTGAGGCGGATTTCTGGCCGGAAATTCAAGATCGCCTCACGTCCGTGATCACGAGCGCTGCACCAGGTTCTAAGTCGTTGTTAACCATTTGGGGTTATCGCGAGCAACGGAACTAGCAGGAAAACGCCCATTCTTCGCGCACGCGCTCTCTTTTCTGGCCTCGGGGTGAGAAGCTCGATCGACCAGCAGGTTCGCAAGACCCTGGTGGCGTCGCTCTATTCTAATCCCATGAGTCTGGTCATCGGCGCGGTCTGCGGCAGCGTGATCTGCCTTGCGGCTGCGCTGTCGACCGACGATCTCGCGATGGAGATCACTGCCTGGTGCGTCGCGGTGATCGCCGCCATTCGAACGGTGATCGTGGTGGCCGCCAAGCGCTTCAAGCGCGCGACGTCCAACGCGCTGGAATTGCATTTCGAGCTCGGTGCCTTCGCCTATGCCGGCGCCGTGGGCGCGCTGGCCGCGCTGGCGACCGCGCACAACGTCCTGTTCGAAGCCCAGATGGTGATCGTCGGCTTTGCGGTGAGCTATGCCACCGCGATCGCGCCGCGCAATGCCGGGCGCCCCGTCATCGCAGTCGGCCAGTTGCTTCTTGTCCTTGCGCCACTGAGCGTGGCGCAATTGTCCAGCGACGAGCCTCTCATCCGCCTGTTTGGCGTCGCGACGCTTTTGCATATCCCCTCGGTCATCTCGATCGCGCTCAACGTCTACCGCTCGCTGCGGGATTCGATCTCGGCCGCCGAGACCAGTTCGCGGCTGGCGGAAAAGATGCAGGTCCTGGCCCGCTCGGACGTGGTCACCGGCCTGCTCAACCGCGCCGGCCTCAATCACCACCTGCTCGATCGCATGCCGACGCTCGATCCGGCGCGGACCTTTGCCCTGTTCTGGATGGATCTCGACCGGTTCAAGGAAGTCAACGACTCGCTCGGTCACCAGATCGGCGACAAGCTGCTCGCCGAAGTGGCCAGTCGCCTCAAGGCCGTCGCCCCCGCCGATGCCACGGTCGCGCGCTTCGGCGGCGACGAGTTCATCGTCGCCTGCGAGACCGGCGACCGCAATCAGACCGAACAACTTGCCAAGCGCATGATGGAAGAGATCGGTCGCCCGATCCGCATCGACGGTGACCGGCTGGAGATCGCGGCTTCGATGGGCATTGCGCTCTATCCCGAAGACGGCCAGGACTTCGACACGCTGATGCAGGGCGCCGACCTCGCGCTCTATCGCTCGAAGGTCAACGGCCGCCAGCAGATCACGTTCTTCGACCCGTCGATGACGCGCAACCTCGTCCGTCGCCGCGAGATCGAGAGCGAACTGCGCCTCGCGCTCCAGCGCGACGAACTGTCGATCTTCTTCCAGCCGCTGATCGATCTCGAAACCGGCCGCATCCGCAGCTTCGAGGCGCTGGTACGCTGGTTCCACCCCGAGAAGGGCGAACTGCGGCCCGACGAATTCATCCCCGTCGCCGAAGAGACCGGCGCGATCATCACCTTGGGCAACTGGATCACCGCCCAGGCCGCCAAGGCCGCAGCGCAATGGCCCGAGGACGTGACCATCGCGGTCAATCTCTCGCCGCTGCAGATCAAGGCGCCCGGCGCCGCCATGGCGATCCTTTCGGCGCTGCGCGAGGCCCGGCTCGATCCCTCGCGGCTCGAGCTCGAGATCACCGAGACCGTGCTGCTCGATCACAGCCAGAACACCGAGACCTTCATCAACGAGCTGGCCGAAGCAGGCGTCCGCTTCGCGCTCGACGATTTCGGCACCGGCTATTCCTCGCTCGGCTATCTCAACAAGTATCCGTTCTCGAAGATCAAGGTCGACCGCAGCTTCATCTCGGGCATCAACCAGGGCAAGAAGAGCGACGCGATCATCCGTGCCGTTTCCGGGATGGGCCAGACCTTGGGCATGGAGATCGTCGCCGAGGGTCTCGAGACGATCGAACAGGTCCGCGCAGTGTCCGAAGCCGGCTGCACGCTCGGCCAGGGCTACTACTTCAGCCGCCCGGTGCCCGACTATCTCGCGGCCATGCTGCTCGCCAAGGAACGCGAAAAGCATACCGGCAAGGTTCGCAAACGCGCCTGAACGCTGGCCGGCGGCATCGTGCCGCGCCCGTGCATCGCCGACATGCCACCGACATCTGCATGACGCAGCGCTGAACCCGCAGGATGGCCTCGGTCCGAACACCGACGGACTGGTGCCCAGCAACGGCGAAACGATCGCGGAAACTAGGCTTCCTTAGCATCTATTGCTATTGCGCACCATTATACGATAAACCTTCGGAATTCCTCGATTTGCGGCCTTTTCGCGGTTGCAATGGCCGCAGCACGCGCCTAGGGCACCACTCGAAACCTCCGGCGCCTGCCTTCGAGAGGGGCATGCAGGCGCCTATGCCCGCTGCATGTCGCCCCGACTGAAGGACTTCCCCCATCATGGCTCGCAAGAAGATCGCCCTCATCGGTGCCGGCAACATCGGCGGCACGCTGGCTCACCTCGCCGCGCAGAAGGAACTGGGCGACGTCGTCCTGTTCGACATCGTCGAGGGCGTCCCCCAGGGCAAGGCGCTCGACCTGCAGCAGTGCGGCCCGGTCGAAGGCTTCGACGCCAAGGTTACCGGCACCAACGATTACAAGGACATCGCGGGCGCGGACGTCATCATCGTCACCGCCGGCGTGCCGCGCAAGCCGGGCATGAGCCGCGATGATCTGCTGGGCATCAACCTCAAGGTCATGAAGGCCGTCGGCGAAGGCATCAAGGCCAACGCACCCGACGCTTTCGTCATCTGCATCACCAACCCGCTCGACGCGATGGTCTGGGCGCTGCGCGAATTCTCGGGCCTGCCGCACAACAAGGTCGTCGGCATGGCCGGCGTGCTCGACTCGGCACGCTTCTCGACCTTCCTCGCCGAGGAATTCGGCGTCTCGGTGCGCGACGTCTCGAGCTTCGTGCTCGGCGGCCACGGCGACACGATGGTCCCCGTCGCCGAATATTCGACGATCAAGGGCATCCCCATCCCCGACCTGATCAAGCTGGGCCGTTCGACCCAGGAGCGCATCGACGCGATCGTCAAGCGCACCGCCGTCGGCGGCGGCGAGATCGTCGGCCTGCTCGGCACCTCGGCGTTCTACGCCCCGGCCGCTTCGGCGATCGCGATGGCCGAAAGCTACCTCGGTGACCAGAAGCGCATCCTGCCTTCGGCCGCCTATGTCGACGGCAAGTACGGCCTCGACGGCCTCTACGTCGGCGTGCCGGTGGTGATCGGCGCCGGCGGCGTCGAGGAGATCGTCGAGATCACGCTCGACGACACCGCCAAGGCCGGCCTCCAGGTCTCGATCGACGCGGTCAAGGAACTGCTCGTTGCCTGCAAGGGCATCGATCCCTCGCTGGCTTGATTTCCCGGGGGCGATGGACTTCGCCCCACGGACCTGAAACTTCCTCCCCAGGAGCACTGAATGTCCATTCTCGTCGACAAGAACACGAAGGTCATCACCCAGGGCATGACCGGCAAGACCGGCAGCTTCCACACCCAGGCGGCGCTCGACTACGGCACGCAGATGGTTGCGGGCGTGACCCCCGGCAAAGGCGGCACCGACCACATCGGCCTGCCCCAGTACGACACCGTCGCCGAGGCGAAGGCCGCGACCGGCGCCACCGCCAGCTGCATCTACGTGCCGCCCGCGGGCTGTGCCGACGCGATCCTCGAAGCGATCGACGCCGAGATCGAGCTGATCGTCGCGATCACCGAGGGCGCCCCGGTGCTCGACATGGTCCGCGTCAAGCGCGCGCTGTCGGGTTCCAAGTCGCGCCTGATCGGCCCGAACTGCCCCGGCGTCCTGACCCCCGGCGAGTGCAAGATCGGCATCATGCCCGGCAACATCTTCTCGAAGGGTTCGGTCGGCGTGGTCTCGCGTTCGGGTACGCTCACCTATGAGGCCGTGTTCCAGACGACCAACGCCGGCCTTGGCCAGACCACCGCAGTCGGCATCGGCGGCGACCCGGTCAACGGCACCAACTTCATCGACGTGCTCGAGCTGTTCCTGGCCGACGACGCGACCAAGTCGATCATCATGATCGGCGAGATCGGCGGCAGCGCCGAAGAAGAAGCGGCGCAGTTCCTCAAGGACGAAGCCAAGCGTGGCCGCAAGAAGCCGATGGTCGGCTTCATCGCCGGCCGCACGGCGCCTCCGGGCCGCCGCATGGGCCACGCCGGTGCGATCGTCTCGGGCGGCCAGGGCGGCGCGGACGACAAGATCGCGGCGATGGAAGAGGCCGGTATCCGCGTCTCGCCCTCACCTTCCGAGCTCGGCACCACGCTGTCGGGGCTGCTGAAGGAACTGGCATAAGCCGCCGAGGGTTTCCGGGGGGAAACGTCTTCGGGAGGAACATTCGCGGAGCGTCGCAAGATGCTCCCTCGCTAAAACCTAAGGCCCCGGCGCAAGCCGGGGCACGTGAGGCTGCGCGCCATGGGTAACGAAAACCACGACTTCCTTCCCGACGATCCTCAACCGGGTCCTAGCTGGCAAAAGACGAACTGGCCGCTGGTCGGCGGTGGGGACGAGGACGATCTCACCCAGGCGCTCGATCCGACGGTGATGAAGGCGGCGATCAAGGCCGCCACCGCCAAGTCGGCCGCCCCGCTCGACGAGAGCGCGATCGAGGCCGCGGCGATGGACTCGATCCGCGCTATGATGCTGATCCGCACCTATCGCGTGCGCGGTCACCTGGCTGCCGATCTCGATCCGCTGGGGCTTTCCAAGCGCGATCTGCCTGCCGACCTCACCCCCGAATATCATGGCTTCACCGGCGCCGCGCTCGATCGCCAGATCTTCATCGGCGGTTTCCTCGGCAAGCAGTGGGCGACGATCCGCGAGCTCGTGGGCATCCTGCAGGCGAACTATTGCGGCAAGGTCGGCCTCGAATACATGCACATCTCGGACGTGGAGGAGCGCCGCTTCCTTCAGGACCGGATGGAAGGCGCCGACAAGTCGATCGACTTCAGCGTGCTGGGCAAGAAAGCGATCCTCCAGGCCGTCGTCCGCGGCGAGCAGTACGAGAAGTTCCTCGGCAAGAAGTACGTCGGCACGAAACGCTTCGGCCTCGACGGCGGTGAATCGATGATCCCGGCGCTCGAAGCCGTGATCAAGCGCGGCGGCCAGATGGGCGTGCGCGAGATCGTCGTCGGCATGGCCCACCGCGGCCGCCTGAACGTGCTCGCGAACGTCATGGCCAAGCCCTACAAGGTCATCTTTCACGAGTTCTCGGGCGGCACCGCCAATCCCGAGGACGTCGGCGGATCGGGCGACGTCAAGTATCACCTGGGCACCTCGACCGACCGCGAGTTCGACGGGATCAAGGTGCACATGAGCCTGGTGCCCAACCCCTCGCACCTCGAAACCGTGGACCCCGTCGTGCTCGGCAAGGTCCGTGCGACCTTGACCATGCGCGACGACCTCGAGGAGATGGACCAGGTCCTGCCCGTGCTGCTGCACGGCGACGCGGCCTTCGCAGGCCAGGGCATCGTCTGGGAATGCCTGGGCTTCCAGGGCATCCGCGGCTACGCCACCGGTGGCTGCCTGCACTTCATCATCAACAACCAGATCGGCTTCACGACGAGCCCGCAGTTCGCGCGCAACTCGCCCTACCCCTCGGACGTCGCCAAGGGCGTCCAGGCCCCGATCTTCCACGTCAACGGCGACGATCCCGAAGCCGTGACCTTCGCCTGCAAGATGGCCGTCGACTTCCGCCAGAAGTTCGACAAGGACGTCGTGATCGACATGTGGTGCTATCGCCGCTTCGGTCACAACGAAGGTGACGAGCCGAGCTTCACGCAGCCGCTGATGTATTCGCAGATCCGCCAGCATCCGCCGGTGTCCGAGATCTATGCCAAGCGGCTGGTCGAGGAAGGCGTGGTCGAAGGCGGCTATCTCGGCGAATATGCCGAAGGTTTCGTCGCCAATCTCGAGGAAGAATTCGAAGCTTCCAAGACCTACAAGGCCAACGAGGCCGACTGGTTCGCCGGTCGCTGGAGCGGCTTCAACCGCCCCAACGATCCCGAAGGCGCGCGCCGCAACGCGCCGACCGGCATCGAGAACAAGCTGTTCGAGAGCCTCGGTCGCACCTTGACCACGGTTCCCGACGACCTGACGATCCACAAGACGCTGAACCGCGTGCTCGACGCCAAGCGCGCCGCGTTCAAGTCGGGTGAAGGCTTCGACTGGGCGACCGGCGAGGCCCTGGCCTTCGGCAGCCTGGTATCCGAAGGCTACGGCGTACGCCTGTCCGGCCAGGATTCGGGCCGCGGCACCTTCAGCCAGCGTCATGCCGTCTGGGTCGACCAGACCGACGAGCGCAAGTACGTGCCGCTCTCGACCGTGCCCCACGGCCGCTTCGAAGTGCTCGACAGCCCGCTCAGCGAATATGGCGTGCTCGGCTTCGAGTACGGCTATGCGATGACCGATCCCAAGACCCTGGTCCTGTGGGAAGCGCAGTTCGGCGATTTCGCGAACGGCGCGCAGATCATCATCGACCAGTACATCGCCGCGGCCGAAGCCAAGTGGCTGCGCGCCAACGGCCTCGTCCTGCTGCTGCCGCACGGTTACGAGGGCCAGGGGCCCGAGCACTCTTCGGCGCGCCTGGAACGCTTCCTGCAGCTCTGCGCGCAGGACAACATCCAGGTCTGCAACATCACGACGCCGTCGAACTACTTCCACGTTCTGCGCCGCCAGATGCACCGCTCGTTCCGCAAGCCGCTGGTGATCATGACGCCGAAGTCGCTGCTGCGGCATCCGCTGGCCAAGTCCGAACTCGAGGACTTCGTCGGCAACAGCCACTTCCGCCGCCTGATGGCCGATCGCACGCCGCCCGCGGACAAGGACGTCAAGAAGCTCGTCCTCTGCTCGGGCAAGGTCGGCTACGACCTGATGGAGGCGCGCGACGCCGCCGAGCTCAAGGACACCACGGTGGTTCGCGTCGAGCAGCTCTATCCGTTCCCCGGCGAGCCGCTGACCGCGCGCATCGAGCGCCTGACCAACCTCGAAGAGGTCGTCTGGTGCCAGGAAGAGCCCAAGAACCAGGGCGCCTGGTCGTTCGTCGAGCCCTTCATCGAGGAAGCGCTCGCCGCGGCCAAGTGCAAGATCGCGCGTCCGCGCTATGCCGGCCGCTCGGCCAGCGCCTCGCCCGCTACCGGTCTCGCCAAGCGGCATGAGAACGAACAGGGCGCGCTCGTTGCCGATGCCCTGGGCCTCTCGGTCCGCTCCGAAATTCGCCGCCGCACCGGCAAGAAGTGATCGCAGGCCCATAGGTCTCAGGAAGGTCCAGCATGTCCAGCGAAGTCAAAGTTCCCGTTCTGGGTGAATCGGTCTCCGAAGCGACGATCGGCCAGTGGCTCAAGCAGCCCGGCGAGGCCGTCGTGCTCGACGAGCCGATCGCCAGCCTCGAAACCGACAAGGTCGCGATCGACGTCATGGCCCCCGCGGCCGGCGTCATGGGCGCGCATATCGCCAAGGAAGGCGATACCGTCGCGGTCGGCGCGCTGATCGCCACGATCGAGGATTCGACCGCGGTTGCGGGCGCCGCTCCGGTTGCCCCGCGCGCCGAGAAGGCGATCCCGCCGGCCTCCGACACGCTGCCGCCCAAGGGCGAGGATGCCGGCGATGCCGCGCTCTCCCCCTCGGTGCGCCGCGCGGTGCTGGAGCACGGCATCGATCCTTCGAGCGTCAAGGGCACCGGCAAGGACGGCCGCCTGACCAAGGAGGACATCGTTCACGCCGCGCAGGCCAAGCAGGCCACGCCCGCTCCCGCCACGACGGCTGCTGCTTCGCCGGCTCCGGCCTCGGTGCCCGCAGCTCCCGCCGGTGAGCGTCGCGAAGAGCGCGTCAAGATGACGCGCCTGCGCCAGACCATCGCCAAGCGGCTCAAGGATGCGCAGAATACCGCAGCGCTGCTGACCACGTTCAACGACGTCGACATGACCGAAGTGATCGCCGCGCGCGATCGCTACAAGGACCTTTTCGTCAAGAAGCATGGCGTGAAGCTCGGTTTCATGTCCTTCTTCGCCAAGGCCTCGGTCCTGGCGCTCAAGGACATTCCGGCGGTCAACGCCCAGATCCAGGGCGATGAGATCGTCTATCACGACTACATCGATCTCTCGGTCGCGGTCTCGGCCCCCAACGGCCTGGTCGTGCCGGTGGTCCGCAACGTCGACCAGCTTTCCTTCGCCGACATCGAGAAGGCGATCGCCGAATACGGCAAGAAGGCCAAGGACGGCACCCTGACGCTCGACGACATGAAGGGCGGCACCTTCACGATCTCCAACGGCGGCGTGTTCGGCGGCCTGATGTCGACGCCGATCATCAACCCGCCGCAGTCGGCCGTGCTCGGCCTGCACCGCATCGAGGACCGCGCCGTGGTCCGCAACGGCGAGATCGTCATCCGCCCGATGATGTATATCGCGCTGTCGTACGACCACCGCCTGATCGACGGCCGCGAGGCTGTGACCGCGCTCAAGACGATCAAGGAAGCGATCGAGGATCCGACGCGCCTGCTGATCGACCTGTAAGGCCGAGGCGTTTGCGCGACTTTTCTTCTGCCCAATAATTGCCAGACCCGCTCAGGCTGAGCTTGTCGAAGCCCGCGCGCCACGGAGGCCCAAATGGCTGAATACGACTACGACGTCCTCGTCATCGGTGCCGGCCCCGGCGGCTATGTCGCCGCGGTGCGCGCGGCCCAGCTCGGGCTCAAGACCGCCTGCGCCGAAAGTCGCGAGACGCTGGGCGGCACCTGCCTCAACGTCGGCTGCATCCCTTCCAAGGCGCTGCTCCACGGCTCCGAGCTGTTCGAGGAAGCCGCGCACGGCACGCTCGCCAAGTTCGGCGTCAAGACCGGCAAGGTCGAACTCGACCTGCCCGTGCTCCAGGGCGAGAAGGCCGCCGCGGTCAAGGAACTGACCGGCGGCATCGAATACCTGTTCAAGAAGAACAAGATCGACTGGCTCAAGGGCCGCGCCAGCTTCCAGGACGCGCACACCGTCGACGTCGCCGGCAAGACCGTGACCGCCAAGAACGTGATCGTGGCGACCGGCTCGTCGGTCACCCCGCTCCCCGGCGTCGCAGTCGACAACGAAAAAGGCCTGATCGTCGACAGCACGGGCGCGCTCGCGCTCGACCGCGTGCCCGACCACCTCGTGGTCATCGGCGGCGGCGTGATCGGGCTCGAGCTCGGTTCTGTCTGGCGCCGCCTCGGCGCCAAGGTCACCGTCGTCGAATTCCTCGACCAGTTGCTGCCCGGCATGGACGGCGAGGTCCGCAAGGAAGCGGGCAAGCTGTTCAAGAAGCAGGGCATGGAGCTCAAGCTTTCGACCAAGGTCACCCAGGCGACGGTCAAGGGCAAGAAGGTCACGCTGTCGCTCGAACCCGCGGCGGGCGGCGACACCGAGACGCTAGAGGCCGATGCCGTCCTCGTTTCGATCGGCCGCCGGCCGAACACCGAAGGCCTCGGCCTCGACAAGATCGGCCTCGAACTCAACAAGCGCGGCCAGATCGAAACCGACCACGACTTCCGCACCAAGGTCGCCGGCGTCTGGGCGATCGGCGACGTCATCCCCGGCCCGATGCTCGCGCACAAGGCCGAGGACGAAGGCATTGCCGTGGCCGAGAACATCGCCGGCCAGATCGGCATCGTGAACCACGCCGTGATCCCGAGCGTCGTCTACACCTTCCCCGAGATCGCCGGCGTCGGCCTGACCGAGGAACAGGCCAAGGAACGCGGCGAGATCAAGGTCGGCAAGTTCCCGATGCTCGCCAACAGCCGCGCCAAGACCAACCGCGAGACCGACGGCTTCGTCAAGGTCATCGCCGATGCCGAGACCGATCGCGTGCTCGGCGTCTGGTGCATTGCCTCGGTCGCCGGCACGATGATTGCCCAGGCCGCACAGGCCATGGAATTCGGTGCGACCAGCGAGGACATCGCCTATACCTGCCACGCGCACCCGACCCATTCGGAAGCGATCAAGGAAGCGGCGATGGCCGTGCGCGGAAAGCCCATTCACATCTGATCGATGCGGCGGGCAAGTCTCACCCTTTGATCTCGATCAAGGAAGCCCTCCCCGATGGACCGCACAAGGATGCGGTTCCGTCAGGGAGGGTTTTTCATGTTCGGCTTCGTAGGTGCGCATTTCGAAGTGCTGGTTCTGGTCGCATTCGGATCCTTTGCCGTCGTGCTCGGCGCTGCTTCGCTGCGCGATGCGCTGAAGCGCTAGAGATTGTCCTGCATGGGCGGGTCCGGTTATAGCCGCGCGATGCCGCTTGCCGACCTGCCCGCGATCATCCGTTTCCTCGACGTTGCCGGCATCGCCGTCTTCGCGCTGTCGGGCGCGCTGCTCGCGGCGCGTCTGCGGCAGGACTTCGTGACCATGGCCTTCTTCGCGCTGGTCACCGGCGTCGGCGGCGGTTCGGTGCGCGACCTGCTGATCGGCGCGCCGGTGTTCTGGATCCGCGATCCGCTGGTCGCGCCGACCTGCCTCGCCGTCGCCGTGCTGGCCTGGCTCACCCCGCACCGCTGGTGGCAGGGCCAATTGCTCGAATGGGCCGATGCCGTGGGCCTCAGCGCCTATGCCGTGCTCGGCACGGTCAAGGCGCTCGGCTATGGCACGCCGCCGGTTCCGGCAGCGCTGATGGGCGTGATAACCGGCTGCGTCGGCGGCATCATCCGCGACGTGCTCGCCGGCCAGCCCTCGATCCTGATGCGGCGCGAACTCTACGTGACCGCGGCGGCGCTGAGCTCGGCGCTCGCCGTGGCGGGCGCGCTGCTGTCTCTGCCCAACGAAATCGTCTGGCCGGTCGCCGCCCTCGCGGGCTTCACGCTGCGCGGTGCCTCCATCCACTGGTCGCTGGCGATCCCTGCCTACAACCGCATCGCGGAAAACTAGAGCCCGGCGACGTTCCGCACGCGACCGCTGCCATCGACCGAGCACGAGAAGTCGCCACCGTCGCGCACGCGGCCCGAGACGCGCCAGCCATCGCTCTCGCGGTTGACCGCATCGACGCTGTCGATCGATCGGTCGCGCTCGACCTCGCCAACGCAGGCATCGACCGCGGCGTCCACACTCACGCCCGAGCGCCACGAACTCGCCGGCGGTGCGCGATAGTCGTCGCGGCCGTAGTCGGCCCCTTCGTCACCGCGCGCGTCGCGATAATATTGATCGTCGTAGCGCGCCTGGTCGGGATAGTTCGCGTTATCGCGGACCTGACGATCCTTGTTCGACTTCGACACGGCGCTGGCGATGGCGGCGACGCCGCCGATGATCAGCAGGCCGCCGAACACGTCGCCGGCGTCGAGACCGCCGCGATCATGATGACGGTTCCAGCCCCGCGCCATGGCAGGCGTGGCCGAAAGCGAAAGCGCGGCCGCGGCGGCGAGCGCGGCGGCGGTACGGGAACGGAAAAGCGTCATGGCCAGCAAACCCCTGATAGCCCAATCTGAAGGTCCATAGGCCAGGCGTGCTTTCGCAGGGCTGAACCGCCTCAGGGCAGCTTGAGGCCGGTCCACTGCGCCAGGAAGGCCAGGACGTCGGCGCCTTCCTCGATCGCCTTGTCGGTCGGCTTGCCCGAACCGTGCCCGGCGCGCGTCTCGACCCGGATCAGCTGCGGCCGGTTCCCGAGCTTCGCCGCCTGGAGCGCCGCCGTATATTTGAAGCTGTGCCCAGGCACGACGCGATCGTCGGTGTCAGCCGTGGTCACCAGCATGGCCGGGTAATCCTTGCCGGGGCGGATGTTGTGGTAGGGCGAATAGGCGCGCAGCACGCGGAAGTCCTTCTCGCGGTCGGGATAGCCGTAGTCGTCGACCCAATAGCGCCCGGCGGTGAAGCGGTCGAAGCGCAGCATGTCCATGACGCCGACCGCGGCATTGCCTGCGGCGAAAAGATCGGGACGCTGGTTGACCGCGGCGCCGACGAGCAGGCCGCCGTTCGAACCGCCCTGGATCGCGAGGCCGTCCCTGGGCGTGATCCCTTCGGCGATCAGGTATTCGCCCGCGGCGATGAAATCGTCGAACACGTTCTGCTTGTTCTCGCGGCGGCCGCCGTCGTGCCAGGCGCGGCCATATTCGCCGCCGCCGCGCAGGTTGGCCAGCGCGAAGGCGCCGCCCGCCTCGAGCCAGGCCATGCGGATCGCCGAGAAACCCGGGGTCAGCGAGACGTCGAAGCCACCGTAGCCATAGAGGATCGTCGGGACCGGCTTGCCCGCACCGACCACGCTCTTCTTGCGGACGATGAACATCGGCACCCGCGTCCCGTCTTTCGACGCGTAGAAGCGCTGCTCGATCGCGAAGTCGCGCGGATCGAACAGCAGCTTGGGGCTGGCGAAAGGCGTGGACTGACCCGTCGCCAGGTTCATCCGATATATCGTCTGCGGACGGTTGAAGCTGGTGAAGGCATAGAACGTCTCGGGATCGCCGGGCTTGCCGGCGAAGCCGCCCGCCGTGCCGATGCCGTTGAGCGCGATCGAGCGCACCGACTTGCCGTCGAGCCCGAACACCAGCGCCCGGCTCGAGGCGTCCTTCAGATACTGCAGGACAAGCTGGTTGCCGATGATCGTCGCCTGTTCGAGCGTCTCTTCGGTCTGCGCGACGAGTTGGCGCCACTGCGGTGCGCGCTGGGCGAGATCGATCGCGACCAGGCGGTAACGCGGCGCGTCCTGGTTGGTCACGAACCAGAGCACCTGGCCCATGCCGTCGACCAGACGCCAATCGTGCTCGAAGCCCTTGACCAGCGCGCGCGGTTTCCAGCCATCCTTGCTCCGGCGGGTCAGGTCGACGGTGTGAACCTCGTAGCGCGCGTCGGTGCCGATCTGGCTGTGGATCACGACCAGGCGCCCGTCCTGGGTCACCTGGGCCGTATGGCCATAGTCGGGATGATCGGGCGTCGCGTAGACCAGCTCGTCAGCGGACTGCGGCGTGCCGAGCCGGTGGAAGTAGATCGCCTGGTTGTAATTGCGCGCCTGGAAGGTCTCGCCTTCCTGGGGCTCGGGAAAGCGCGAGTAGAGAAAGCCTTCGTCGCCCACCCAGGCGAGACCGGTGAACTTCGCCCAGCGGATCTCGTCGGCCAGCGGCGCGCCGGTCTTGACGTCGAGCACGCGCAGGATGCGCCAGTCGCTGCCACCGTCCTGAACCGAGTAGAGCAGCAGCTTGCCGTCGTCCGAGGGTTTCCAGGAATCGAGTGCAGTCGCCGCATCCTTGGCCCAGGCATTGGGATCGAGCAGCAATCGTGGCTTGCCGCGCAGCCCTTGGCGCACGAACAGCTGCGCCTGGTTCTGCAGCCCCGAATTGCGCAGGTAGAAATAGCGCCCGCCGGCCTTGGTCGGCAGGCCGAAGCGCTCGTAGTCCATCAACCCGCGGATGCGATCCTTGAACCAGGCGCGCTGCGGCAAGGTCTCGAGATAGGCATCGGTGACCTTGTTCTCGCGTTCGACCCAGTCGGCGACATCGGGATCGTTGCGGACGTCGTTCTCGAGCCAGCGGTAGGGATCGGCGATCGTCTCGCCGAACAGCGTCTCGGAGACGTCGCCACGGCGGGTTTCGGGATAGGGGATCAGCGTCGTGTCCTTGGCTGTCTGTTGGCTAGCCGGGGCTTGCGAGGAAAAGGTCAGCCACGCTGCGGCGAGCAGCGCGAGCGGGAACCGGGGCATCCTCTTCTCCAAAAGCAAAAGCGGCCGCGAGCCTAGCACTCGCGACCGCCTTTGCAATCTCGTGGCCGGGCCGAAGCCCGGTGCAGGACTTACGCCTCGGCGAAGTCCTCTTCCTCGCTGTAGACCGGACCCGAATCCTGGCCCTTGGCCGAGGTGTCGCGGTCGACCAGTTCGATCACCGCGATCGGGGCGGCGTCCGACTGGCGGAAGCCGGCCTTGATGATGCGGGTGTAGCCACCGTCGCGACCGGCGTAGCGCGTCGCCAGCGTGTCGAACAGCTTCACCAGCTGCGCGTCGTCGAGCAGACGGGCGTGGGCCAGACGGCGGTTCGACAGGCCGCCGCGCTTGCCGAGCGTGATCAGCTTCTCGACGTAGGGACGCAGTTCGCGCGCCTTCGAGGTCGTGGTGGTGATCTGCTCGTGCTTGATCAGTGCGGCTGCCATGTTGCGCAGCAGAGCGGCGCGGTGCGACGAGGTGCGCTGAAGCTTACGATGACCGTGTTTGTGACGCATGTTCTATACTCCGTTCGTTAGGGGCCCGTGTGAGGTAGCCCAGACCAGGCAGCGCTTGGGGCCGCCGCCGTCACCCTTCAGGTTCCCACCCCGACCGTCGCCGGGGTGAGACCTTGCGGCCTTAGCCGAGCAGTTCCTGCTCGAGCTTCTTGGCCATTTCTTCGATGTTCTCGGGCGGCCAGCCAGGGATGTCCATGCCGAGGCGCAGACCCATCGAGCTCAGGACTTCCTTGATCTCGTTGAGCGACTTGCGGCCGAAGTTCGGCGTGCGGAGCATCTCGGCCTCGGTCTTCTGGACCAGGTCGCCGATGTAGATGATGTTGTCGTTCTTGAGGCAGTTGGCCGAACGCACCGACAGCTCGAGCTCGTCGACCTTCTTGAGAAGGTAACGGTTGAGCTGGTTGGTATCGCCCTCGTCCGCAGCGGCGGCGCCGCCGGCAGCGATGCCGATCATCGGCGAAGCGCCGATCGGAGCCACGTCCTCGAAGTGGACGAACAGCGCGAGCTGGTCCTGCAGGATGCGCGCGGCATAGGCCACGGCGTCCTCGGGCGTCACCGTACCGTCGGTCTCGACGGTGAGGTTCAGCTTATCGAAGTCCAGCTCCTGCCCGATACGCGCGTTGTCGACCTTGTACGACACCTGACGGACCGGCGAGTAGAGCGAGTCGATCGGGATCAGGCCGATCGGCGCGTCGACCGGGCGGTTGCCCACGGCGGGAACGTAACCCTTACCCACGTCGGCGGTCAGCTCCATGTTGAGCGTCGCACCCTCGTCGAGGTGGCAGATCACGAGGTCCTTGTTCATGACCTCGATGTCGCCGGTCACGGCGATGTCACCGGCGGTGACTTCGGCCGGGCCGGTGGCCGAAAGCTGAAGACGCTTCGGACCTTCGCCCTGCATCTTCAGGGCGATCTGCTTCACGTTGAGGACGATGTCGGTCACGTCCTCGCGCACGCCGGCGAGGCTCGAGAACTCGTGCAGAACGTTCTCGATCTTGATCGAGGTGATCGCCGCACCCTGCAGCGACGAGAGCAACACGCGGCGCAGCGCGTTACCGAGCGTCAGACCGAAGCCGCGCTCGAGAGGCTCCGCGACGAAGGTCGCGCGGCGCTTGGGGTCGTTGCCCGCCTTCACTTCGAGGTTGTTGGGCTTCTTCAGTTCCTGCCAGTTCTTGATGTTGACAGTCATGGGTGTCCCCTAATGAATTTTGGCCCTAGGGCTTGTTCTTGCGGCTGCGGCCGCGGGCCCATTGCGGGCCGCGGCCGATCCGAAAAGTGGCGGAGACGAGCTCCGCCAAAAGACTCGATCAGACGCGGCGACGCTTGGACGGCCGGACCCCGTTGTGCGGGATCGGCGTCACGTCGCGGATCGAGGTGATGGTGAAGCCCACCGCCTGCAGAGCGCGCAGCGCGCTTTCACGGCCCGAACCCGGGCCCTTGACTTCGACCTCGAGGGTGCGGACGCCGTGTTCGGCGGCCTTCTTGCCGGCGTCGTCCGCGGCCACCTGAGCGGCATACGGGGTCGACTTGCGGCTGCCCTTGAAGCCCATCATGCCGGCCGAGGACCAGCTGATCGCATTGCCCTGGGCGTCGGTGATGGTGACCATCGTGTTGTTGAAGCTCGCATTCACGTGCGCGATGCCGCTCGTGATGTTCTTGCGCTCGCGGCGCTTAATGCGCTGAGGTTCGCGTGCCATGATCGGTTATCCTGTCGTGTCTCGGAAGGAAAAGAGGTTCGCTTCGATCCGCTCGTACTGAGCTTCTCGAAGTGAGCTTACTTCTTCTTGCCGGCGATGGGCTTGGCCTTGCCCTTGCGGGTGCGGGCGTTCGTGTGCGTGCGCTGGCCGCGGACCGGGAGGCCCTTGCGGTGACGCAGGCCGCGATAGCAGGCCAGGTCCATCAGACGCTTGATGTTCATCGCGGTTTCGCGGCGAAGGTCACCCTCGACCGTGTGCTCGGCGTCGATCGCTTCGCGGATGTGGAGGACTTCCTGATCGCTCAGGTCCTGCACGCGGCGGGCATGATCGATGCCCAGCTTGTCGACGATCTGGCGGGCCTTGAACGAGCCGATACCGTGAATGTAGGTCAGCGCGATGATCACGCGCTTGTTGGTGGGGATGTTCACCCCGGCAATACGAGCCACTTAATTCTCCTGCTCCACAGGGACAGCGGGTCCGCGATCCCTATCTCAACGCGTCATTCCACGGAAAACACAGGCAAAAGCCCGGTCGGCGTGCATCATGCAGTCGCCTGCCGGACTCAACCATTTCTGTCGAATGAAGGGCGCGCTTACGGCGATTCGCCGATACTGTCAACGCCGCGCGAGGAAAAACCCCAGCTCAACGCAGGGTTTCGGCGGCATCGCGCTTGGTGCATTCGCCATACAGGATCGGCCCCGCGAGGTCAAAGCGAGATCACCGTCGCCCCGCCCCATCCGCAGCCTTGTCCACCATATTCGAGAACGGTCAGCGGCCCGCTTCCATCCCCGGCTGCGGCTTCGGCGCCTCGGTCGAAACCTTGCGACCGAGCTTGTCGGCCAGGCGCGAGAGCTGATCGCCGAGCACCTTGTCTACCGCAGGCACGATCTGCTCGGGCTTGTAGCGCATGTAGCCGCCGACGACATATTCCCAGGTCAGCCGGGTGCCGCCCTCGACGGGCTTGAGCGTGATCGTCAGCGCGCCCGTGAGCGCTTCGGACTGCAGGGGACCGAGCGCGCCGCTCATGCGCAGCGCCTTGCCCTTGTCGACGAAGACCACGCGCATGTGCTCGACGCCACCGCGCGGATTGAGCCAGCCCTTCTCGCCTTCACCGGGCAGCGCTTCGCAGAAGCAGCCACCGGCGCGCGCATCGAGCGAGAGGTTCTTGGCGTCGCCCGAGAAGCTGTGCTCGCCGTTCCACCATTCGGCAGGATCGACGAGGACCTTCCAGGCTTCTTCGGGACTGGCCGTGACTTCCGCGACCTGGCGCGAGACGAAACCGGCGTCGGTCCTGGCAACGACCTCCGCCTGCGCGGGGACGGTAAGGGTCAGCGAGAGCAGCGCAAGAACCAGACCACGCATCTTCCCGTCTCCCCCTGCCCGGCCGCTAGCCGAGGATCTTCTCGATCGCTCCGGTGACATCGTCCATCGGCGCCATGCCGTCCACCCGCGAGACGATGCCGCGCGCTTCGTAGATCGGCAGGATCGGCGCGGTCTTGGCGCGATACTCGGCCATGCGCGTGCGCACGGTGTCCTCGTTGTCGTCGGGCCGGCGCTTGAACTCGTGACCACCGCACTTGTCGCAGGTGTTCTCGACCTTGGGCTGCTCGAACGTGTCGTGATAGCCCTTGCCGCAGCTCGCGCAGGTGTAGCGACCGGTGATGCGCTCGACGAGCGCGTCCTCGTTGACGTCGAGTTCGATCACGCTGTCGAGCTTGCGACCGCGGCCGGCCAGGATGTCGTCGAGCGAGTGAGCCTGGGCGGCGGTGCGCGGATAGCCGTCGAAGATCACGCCGGTCTCGGCCGGCAGGCCCGCGAGCTTCTCGTCGATCATGGCCGAGACGATCTCGTCCGAGACGAGCGCGCCCGAATCCATGACTTCGGCAACCTGACGACCCAGCGGGGTGTCGGCCTTGCGCGTCTCGCGCAGCATGTCGCCGGTGGAGAGCTGGACCATGCCGCGGCTTTCGACCAGGCGCTGCGCCTGCGTGCCCTTGCCCGCCCCCGGCGGTCCCAGCAGGATGATATTCACGTCATCGCCCCTTTTATCTTTTCAATCCGCACGCGCCCCGATCAGCGCATGCGTCCCTTGAGTTTGGCCTTCTTGATCAGGTCGCCGTACTGGTGCGCCAGCAGGTGCGACTGGATCTGGGTGATCGTGTCGACCGTGACGTTGACCACGATCAGCAGGCTCGTGCCGCCGGCGACGAGGAAGTGCACCCCCGTCTGCGCGATAACCCATTCGGGCAGCACGCAGACCAGGGTCAGGTAGCCGGCACCGATCACGGTGATGCGCGTCAGCACGTAGTCGAGATACTTCTCGGTGTTCTTGCCCGGACGGATGCCGGGGATGAAACCGCCGTTCTTCTTGAGGTTCTCCGACGTTTCCTCGGGATTGAAGACCACGGCGGTGTAGAAGAAGCTGAAGAAGATGATGCCTGCGGCGTAGAGCACCATGTAGATGGGCTGGCCGTGCTGCAGGTACTGGTTCACGCGCTGGACGATCGAACCGAAGGTGGTGTCGGGCGACAGCGAGGAACCGGCGAACTGGCTGATCGTCAGCGGCAGCAGCAGCAGCGAGCTGGCGAAGATCGGCGGAATGACGCCGGCGGTGTTGAGCTTGAGCGGCAGGTGACTGCGATCGGCCTGCATCATGCCGCGCTGGGTCGCGCGCTTGGGATACTGGATCAGCAGGCGGCGCTGGGCACGCTCCATGAAGCAGATCAGCAAGACCATGGCCACGAGCAGCAACAGCATGCCGGCGATGAGGAAGCCGTTGACCGAACCGGTGCGGCCACCTTCGAACATGTTGACGATCGCCGTCGGCATCTGCGCGACGATACCGGCCATGATGATCAGCGAGGTGCCGTTGCCGATGCCGCGCGAGGTGATCTGCTCACCGATCCACAGCAGGAACATCGTGCCGCCAACGAGCGAAATCAGGCCGGCGACGTAGAACAGCGTGCCCGGATTGACCGCGAAGCCCTGGACTTCGGCGTTCTTGAGAATCGCGAAGCCCTGGATCACCGCGAGCAGCACGGCGCCGTAGCGCGAATACTGGTTGAGCTTCTTGCGCCCCGAATCGCCTTCCTTCTTGAGCGCGGCGAGCGAGGGATGCAGCGAGGCTGCAAGCTGCACCACGATCGAAGCGGTGATGTAGGGCATCACGCCGAGACTGATCAGGCTGTAGTTCGACAGCGCGCCGCCCGAGAACATGTTGAAGAAGTCGAGGATGCCGCCAGCGCTGCGATCCAGGAACTGCTTCAGCGCCACGGGGTTGATACCCGGCAGCGGCACGAACGTGAGGAAACGGAAGACGATCAGCGCGCCGACCGTGAACCAGATGCGCTTCTTGAGCTCGGTGGCTTTCGAGAAGTTGGCGAGGTTCAGGTTGCTCGCGATGTTGTCGGCGCGTGATGCCATTTAGGGATTAGCCTTGCTTTGGGCGCCGGAGCCGAGTCTCGAAGCTTCGAGTCTCGGCAGGGCCGGTCATCCTCAGTCCATATGGGAAAGGCCCATATAGGGCGCGGGCGGGGATGCAAGAACCCCGCCCGGCTTTGTCCTGATAATTTAGGCCTTGGCGGCCTTCGGAGCGGCCTTGGCAGCCTTGTTGGCTTCGCGGCGCGCCGTCTTCTTCTCGTGCTCGCTCGGGCCGGCCTCGGGCACGGTCACCGAACCGCCGAGCTTCTCGACCGCCTCGCGCGCGCCCTTCGACACGCCGTCGACCTTGAAGCTGACCTTGGCGGTGAACTCGCCCTTGCCCAGCAGGCGGACGCCGTCCTTGCCGCCACGGGCAAGACCGGCCGCCTTCAGAGCGGCGTGATCGATGTCGGCCTTGGCGTCGAGCTTGCCGGCGTCGATCGCCTTCTGGATCAGGCCCAGGTTCACCTCGGCATAGTCCTTGGCGAAGATGTTGTTGAAGCCACGCTTCGGGATGCGCATGTGGAGCGGCATCTGGCCACCCTCGAACCCGTTGATGCTGACGCCCGAGCGTGCCTTGGCACCCTTCTGGCCGCGGCCGGCAGTCTTGCCCTTGCCCGAGCCGATACCACGGCCGACACGCATGCGGCTCTTGCGGGCACCGGCATTGTCACGGAGATCGTTGAGTTTGAAAGTCATGGGTCTGCACTCGCTTTCGCTTTGGTCGCGCTTGGTTGGAAAGGCGGCCCCTTAGGCGAAGCGGGGCGCCCTGTCACCCCTTTTCGGCAAGCCCGACATCCACGCCCTTTCCAGGCCCGGCCGACTGAGGCAAGACGGGGCACCAGGGGGAACCGTCGACAATGCCCAGTCCATCGATCTGGCCCGATCGATTCTCGCCGCTCGTGCGCTTCGCAATCCTCTTGCTGGTCGCGCTGGTCCTGCGCTGCGACACCTTCGGCGATCCCAATCTCCACGGCGACGAGGTGTTCTATCACACCGTCGGCATCGCCATGCATCATGGCGCCTTGCCCTATGTCGACCTGTGGGATCGCAAGCCTTTCGGGCTTTTCGCGATCTACTACCTGATCACCGCGATCTCGACCGCACCACTGGCCTATCAGCTCGTGGCGACGCTGTTCGCGGCTGCCACCGCCTCCACCATCGACAGCATCGCCACCCGCCTTCGTCCCGAGGCCGGGCGGGAAGTCGGGGGGCTTCTGGCCGGAATCTGCTACCTGTTGTGGCTCGCCCCTCTGCAAGGCTTCGGCGGCCAGAGCCCGGTGTTCTACAACCTGTTCATCGCCCTGGCCGCGCTGCTCGTGCTGCGCGCCATGCCCGCACTTCGCGAAGGCCGCGCACCGGCGGTCGCAGCGCTGGCGATGCTGCTTGCCGGGCTCGGAATCGCGATCAAGACGACGGCGCTGTTCGAAGGCGCCTTCCTCGGCCTGGTCTGCGGCTGGACTCTCTGGCGCTCGTCCGCCCCGCGCGGGCGCGTGGTCTGTGCCGTGCTGCTGTGGATGGCGCTCGGCGCGGTCCCCACCCTGCTGATCGCGGGCGGCTATGCGGCAAGCGGGCACTGGCCCGAATTCTGGCACGCGATGGTCGTCTCGAACCTCGCCAAGACACCGCACGCGCTGACCTCGCTCATCCGCCTCGGCATCATGGCCGTGATGCTCCTGCCGTTCCTGGCCATCGCGAGCTTCGGCTTGCGGCTGACCGCACCGGAACCACGACGCTTCGTGCTGCTCTGGCTCATCGCGGCTTTCGCGGGGCTCTGCGCCGTGCCCAATTTCTACCTGCACTACGGCATGCCGCTGCTCGTGCCGCTCTGCATCGCCGCCGCGCCCTTCCTGGCGCTGCGCGGGCGGCTGTGGATGGTGGTGATCGCCGCGCTGTCCTTCGTCCTCGCACCGCCTTTCGACTTCGCACATACGCGCCAGTCGCGCGCCGCGATCGCCGAGCTGGTCGCGACCGTGCGGGCCCACGTCGGCCGCGGGCCACTGCTCAGCTACGACGGCCCGCCGCAAATCTATCGCCTGACCGGGCAGCCGCTGATCACGCCGCTGGTGTTCCCCACCCACCTGAGTCACCTGATCGAGAAGAACGTCAGCCAGTTCTCGACCCTGGATGAAACGCGGCGCCTGCTGGCGCTGCGGCCGGGCGCGGTGGTCATGGCCGAACCGATCCGCAACGCGCCGGTCAACGAAGAAACGCACCGCCTGGTGCTCGACTACGTCGGACGGCACTGCCGGCTGATCAAGGCCGTGCGGGTGCCTGAGCGGCTGGGCACGGACGCCATCGTCGTCTGGGGCGATTGTCGAGGCTGACGCGCCTCAGGCGCTGCGCAGGTCGTCGCGGCGCGGGCAGAAGCACTCGGCAAAAAGCGCCGCGGGCACGGGCTTGCCGAAGGCATAGCCCTGCCCCTTCTCGCAGCCGTGCGCGCTCAGGAACTCGGCGTCGGCGCGATTCTCGATGCCCTCGGCCACGACCGTGAGGCCGAGCTGGTGCGCCATGTTGATCAATCCGACGACGATGACCTGGTCCTTGGGCGAGGTCTGCATGAGCTGGGTGAAGCCCTTGTCGATCTTGATCTGAGTCACCGGGAAGTTGCGCAGCAGATTGAGCGACGCGAAACCCGTGCCGAAATCGTCGAACGAGAGCACGACGCCGAGCGCGCGCAACTGCTCGAGCTGGCCGAGCAGCGTGTCCTGCTGATCGAGGATGATGTTCTCGGTGATCTCGAGTTCGAGCGCCTCGGGCGGCAGTCCGTGCGCGGCAAGCGCAGAAGCGACCTTGCCCGGCAGATCGCCCTCGCGGAACTGCGCCGCGGACAGATTCACGCTCATGCGGAAGTTCGGTTGCGACTTGCGCCAGAGCGCTGCCTGGGCACAGGCGGTCTCGATCACCCATTGCCCGACGGGCGCGGCCAGCACGCCGGCCTCGAGCGCGGGCAGGAACGCGGCGGGCGGCAACAGGCCACGCACCGGATGGCGCCAGCGGATCAGCGCCTCGGCGCCAGTCACCGTGCCGTCCGCGAGCCGCACCTGCGGCTGGTAGAACAGGACGAATTCCTTGCGCTCCCAGGCCCGGTGGAGTTCGGCATCGTACATGCGCCTGGCGACGGCCTCGGCCCGCAGGCTGGGCATGTAGAGCACGGTCGCGCCGCGGCCGGTGCTGTGGGCGTGGAACAATGCGAGCTCGGCACTGCCCATCAGGGCCTCGGCGGTCTGGCCGTGCTCGGGCGCGATCGCCATG
Organism: Novosphingobium sp.; assembly: GCA_004211435.1. Lineage (GTDB taxonomy): Bacteria > Pseudomonadota > Alphaproteobacteria > Sphingomonadales > Sphingomonadaceae > Novosphingobium > Novosphingobium anseongense. Next base: position 46,603 of record SECS01000004.1, on the reverse strand, counting down.
CCCGAACTGCCGACGAGGCGGACCTCGTGCCCATCGACCAGGATCGGACGCGCCGCCGCGGCATTGATCGTGCGCGCTATCGCGCCGATGGTCCCCGGGTCGCAATCGGCCAGCAGGGTCGCGAACTCGGCATCGCCGACCCGCGCCAGAACCGCGCTGGCGGGCAAGGCGGCGCGAATCTGCTCGGCGGCCAGCGCCAGCACGCGGTCGCCGGCGCCATGGCCGAGCGTGTTGTTGATGTCGGTCAGCCCGTCGAGATCGGTGAAGATCACCGCCGCCGTGCCACCCTCGACCAGGGTTTCCTCCATCCGGCGATGGAGCAGGTTCCGGTTCGGCAGGTCGGTCAGCGCGTCGTAGTTGGCGAGGTGGTAGAGCGCGTCGTGCTCGCGCCGCTTCTCGGTCATGTCCTCGACGATCACGCCGAAATGCATGTCGTCGCCTTCGTACCAACGCGACCAGTGGAGTTCGCCCGGAAACTGCGAGCCGTCGCGGCGCAGCCCGATCATCGGCGTGCCCACGTTGAGCGGCAGACCGCCGCTGCGAACGCGGGCGATGGCCGAATGGGCGAGCGCGCGGTCGCCGGAATCTATCAGAACGTCGATGGACTGCCCGACCATTTCGTCGAGGCTGCGATCGAACATCAGGCAGGCGGCGGTGTTGCAGGTGCTGATCAGCCCGCTTTCGTCGAAACAGAGGATCGCCTTGGGCGAAGTCGCCGCGCTCGCCTCGAAACGGTTCGGGCTCATCTCGGCCAGCGCTCCGATGCGGCGCAGTTCGAGCTTGTCGGAGACCAGCCCCGCAAGTTCGCGCAGCTGCGTACGATCGCGCTGCGAGAAGCCGGCACGCGGCTTGTCGTCGAGCACGCAGAGCGCGCCGAGCGCATGGCCCGAGGGCGAACGCAGCGCGACACCGGCGTAGAAGCGGATCATGCCGGCGGCGACGATCGGATTGTCGTGGAAGCGCGGATCGAGCGTGGCGTCCTCGACCACCATGACCTCGTCCTGATTGATCGCATGGGCGCAGAACGAGACGTCCCGGCGCAGGTCGCATTCGCCGATGCCGTGATTGGCGGCGAGGAACACGTGGTCGTCGCCGATCATGTTGACCGCCGCAGCCGGGCAGTCGAACAGGCGCGCGGCGAGGTCGACGATGGGATCGAGGCTGGGCAAGCCCGCCTGCGGATCCAGGCCGTATTCGGCCAGGGCACGAAGCCTCTCGGCTTCGTTTTCCGCTCTGTCAGGACACCGCACGATCGCCTCGCATGTCGGTGTTTTTGACAAAACTTGCCTAACAAAATCCTGAAATCGCCCTTTCGGAGAGAACGTAAGACAAACAAAAAGCCCCGACTTTCGTCGGAGCTTCCTGTTGTTTCGCTATGTCGGCGAAGCGATCAGTCGACCACGGCCACCATGTGCGGCAGCTTGGCGATCGCGCCACGAACCTCAGCGGTGTCCTCGAGCTCGACGACACGATTCATCTTGCCGAGGCCGAGGCCGATGAGGATCTTCTTCTGGCTTTCCGGCCGACGGATCGGCGAACCGATCTGCTTGATCTTGATCTTGGCCATCGCGCTTACTCCGTAATCGCTTCGGCGGCGGCTTCAGCCTCCACCGTGGTGGCACCACCGCGACCGAGCAGGTCGGCGACCTTCTTGCCGCGACGCTGCGCGACCGACTTCGGCGAGGTCTGCTCGACCAGAGCGTCGAAGGTGGCGCGGATCATGTTGTAGGGGTTCGAAGTGCCGACCGACTTGGTCACCACGTCGGCAACGCCCAGGCTCTCGAAGACGGCGCGCATCGGGCCACCGGCGATGATGCCCGTACCGGCCGGAGCCGAGCGCAGGTTGACCTTGCCGGCACCGAAACGGCCCTTGCCGTCGTGATGCAGGGTGCGGCCTTCCTTGAGCGGAACGCGGACCATCTTCTTCTTGGCCGAAGCCGTCGCCTTGGTGATGGCTTCCGGCACTTCGCGCGCCTTGCCATGACCGAAGCCGACACGGCCCTTGCCGTCGCCCACGACGACCAGCGCCGCGAAGCCGAAGCGCTTGCCGCCCTTGACCGTCTTCGAGACGCGGTTGATGTGAACCAGCTTCTCGATCAGCTCTTCGCCGCCCTCGTCGTCGCCGCCACGGCCGCCACGACGATCGTCGCGACCACCACGGCCACGGTTGCCGTCACGGCCACCGCCGCCACGATCGTTGCCGCCACGGCCACGACCGCCGCCGGGACCACGGTTGCCGCCGGGGCCACCAGGACCACGACCGCCCGAAGGCGCGCTGCCCGCGCTGGTTTCGCGCGTTTCGCCAGCGTTGTCGGCACCCTGCGGGTTTTCCGCAGCGATCGGCGTGTCGACGGCCGGCGCTTCGTTGTTGTTTTCGTCTGCCATCATCAGAACTCCAGCCCGCCTTCACGCGCGGCGTCGGCCAGCGCCTTGACGCGGCCATGGAACAGGAAGCCGCCGCGATCGAACACGACGGTGGTCACGCCAGCCTTCTTGGCGGCCTCGGCGAGCTCCTTGCCCACCTTGGCGGCCGCCTCGGTCGTGGCGCCGGGACCCTTGCTGCCCTTGGTCAGCGTCGACGCAGCGGCGACCGTACGGCCCTCGGCGTCGTCGATGATCTGGGCATAGATGTGCCGGCCCGAGCGATGCACGGACAGACGGGGACGCCCACCGGCGCGAGCCTTCAGGGCGGTGCGGACACGCCGCTTGCGGCGATCGAAAAGCGAAAGCTTGGCCATTACTTCTTCTTCCCTTCCTTGCGGAAGATGAACTCGCCGCGGTACTTGATACCCTTGCCCTTGTAAGGCTCGGGCTTGCGCCAGCGACGGATCTCGGCCGCAACCTGCCCGACCTTCTGCTTGTCGATGCCGATGATCTCGACCGTGGTGTTATCCGGGGTCTTGATCTCGATCCCCTCGGGGATCGCGAAGTCGACGTCGTGGCTGTAGCCGAGCTGCAGCTTCAGGTTCTTGCCCTGCGAATTGGCACGATAGCCGACACCGGTGATCAGCAGGGTCTTCGAGTAACCGTCGGTGACGCCCGTCACCAGGTTGCTGACCAGAGTGCGCTGCATGCCCCAGAAGGCACGTGCCTGCTTGGTGTCGTTGGCCGGCTTGACCAGGATCTTGCCGTCTTCGACCGAATAGCTGATCTCGTCGCGCAGAGCGAGCGTGAGAGTGCCCTTGGGGCCCTTCACGGTGAGGACGCCGTTGGCGATGTCCGCGGTTACACCCGCGGGCACCGTGACCGGCACTTTACCAATGCGGCTCATCAGAACACCTCCGCGAGCACTTCGCCGCCGACGTTCTGGGCGCGTGCTTCGGCATCCGAAAGCACGCCCTTGGGCGTCGAGACGATGGTGATGCCAAGACCGTTGCGGATCACCGGAAGTTCCTTGGAACCCGAGTAGACGCGGCGGCCCGGCTTGGAGACGCGAGCGACGTGCTTGATCGCCGGCTCGCCTTCGAAATACTTGAGCTCGATGCGCAGCTGCGGGTGGGCGCCGGTGGCGTCCTCGCTGTAGCCGCGGATGTAGCCCTCACGCTGGAGGACCTCGAGCACGTTCGCACGCAGCTTCGACGCCGGCGAAAGGACTGCGTCCTTCTTCGCCCGCTGGCCGTTGCGGATGCGGGTGAGCATATCACCCAGGGGATCGGTCAGTGCCATCGCTATTCCTTACCAGCTCGACTTCGTCAGGCCGGGGATAAGGCCCTTGTTGCCCTTGTCCCGCAGCTCGATACGGCAAAGGCCGAACTTGCGATAATAGCCGCGCGGGCGGCCGGTGGTGGCGCAGCGGTTGCGCACCCGGGTCGGATTGCCGTTCCGCGGGATCTCGGCCAGCTTCAGGCGGGCAATGAGGCGCTCGGTTTCGTCGAGCGATTCATCGTTGGCCTGGGCCTTGAGCGCAGCGTACTTCGCGGCATACTTCTGAACGAGCTTCTTGCGCTTCTCGTTCTTGTTCACGGAACTCAGTTTCGCCATGGACTTAAGCTCTCTTCTTCAAATCTGGATCACGCGGCCTGCTGCTGTTCAGCAGCATCCTGCGGGAACGGGAAACCGAACAGGCGAAGCAGCTCGCGCGCTTCCTCGTCGGTCTTCGCGGTGGTGGTGACGATGATGTCCATGCCACGCACCTTCTCGATCTGGTCGTAGCTGATCTCGGGGAAGATGATCTGTTCCTTGAGACCCATCGCGTAGTTGCCGCGACCGTCGAAGCTCTTCGGGTTCAGGCCACGGAAGTCGCGGATGCGGGGCATCGCGACCGTGATCAGACGGTCGAGGAACTCGTACATGCGCTCACGACGCAAGGTGACCTTGCAGCCGATCGCCATGCCTTCGCGCAGCTTGAACTGGGCGATCGACTTCTTGGCCTTGGTGACCACGGCCTTCTGGCCGGCGATCTTTTCCATTTCCTCGACGGCAGTCGTGACCTTCTTGCGGTCCTGCGTGCCCTCGCCCACGCCCATGTTGAGCGTGATCTTCTCGATCTTGGGGATCTCCATGGCGTTCTTGTAACCGAACTTCTCGGTCATAGCCTTGGCGATCTGCTCATCGTACTTGGTACGAAGGCGCGGCGTGTACTTATCAGCCATCGATCGTCTCCCCGGACTTCACGGCCACACGGACCTTCTTGCCGTCCTTGGTTTCGAAACGGACGCGGGTCGCCTTGCCATCCTTGGGATCGGCCAGGCTCACCTTCGAAATGTGCATCGGCGCCTCGCGACGGTCGATGCCGCCGTTGGGGTCACCCTGCGTGGGCTTCTTGTGACGCGTCGCGACGTTGATGCCCGAAACGAGCACCTTTTCGTCCTTCGGCAGCACCTGAAGGACGGTACCGGTACGGCCCTTGTCCTTGCCCGAGCGGACGACGACGGAGTCGCCCTTCTTGATCTTAGCGGCGGCCATTACAGCACCTCCGGCGCGAGCGAGATGATCTTCATGAAGCCACGGCCGCGCAGTTCGCGCACCACGGGGCCGAAGATACGGGTGCCGATGGGCTCCTCGTTCTTGTTGATCAGCACGGCAGCGTTGCTGTCGAAGCGGATCACCGAACCGTCGGCACGGCGTACGTCCTTGCGGGTACGCACGATAACCGCACGGTGAACGTCGCCCTTCTTCACGCGTGCGCGCGGCTGGGCTTCCTTGATCGACACCACGATGATGTCGCCGACGCCGGCAAAACGACGCTTAGACCCGCCCAGCACCTTGATGCACTGGACGCGCTTTGCGCCGCTGTTGTCCGCGACGTCGAGATTGGACTGCATCTGGATCATTGATCCGGTTCCTTCTCAACTGGCTTACCGAGACATGCCCGGCAGTTCCGAAATAGTCTGACTTAGACGTCCGCTTCGATCGCGGTGCCCTTGCCGGCCTGGACGCGGTCGATGACCTTCCACGTCTTCAGCTTCGACAGCGGCCGAGTTTCCTCGATGCGCACGGTCTCGCCGGCCTTGTAGGCATTGTCTTCGTCGTGGGCGTGATACTTCTTCGAACGGCGGATGATCTTCCCGTAGAGCGGGTGCTTCACCTTACGCTCGACCTTCACGACCACGGTCTTGTCGGTCTTATCGGAAACAACGGTCCCGACGAGGATACGCTTGGGCATCGTTGGCTCCTTACGCCTTGGGCGACTGAGTACGCTCAGTCTGCAGCGTCTTGATACGGGCGATATCGCGGCGCACTTCCTTGATGCGCGCCGGACGCTCCAGCTGGTTCGTCGCGGCCTGGAAGCGCAGGTTGAACGCCTCGCGCTTCAGATCGCCGAGGTCAGCCGAAAGCTGGTCGTCGGTCTTGGCGCGGAAGTCACCGACCTTGTTCGAGTTCTTAGCGGCGGCCATCATTCGCCTCCCAGGTGCGAGGTGTCGCCGAGACGGGCGACGACCTTGGTCTTGATCGGCAGCTTCATCGCCGCGCGGCTGAAGGCCTCGGCGGCCAGCGGGCCGGCAACGCCGTCGAGCTCGAACAGGATGCGACCCGGCTTCACGCGGGCTGCCCAGTATTCGATCGAACCCTTGCCCTTGCCCTGGCGGACTTCGGCGGGCTTCTTCGTCACCGGCACGTCCGGGAAGATGCGGATCCAGAGACGACCCTGGCGCTTGATGTGACGCGTGATCGCACGACGAGCCGCTTCGATCTGGCGCGCGGTGATCCGCTCGGGCTCCAGGGCCTTGAGGCCGTAGGAACCGAAGTTCAGATCGGTGCCGCCCTTGGCGTCGCCCTTGATCCGGCCCTTGAAGGCCTTGCGGAACTTGGTTTTCTTAGGTTGCAGCATGGCTTAGTTCCTGCGGTCTTCGCGCGCCGGGCGCACGCCGGAGGTCTGAGCCTCCATCATCAGCCGTTCCTGCGCCAACGGATCGTGGCCCAGGATCTCACCCTTGAAGATCCAGCACTTGATGCCGATGATGCCATAGGCGGTCAGCGCCTCGGCTTCGGCATAGTCGATGTGCGCGCGCAGCGTGTGGAGCGGCACGCGACCTTCGCGATACCATTCGACGCGAGCGATCTCGGCGCCGCCGAGACGGCCACCGCAGGTGATCTTGATGCCTTCGGCACCGAGACGCAGAGCCGACTGCACGGCACGCTTCATCGCACGGCGGAAGGCCACGCGGCGAACGAGCTGGTCGGCGATGCCCTGGGCAACGAGCTTGGCATCGACTTCCGGCTTGCGGATCTCGACGATGTTCAGCTTCACTTCGCTGCTGGTCAGCTTGGCCAGCGCGGAGCGCAGCTTCTCGATGTCGGCGCCCTTCTTGCCGATGATGACGCCCGGACGAGCGGCATAGATCGACACGCGGCACAGCTTGGCGGGACGCTCGATCACGACCTTGGAGATCGCGGCCTGCGGCAGCGAGGTCATGATGAACTTGCGCATCTTGAGGTCTTCCTCAAGCATCGACGCATAGCTCTTGCCTTCGGCGTACCAGCGGCTGTCCCAGGTCCGGTTGATCTGCAGACGCAGGCCGATCGGGTTGCTCTTATGACCCATGGATCAGGCCTCCTCGACTTCGCGGACCACGATGCGCAGCCGGCTGAACGGCTTCAGGATGCGCGTGGACTTGCCACGGCCGCGCGTGTGGAAACGCTTCATGGTGATCGACTTGCCCACGCTGGCTTCGGCGACCACGAGGGCGTCGACGTCCAGGTTGTGGTTGTTCTCGGCATTGGCGATCGCCGATGCGAGAACCTTCTTCGCGTCAACCGCCATGGCCTTCTTCGAGAAGGACAGGATGTTGAGTGCGTCCTCGGCCTTGCGGCCACGGATCAGCGCAGCGACCAGGTTCAGCTTCTGGGCCGAACCGCGGATCTGCGTGCCGACCGACAGGGCTTCCTTGTCGCCGACGCGACGGGGAGCTTTTTCCTTGCCCATTAGCGCTTGCCCTTCTTGTCGGCGGCGTGACCGGGGAACGTGCGCGTGGGCGCGAATTCACCGAGCTTGTGGCCGACCATGTCCTCGTTGACCGAGACCGGGATGAACTTGTGACCGTTGTAGACGGTGAACGTCAGACCAACGAACTGCGGCAGGATCGTCGAGCGGCGCGACCAGGTTTTGATCGGACCAGCGCGGCTGCCGGCATCCTGCGCGGCTTCCGCCTTCTTGAGCAGGTGCAGGTCGACGAAGGGGCCTTTCCAGACGGAACGTGCCATGGCGGTTACCTCTTCTTCTTCGCGTGACGCGAACGGATAATCATCTTGTCCGTCTGCTTGTTGTTGCGGGTGCGCGCACCCTTGGTCGGCTTGCCCCAAGGCGTGACCGGGTGACGGCCGCCCGAGGTCCGGCCTTCACCACCGCCGTGCGGGTGGTCGACCGGGTTCTTGGCGACGCCGCGGGTCAGCGGGCGGATGCCCTTCCAGCGATTGCGACCGGCCTTGGCGAGGTTCTGGTTCGAGTTGTCGGGGTTCGAGACCGCGCCAACCGTGCCCATGCAATCGCCGCGCAGGTAGCGCTGCTCACCCGAGTTCAGACGGACGATGACCATGCCGCGGTCACGACCGACGAGCTGGACATAGGTGCCTGCCGAACGGGCGATCTGCCCGCCCTTGCCCGGCTTCATCTCCACGTTGTGGATGATGGTGCCGACCGGGATCTGCGACAGAAGCATGGCATTGCCCGGCTTCACGTCGGTCTTTTCGCCGGCGACGATCGTGTCACCGACCGCGAGACGCTGCGGCGCGATGATGTAGGTCTGCTCGCCGTCCTCGTACTTGACGAGGGCGATGAACGCCGTGCGGTTGGGATCGTATTCCAGACGCTCGACGGTGGCCGGCTGGTCCCACTTGCGACGCTTGAAGTCGATGAAGCGGTACTTCTGCTTGTGGCCGCCGGCGATGCCGCGCGAGGTCACGTGGCCCTTGTTGTTGCGGCCACCGGTCTTGCTCTGGCCTTCGGTCAGCGCCTTGAGGGGCTTGCCCTTCCAAAGCGACGACTTGTCGACGAGGATCAGACCGCGGCGCGCGGGGCTGGTCGGGTTATAGTTCTTGAGTGCCATGATCCGCGCCTCAGATTCCGCTGGTGACGTCGATCGACTGGCCTGCAGCCAGCGTCACGACAGCCTTCTTGACGTCCGAACGGCGATAGGGCTTGCCCTTCCACCGCTTGGTCTTGCCCTTCTGGGTCAGCGTGTTCACGCTCACCACCTTGACATCGAACAGCGCCTCGACGGCAGCCTTGATCTCGGGCTTGGTGGCCTTGTCGGCAACCTTGAAGACCACGGCGTTGTGTTCGCTGAGCAGCGTCGACTTCTCGGTGATGTGGGGAGCCACGATCACGTCGTAGTGACGCGTGTCGATTGCGTCCTTAGCCATTGAAACGCGCCTCCAGCTTTTCGACCGCGGCGCGCGTCAGCACCAGCGTATCATGCTTCAGGATGTCGTAGACGTTGGCGCCCACGGCCGGGAGCACGTTCACGCCGATGAGGTTGCCGGCAGCGCGGGCGAAGCCGGCGTCAACCTGCTCGCCATCGATGATCAGGACCTTCTTGCCGAAGCCCGCCTTGGCGAGCTGCAGCGAAAGTGCCTTGGTCTTGGCGTCCTTGAGCTCGAGCGTGTCGACCACGATCAGACCCGACTGAGCCTTGGCCGAGAGCGCCATCTTGAGACCGAGCGCGCGGATCTTCTTGTTCAGCGAGATGTCGAACTCGCGGCGACGGGCGCCGTGAGCCTTACCACCGCCGATGAAGACCGGAGCGGCACGATCGCCGTGACGGGCGGTACCGCCCCCCTTCTGGCGGCCGAACTTCTTGCCCGTGCGGGCAACGTCCGAACGCTCGCGGGTCGCGCGGGCGATGCCGCGACGATTTTCGAGCTGCCAGGTGACGACGCGGTGCAGGATGTCGGCGCGCGGTTCGAGACCGAACACGGCATCCGAAAGCTCGATGTCGCCCTTGCCGGCCGAACCATCGATGTTGGAAAGCTTGACCTTCACGACTTAGCCCTCCTGGCCTTCGGCCGTTTCGACAGCGACGGCCTCTTCGGCCGGCGTGTCGGCGGGAGCCGAATCATTGCTGTTGGCGGCGCTCTTCAGGCCGGCGGGATAGGGAGCCTCGGCGTGGCGTGCGACCTTCACCGAGTCGACCACGGTCAGCCAGGTGTTCTTCGAACCGGGGACCGAGCCCTTGACGAAGATCAGGCCGCGCTCGTCATCGACGCGCACGATCTCGAGGTTCTGCTGGGTACGCTCGCGATCACCCATGTGACCGGCCATCTTCTTGTTCTTGAAGACGCGACCCGGATCCTGGCGGTTACCCGTCGAACCGTGAGCACGGTGGCTGATCGAGACGCCGTGGGTGGCGCGCATACCGCCGAAGCCCCAGCGCTTCATCGCACCGGCAAAGCCCTTGCCCTGCGTGTGACCGGCGACATCGACCAGCTGACCCGGCACGAAGTGCGAGGCGGCGATCGTCGCGCCGACTTCGAGAACGGCGTCGTCTGCGACGCGGAACTCGACCAGACGCTGCTTGAGCGGCACCTGCGCCTTGGCGAAGTGCTCGCGCTGCGGCTTGGCGACGTTCTTCTGCTTGGCCTCGCCAGCACCGAGCTGGACGGCGACGTAACCGTCGCGCTCCGTGGTGCGGACCTGGACAACCTGGTTATCTTCCAGCGCCAAGACGGTTACCGGCACGTGCCGACCGTCCTCCTGGAAAAGGCGGGTCATCCCCACCTTCTTGGCGATCACGCCTGTGCGCATGATCCATTCTCCATACAGAGGCCTACGAGGACCATCCCCGCAGGCGTGTTCAGCCCTAGATGTGAAGCGAGCCCCGTCCGGGCTGAGTGCCATCCGCTGCCCTGGGGCTCTGGATGACGAGACGGGGGACGCTTGCCCGGCCAAGTGCCCCGAGGGGCGAGACCGGAGGTATCCCTATGTCCCGGCAGACACATCCACTTGGGAGGTCCGCCTAACCGGCCGAGGCCGGAAGGAAGGTGGTCCGAAGACCGAAAACTTGTTCAGCACGCCTTAGGCGAGCTTGATCTCGACGTTCACGCCGGCAGCCAGGTCGAGCTTCATCAGCGCATCGACGGTGGCAGCGTTCGGCTGCACGATGTCGAGCAGCCGCTTGTAGGTACGAACCTCGAACTGCTCACGCGACTTCTTGTCGATGTGCGGACCGCGGTTGACGCAGAACTTCTCGATCTTGGTCGGCAGAGGAATGGGGCCCCGGATCAGCGCGCCGGTACGACGAGCGGTGTCCGCGATTTCGCCAGTCGCCTGGTCCAGCACGCGATGATCGAATGCCTTGAGGCGAATGCGGATATTCTGAGCTTCCATGTCCAACTACCGATGAGAAAGAGCCTTGGGCGCATGCGCCCGATCAATTGCGAAGCGCGCCCCTACTAAGCTTCGGGGATTCGCGCAAGGGCTTTTGCCTCAGAAAATCCGCGGATCTCGGGAGATTCGCGACCAGAGGCCGTCGGCGGCAGATGCAAGCCGCGAATCACCACCAGGATCGCCGCGAAACACTGCGGGCAGGTCCCGTCAGACGGGCAAAGGCCCGGCCTCCCCAAGGAAGACCGGGCCTTCAGAACCCATCAGATCGCGAAGCTTACTTCGTGATCTTGGCAACGACGCCCGAACCGACGGTACGGCCGCCTTCGCGAATTGCGAAGCGGAGACCCTCGTCCATGGCGATCGGCGCGATCAGCTTGACCGACAGCGCGATGTTGTCGCCCGGCATGACCATCTCGGTGCCCTCGGGGAGGATGACCTCGCCGGTGACGTCCGTGGTGCGGAAGTAGAACTGCGGGCGGTAGTTGGCGAAGAACGGCGTGTGACGGCCACCTTCGTCCTTCGACAGCACGTAGACCTCAGCCGAGAACTCGGTGTGCGGCGTGACCGAACCGGGCTTGGCCAGAACCTGGCCACGCTCGACGTCGTCGCGCTTCAGACCGCGAACCAGCGCGCCGATGTTGTCGCCGGCTTCACCCTGATCGAGCAGCTTGCGGAACATTTCGACGCCGGTGACCGTGGTCTTCTGCGTGTCGCGGATGCCGATGACTTCGACTTCCTCGCCAACCTTGACGATGCCGGTCTCGACGCGACCGGTGACGACCGTACCACGACCCGAGATCGAGAACACGTCTTCGACGGGCATCAGGAACGGCTTGTCGGTCGGGCGCGGCGGCTGCGGGATCGCGGTGTCGACGGCGTTCATCAGGGCAATGATCGATTCCTTGCCGATGTTCTCGTCGCGGCCTTCGAGAGCGGCAAGAGCCGAACCCGGGATCACGGGGATGTTGTCGCCGTCGAAGCCGTACGAGCTGAGCAGCTCGCGGATTTCGAGCTCGACGAGCTCGAGGATCTCGGCGTCGTCGACCTGGTCGACCTTGTTCATGTAAACGACCAGAGCCGGCACGCCGACCTGGCGGGCGAGCAGGATGTGCTCGCGGGTCTGCGGCATCGGGCCGTCAGCAGCGTTCACGACCAGGATCGCGCCGTCCATCTGGGCGGCACCGGTGATCATGTTCTTCACGTAGTCGGCGTGACCCGGGCAGTCGACGTGCGCGTAGTGACGGGCAGCGGTCTCGTACTCGACGTGAGCCGTCGAGATCGTGATGCCGCGCTCGCGCTCTTCCGGAGCCTTGTCGATGTTCGCGAAGTCAACGGCTTCACCGCCATTGATTTCAGCCATAACCTTGGTGATCGCTGCGGTCAGCGTGGTCTTGCCGTGGTCAACGTGACCGATGGTGCCGATGTTGCAGTGCGGCTTATTCCGCTCAAACTTTGCCTTGGCCATTGTTCCAACCTTCTTTTCGCTTGAATTGAATCTGCGGGACGGAGTCGGCACCCGCTGAAACAGGCGCCGCCCCTAATCTGATCTTGCCGCTTAGGCAAGCTTCTCCTTGACCTCGGCCGCGACGTTCGCCGGGACCTCGTCGTAGTGGGAGAAGAACATCGAGTAGTTCGCTCGGCCCTGGGTGAACGAGCGAAGCTGGTTCACGTAACCGAACATGTTTGCCAGCGGCACCATGGCCTCGACAACCTGGGCATTGCCGCGGCTGTCGGTGCCCTGGATCTGGCCACGACGGCTGTTCATGTCGCCGATGACGTCGCCGAGATATTCCTCGGGGGTGACGACTTCGACCTTCATGATCGGCTCGAGCAGCTTGATGCCGGCCTTCTGGGCGACTTCGCGCATGGCGCCACGGCCGGCGATTTCGAAGGCCAGCGCCGAAGAGTCGACGTCGTGGTAAGCACCGTCGTAGAGGACGACGTCGAAGTCGATGATCGGGAAGCCGACCAGCGAGCCCGAGGCTGCCGTCTCGCGGAAGCCCTTTTCGATCGCAGGGATATATTCCTTCGGAATGTTACCGCCCTTGATCTCGTCCTTGAAGGTGATGCCCGAACCGCGTTCGCCCGGCGTGACCTTGACCTTCACGCGGCCGAACTGGCCCGTGCCGCCCGACTGCTTCTTGTGGGTGTAGTCGACGTCCACCGGCTTGCCGAGGTATTCGCGGTAGGCCACCTGCGGTGCGCCGACGTTGGCCTCGACCTTGAACTCGCGACGCATGCGGTCGACGATGATGTCGAGGTGAAGCTCGCCCATGCCCTTGATGATCGTCTGGCCCGATTCGTGATCGGTCGAGACGCGGAACGAGGGATCCTCGGCCGAGAGACGGTTGAGCGCGACGCCCATCTTCTCCTGGTCGGCCTTGGTCTTGGGCTCCACCGACAGCTCGATGACCGGCTCGGGGAATTCCATGCGCTCGAGCACGATCGGCGCCTTTTCAGCGCAGAGCGTGTCGCCCGTCGTGGTTTCCTTCATGCCGGCAAGAGCAACGATGTCACCCGCGAAGGCTTCGTCGATGTCCTTACGGTCGTTGGCGTGCATCTCGAGGATACGGCCGACCTTTTCCTTCTTGTCCTTCACCGAGTTCAGGTAGCTGCCCTTGGTCAGCGTGCCCGAGTAGATGCGGATGAAGGTGAGCGAGCCGACGAACGGATCGTTCATGACCTTGAAGGCCAGGGCCGAGAACGGCGCGCCGTCTTCGGGCGGACGGCTGTCCTTCTCGTCGCTGTCCATCTTGACGCCCTGGACGTCTTCGATGTCGAGCGGCGAAGGCAGATAGTCGACGACGGCGTCGAGCAGGGGCTGAACACCCTTGTTCTTGAACGCCGAGCCGCAGACGACGGGCACGAAAGCGTGGCCGAGCGTACCCTTGCGGATCAGCTTCTTGAGCGTCGCCACGTCGGGCTCGTTGCCTTCGAGATAAGCTTCCATCGCATCGTCGTCCTGCTCGACGGCGAGTTCGATCAGTTCGGCGCGATAGACAGCGGCTTCGTCGGCCAGGTCGGCCGGGATCTCTTCATAGAAGAAATCGGCGCCCAGGCTCTCATCCTTCCAGATGATCGCGCGGTTGTGGACGAGGTCGACGAGGCCCTTCAGGTCGGCTTCGAGGCCGATCGGAATGTAGAGCACGGCGGGCTTGGCACCGAGGCGGTCGATGATCGACTGCACGCAATACTTGAAGTTCGCGCCGGTGCGGTCGAGCTTGTTGATGAAGCACATGCGCGGCACGCCGTACTTGTCGGCCTGGCGCCACACGGTTTCCGACTGCGGCTCAACGCCGGCAACGCCGTCGAAGCAAGCCACGGCACCGTCGAGCACGCGCAGCGAACGCTCGACTTCGATGGTGAAGTCGACGTGCCCGGGGGTGTCGATGATGTTGATGCGATACTCGTCGCCCTGGCCGCTGTCGGCCTTCCAGAAACAGGTCGTCGCGGCCGACGTGATCGTGATGCCGCGCTCCTGCTCCTGCTCCATCCAGTCCATGGTCGCGGCGCCGTCGTGCACTTCGCCGATCTTGTAGGACTTGCCGGTGTAGTACAGGATACGCTCGGTGGTCGTCGTCTTACCGGCGTCGATGTGCGCCATGATACCGATATTGCGGTATTTCTCGAGCGGATGGCCGCGTGCCATGATGAGTTCCTCGGAGATGTGGGGGAGCCGTTGTGCGGCTCCGCCCATATGGTGATTAACGTTGCAGTTTGAAGACTGCCCCCGCCGATATTACCAGCGGTAGTGGCTGAACGCGCGGTTGGCGTCGGCCATGCGGTGGGTGTCTTCGCGCTTCTTCACCGCGTTGCCGCGGTTGTTGGCGGCGTCGAGCAGCTCGGCCGAAAGACGCGCCGACATCGTCGTTTCCGAACGGTTGCGCGCAGCCGTGATGAGCCAGCGGATGGCAAGAGCCTGAGCACGCTCGGGGCGAACCTCGACCGGAACCTGATAGGTGGCACCACCGACACGGCGCGAACGCACTTCGATCTGCGGCTTCACGTTCTCGAGCGCGTTGTGGAACAGGCCGACCGGATCGGCCTTGGCGCGCGTTTCCATGGTCTCGAGCGCACCGTAGACGATGCTTTCCGCGACCGACTTCTTACCGTCGAGCATGAGGTTGTTCATGAACTTCGACAGGATCTGATCCCCGAACTTGGGATCCGGCAGGATTTCCCGCTTCTCGGGACGACGACGACGTGACATCGCTTGAATTCCTTAAATCTCGGGGCGCCATGCAAATGGCCAGCCCGTTAAACCAACGTGAGGCAGCGGCGGCGCGGGGCGCCGCGCGCCATCACTTCGGACGCTTGGCGCCGTACTTCGAGCGCGACTGCTTGCGATCCTTGACGCCCTGCGTATCGAGCACGCCGCGCAGGACGTGGTAGCGAACGCCGGGAAGATCGCGAACACGGCCACCGCGGATCAGCACAACCGAGTGCTCCTGCAGGTTGTGGCCTTCGCCCGGAATGTACGAGATGACTTCGCGGCTGTTGGTCAGACGGATCTTGGCCACCTTGCGAAGTGCCGAGTTCGGCTTCTTCGGGGTCGTCGTGTAGACGCGGGTGCAGACGCCGCGCTTCTGCGGGTTCTGCTCCATCGCAGGGACCTTCGACTTGGCCTTCTGCGGAACGCGACCCTTGCGGATCAGCTGGTTGATAGTGGGCATGAAGTGCTCTTCACCTGTGTTGCCCGAACGACGGAATTGCCGTCCGGAAATGACGTTTCGATAGCCGATGGAAGGTGAGGCATCACGAATGCGCGGCACGCCCCCTGGGAGCATTGCCTGCATCGTGAGCCGAAACCCTCCACCCGGTCGAACCGCCGGGTTACTTTGACGACTGACACGAGGTCATCCCTCGCGCGCACCGCCAATGTTCAGCTCTATAGTCCTGGGCAGAAGGATATCCTGCTCCGGAAGCCGGCGCCCTTAAGAGGATTCGGCCGGCGGGTCAAGCGATGCCGCGTTCAGCCCGGTAGGCCGCGATCAGGCTTTCATAGTCTTCCATGCCGGGAAAACGATCGAAGCTGCGGACCGCGCCGGTTTCGGCCCATGGCAGCTTCTCGGCAACCTGCGTTTCGGCCCAAGGCGCGAACCAGGTCGCATCGTCGAGCATCGTCGCGCGCACGTTCACGAAGCCCACCGCACCTCGCGGCTTGGTGAACACCCAGGACTTGCACCAATCGCAGTGATGGTGGTCGGCCTCGTCACCGTGCAGACCGCCGACGACGGTATCACCCGCGATCACCGCAAAGCCCGCCTCGGGCATGATCACGGTGGTCGAGAAGGCGCTTGCCGTCATCCGCTGACAGCCGCGGCAGTGGCAGACGGTTTCCATCCACGGCGCTGCGGTCAGGCGAAAGCGCACCCGGCCGCAGCGGCACCCGCCTTCGATCGGGAGTTCGGGCAGATCGGCCATCACTTGAGCGCGCGGGCACCGGCCTCGCCGACGGACTCGATGTCGCGACCCACGCCCTTGACCGTGTTGCACGCGCCGAGCGGGGCGAGCAGACCGCCCAGCAGGGCAGCGATCAGTAGCTTACGAGCAGTGTTCATGCGTCTTCCCGCCATATCCTTCGGACCCGCTCGCGTTCCTAGGCAGCGCCGCGACGCACGGCAAGCCGGCCGGGCCCTGGAAATGACCGCGACGCATTTCACGGCAGCCGGGCGCTGCCAGACGACGAAACGATTCGGCGGGACTCGGAGGCCGTGTTAGCCTGAGGCCCCACCATGGCACGCGAGAGGAGAACGGCCATGACGGAGCTGACCCTGTGCCTCAAGCGCGCACGCGAAGAGGTTCTGCTGGCACTCGGCGCCGACAGTCCCGAGGACGAACGCCTGCATCGCAAGAGGGCCGACCTGCTGACCGCGGAGGCGGTACGCGACATCGATCGCGAACCGGACGCACCGCACGACTGGTCCTTGCTCGCCACGACCTGAACCGGGCAGCCCCCGCCCGACGACGCGAGAACCCGCCGGCCTCAAAGCTGGAAGGGAAGCGGCCGGTGCGGATCGACCGCTTCCCCCTGTCCCCCGGCGATCGTACGGGGGCCAGTTTCGAAAATTCACAGAAGACGCAAAGAAAAGCGCTGGCAGGCAACAAGACCCGCAGCTGTCGCCTGCCCTTACTACTGCCTTCGATCCTCTAACTCGCCTGAACTCGTCCGCCATCCGGCGCGATGCACGACGGCATCACGCGCGCCGAACGGCGCTGCAACCTGCTTGATCTGGCGAAATTCCCTTCATCGCCTCCATCCCGTTCCCTGGTCCGATCTCAGCGCTTTTAAGGTGCTTGAGCCGGCCGGTTCTTATGTAACGAATTGTTCAGAATCGGATGCAAAGGTCAAGCAGAAACCCGACCTAGCCTTCGGTAATCCCGGGGAATATTTTACTAAGCAGGCTTAGTATTTCTTGGCGATTACTGTGTGCCGCGCCGGTCGAGCAGTAAAACGCCGGCCTATTCGTAAGGATCAGGCCTTCTGGCTGGCGCGCGGGGCGGGCAGGATAGCTTCGCGCAGCGCCACGAAGTCGCGGCATTCGGCGGCGCCGTCGATCCGCGCCTGGAGCGCGCGGTAATGCGCGAGCACCTCGCGCCCCGACGCGCTCAACCGCGCGCCGCCGCCGTGGGCCATGCCCGGCGAAGTCTCGACCAGCGGCTGCTGCCAGCAGCGATTCATCGCATCGACCAGCAGCCAGGCGCGACGATAGGACATGCCCATCGCCCGCCCGGCGGCGGAGATCGAGCCGTGCTGCGCGATCGCATCGAGCAGGTCGGCCTTGCCCGGCCCCATCGCGATCTCGTCACCGCAATAGAGCTGGATCTTGAGCTTGAGTATCGCCTCGCCGGTCATGGCATCTGTCTAGCGCCGGTTCGCACAAGGGGGAAGCGGCTGCCGCGTCTGCCTCCGGGCTGAAAAATATGGCTAATATGCCGTTATTGCTGCTTGGACCGAACCGTGTCCCGGGCAGCGAAAGACACAGGCGATGCAGCATTTCCCCTTCCCCAAGTCGAAGGCCGGGCTCGAAAGCGCCGAAGTCCCCGTCGAATTGATCCGGCAGCAGCGCACAGCCGCCCAATACGACTTCATCGTCATCGGCAGCGGCCCCTCGGGGCGCCGCGCCGCGATCCAGGCCGCCAAGCTCGGCAAGTCGGTGCTCGTCGTCGAAGGCCGCAAGAAAGTCGGCGGCGTTTCGGTCCACACCGGCACGATTCCCTCGAAGACGCTGCGCGAGACCGCGCTCAATCTCACGGGCTGGCGCGAGCGCGGCTTCTACGGCCGCTCGTACCGCGTGAAGAAGGAGATCGGCAGCGAGGACCTGTCGATGCGGCTGGGCAAGACGCTCGAGCATGAGGTCGACGTTCTCGAACACCAGTTCCTGCGCAACGGCGTCCATACGATGGAAGGCTTCGCGCGCTTCGAGGATGCACACCGCCTGGTCGTCACATCGCCCGACGGCAGCGAACTCGTCGTCGCGGGCGAGCGCATCCTCATCGCCGTCGGCACCGTGCCGTTCCGCCCTGACAATATCGACTTCTCCTGCGACCAGATCCTCGACAGCGACGAGGTGATCGACCTGCCCAAGCTGCCGCGTTCGATCACCGTGGTGGGCGCCGGCGTGATCGGCATCGAATATGCGACGATCTTCTCGGCGCTCGACGTTCAGGTGACGATCGTCGAGCCGCGCGAAACCTTCCTGGACTTCATCGACCGCGAGATCCTCGACGAATTCGTCCACCAGTTGCGCGATCGCGGCGTCGCCTTCCGCCTCGGCGCACCGGTGGTCTCGGTGACGAAGGACGCGCAGGGCAAGGTCGTGACCAAGACCGGTGACGGCCGCACCGTGCGCACCGACATGCTGCTCTATTGCGCGGGCCGCCTCGGCGCGACCGGGCAACTCGGGCTCGACGCCTGCGGCCTTGCGACCGACAACCGCGGCCGGCTCAAGGTCGATCCCGACACCTTCCAGACCGAGGTCCCGCACGTCTATGCCACGGGCGACGTCATCGGCTTCCCCAGCCTGGCCTCGACCTCGATGGAACAGGGCCGGATCGCCGCCTGCCACGCCTTCGGCCTGCCGCTGCCCCCCGCCCCGGCCTATTTCCCTTACGGCATCTACGCCGTGCCCGAGATCAGCACCGTGGGCATGAGCGAACAGGAAGTGCGCGACAAGAAGATCAACTACGAATGCGGCATCGCGCGCATGCGCGAGACCAGCCGCGGCCACATCATGGGTCTCGACCAGGGCATGATGAAGATGATCTTCTCGATCAAGACGCGCCGCCTGCTCGGCGTGCAGATCCTCGGCGAAGGCGCGACCGAGCTGATCCACATCGGCCAGGCCGTGCTCAACCTCAAAGGCACGGTCGACTACTTCATCGAGAACACGTTCAACTATCCGACGCTCGCGGAGGCCTACAAGATCGCAGCGCTCGACGCCTGGAACCGCATGCCGCGCGATTGATCACCGCGGCCCCCGCGTTAGCGCCTGCCGCCAGATCGTTTTGAAAACGCGCGGGCAAGATCGACAAAGGCCTTGAACGCCGCCGAAGGATGCCTTCTTCCTGGGTAGTAGAGCGACAGGGGCGCTAGTGGCGGCGTCCAGTCTTCCAAGACTGCCTCCAGCCGACCGGCCTCGACATCCTCCTTCACCTCGGATTCCATCGTGTAACAGATGCCGATCCCTGCCAACGCCGCCCGTCGTGACAGGCTCGCTTCATCGAGCGTGATGGGACCCACGACGTCGATCTGCAGGGATTGACCATCTTTCGCGAACTGCCAGCGATAGGGAGCCCCGTTCGGAAGCCGCACCTTGAGGCAAGCGTGACGCAAGAGGTCGGGCGGGACCAATGGCTTGCCGTGCGCCTGGAAATAGGCTGGCGAGGCGACCACCACGTTACGCCGCGGCGGCCCCAATGGCAGGGCGATCATGTCGCTGGGCACGAGATCTCCGGCGCGTATTCCGAAGTCGAAACCTTCGGCCACGACGTCGACGAGCCGCCCCTCCGTGACCAGGTCGATGTGCACCTGCGGATAGGCCCGCAGGAACTCGAATATCAACGGTGAGAGAATTTCTCGCGCCGCCGTTGCGAACGCGTTGATCCGCAAGGTTCCCGAAGGGATTTCCTGCTGTGATTGGGCCGCATGTATCGCATCGTGGATGTCCTGCATCGCCGGCCCTACCTGCCCGACGAAATTGCGACCGGCATCGGTCAGCGAGACGCTACGGGTGGTGCGATGGAACAAGCGCACACCCAGCTGACGTTCCAGCTTGCCGATCGCGTTGCTGAGCGCGGTCGTGGACATTTCGAGCTCGAGCGCAGCGCCACGGAACGAACCGCGTCGCACGATCGCGAGCACCGCATCGAGTTCGACAAGGCTCGGCCGCGACATGATCCCTCCAATCGGAATACTTCGTCCAGTTTTGTCCCGATTATCGACATCAATGTCCATAGCTAGATTGCTCAGGGCCAGGAACAGGAACCTGGCTCATTCCATCCCAGGAGCAGCAAATGGCTATCGTTTTACCCCAACCCATCGCCGACTATTTTTCGGCCGACGCAGGCTCGAGTGCCGATGCCATTGCGCAATGCTTCACCCCTACGGCCGTCGTGAAAGACGAAGGGCGCACCTACACCGGGCGCGCGGCCATCCATCGGTGGAAGGTCGAGTCCTCTGCGAAATACACCTACACGTCAGAACCGCGGACGATCGCCGAGGAAAACGGCCGGATGGCCGTCACCAACCATCTCGTCGGGGACTTTCCGGGCAGCCCAGCCGACCTGCGCTACTTCTTCGTCCTGGATGGCCAGAAGATCGCCGAACTGGAGGTGATCCCATGAAGCCATTCATCAGCCTCGAAGGCAGGCGCGCCCTGATCACCTCGGGCACCCGCGGCGCAGGAGCCGCCACCGTGGCGCTGTTCCAGGAACTGGGCGCCCACGTGCTGACGACCGCCCGCACGCCGCCTCCCACACCGAGCGCGTTCGAGTTCGTCGCAGCCGATCTCACGCGTCCCGAGGACTGCGCAGTCCTCGCCAAAGCCGTGCGGGAACGCCTGGGCGGCGTGGACATCATCGTCCACATGCTGGGCGGCTCGTCGGCGCCGGCCGGCGGCTTCGCGGCGCTTGGAGATGCGGAATGGAATCGGGAACTCGACCTCAACCTCATGCCTGCGGTACGGCTTGATCGCGAACTGGTGCCCGATATGACGGCGCGCGGCCGCGGCGTCGTGATCCACGTCACGTCCATCCAGCGCGCGCTGCCTCTTCCCGAGGCGACCACGGCTTACGCGGCTGCCAAGGCCGCGCTCTCGACCTACAGCAAGAGCCTCTCGAAAGAGGTCTCGCCCCAAGGCGTTCGCGTCGTGCGCGTGTCACCTGGCTGGATCGAGACCGAGGCGTCCGTCGACCTCGCGGTGCGCCTGGCGGCGGAACACGGCGCCGATGTCGCAGAAGGCAAGCGCATGATCATGGCCTCTCTGGGTGGCATCCCGATCGGCCGGCCTTCCACGCCGGACGAGGTCGCCAGCCTGATCGCCTTCCTCGCGTCGGACCGGGCAGGAACGATCACCGGCACAGAATATGTCATCGATGGTGGCACGGTGCCGACAGCCTGATCGCTATCATCCCAATTGTCGATCAGCCTGACCCGCCCGTGCCGCCTCATCCCGACAGGGGACCCGGATCGATGTCGTCCGCATCCTCCTTGCGAAGGTAACGCAAGGTCCAACGCGGCTCACCGCCGGGTCCCAACTCTATGTCGGGAATCGCCACGGGATCATCTCCGGTCTCAAGCCAGCCTGCGCCGTTGCAACGATCGCAGATCGCGCGACGGCAGCGGAACGTCACGAGATCGATCTGGGCGTTCCAGCTGCCATGGCCTCGACACCGAGGGCACAGCGCGTCAAGCGCGCCGTTTCGTGGCTGAAGAGCGATCATGTCGAATGCGTGCGGACAGTCCGGGCCGTCGCAGTAAACGACATTGCTGGCGTGTGGCATGGCTACTCCTTCAGTGCCTCAACCCTTCAGGGGTGGCTGGGATCCAAACCGATCCAACCCGATTTCACTCGTCGGTGAACCTTCCAGCCGACAACGCCCGCATCAAATCGGATCGACGTCACGACTGGCAACACATGATTTCATCCCCGCAAAACCACGACTTGCCGCGTATAGGACGGCTAATCATAAGTTAACTCGAAACTTACGCCTTCTTGCAATGACGATGTCGCACTCCACTCCTCGGTCGCATCCCCAAAAAAATAACAATCGATTGACAGGAGGATGAGATGGCTCGTCACGGTATTTATCCGCACGATATAGTTCCGCCAAAATCAAAGTATTTCGATTCCGGAAGATTCGGGAGACTCTTCCCGCAGCTGCCTGCATTTTCATCGGACACACCCGAAATTCGCGAAGCCCTGATCGACATCGGCAAGCCCGGCGGGATCATGGATGCCAAGGACAAACTGTCCGAAGGCCCTATCAAACTGATCACCGAGCCGGCCCTGTCGGCCAAGAATCCGAACAACCCGCAGCTCACTGCCGGCTTTACCTTTCTGGGGCAGTTCCTCGATCACGACATGACGTTCGACCCGACCTCCAGCCTCGAGCGACAGGCGGATCCCGAGCACATCTCCAACTTCCGCACGCCGTCGCTCGCGCTCGACAACGTGTACGGCTCCGGCCCCGGCGGCAGTCCGCATCTGTACGATCAGGGTGCCGGGAAAGGGATCAAGTTCCTGCTCGAGGAAACCGGTACGCCGGGCAAGTTCGACGTGCCGCGCAACAGCCAGAACGTCGCCCTCATCGGCGATCCGCGCGATGACGAGAACCTGATCATCTCGCAGCTCCAGGTGGCCTTCCTCAAGTTTCACAATGCGGCGATCGATCACGTCAAGACGAAGGTCAAACTGACCAACCCCGACGAGATCTTCAACGAGGCGCAACGCCTGGTGCGCTGGCACTACCAATGGATCGTGATCCACGAATTCCTGAAGAAGACCTGCGGCGCCGCGGTCGTCGAAGACATTCTCGCCAACGGCCGCAAGCATTACAAGTGGCACAACGAGCCGTTCGTCCCGGTGGAATTCTCGGTCGCGGCCTACCGCTTCGGCCACAGCCAGGTGCGCCCTTCCTATCGCGCCAATTTCACGGGCAATCCTGGCGGACAACCGTTTTTCGGGATGATCTTCACGCCCACCCCGTCGAACCCGAACGATCCGGACGATCTGTCCGGCGGTCACCGCGCACCGCGACGCTTCATCGACTGGCCGACGTTCTTCGACTTCGGCGACGGCAACGTTCGACCCAACAAGGCGATAGACAGCATCCTGTCGACGGCCATGTTCCGGCTGCCCGGATCGGTGGTGCCGAACGCGGCGGCGAAATCCAACCCGGCTTCGCTCGCCCAGCGCAACCTGCTGCGCCACCTCACCTTCTCCTTGCCCTCGGGTCAGCGCGTGGCGAAGGCGATGGAACTGCCGATCCTATCCAAGGGGGACTTGGCCGACCTGAAACCCTATGGTCTCGATGACCGAACCCCGCTTTGGTTCTACATCCTGCGGGAGGCGGCAGTGCTGGCCGAAGGAAAGACGCTCGGCCCGGTCGGCGGCAGGATCATCGCAGAGGTGTTCATTGGCCTGATGCAGGGCGATGGCACGTCGTATCTGTCCCAGGATCCCGAATGGCAGCCGTCACTGCCGACGATCGATGCAGGACGGACCGGCGACGACTTCCTGATAATCGACCTGCTGCGATTTGCCGGCGTCGCCTGAGCGACGACATGACGGACTTCATCCGGCTCGGTTCCTTCGAGCCAGATGAAGTCCAGTCGCGCCTGCGCACCCGGAATGGTGATCAGCGCCATAGGCAAGCGGGCATTTGCTCTGTACGGGCTCTTATCGAGAGACCGAGCGCTCGTATTTACAATGCGCTCTTCTCCCGCTGCGACCCATCGATCGATCCCGCACCGTTCGGCAGTCAAGGCACCCCTGCTCGCGAAAGCCCACAACCAAAGCTCATGGCCTTATTCGATCCCCGACTGGCTGAACTGGGCTGGAAACCCTTCTTCAGCGCACAGATCTCCAGCGAGGAGGAAACAGACTGCCTGCCCGTTCGCGTCATGGCGGTTCATCGCGGGAAGATCGCGGTAGCGGGCGCGGGGATGGAAGCACTCATCGAACCACGCATCCCCGGGGCCGATGCGGAAGAACATCGCCCCGCCACGGGCGACTGGTTGCTGCTCCACCGCGAAAACCTCCAGCCGGTGCGGCTCCTGCGCCGGGCCAGTCTGTTCAAGCGCATCGCCGCGGGAGGCCGCCAGAAGCTGCAAGTGATCGCCGCGAACGTGGATACCGTGTTCATCGTCGCAAGCTGCAACCAGGACTTCAACATCGCGCGGATCGAGCGCTATCTCGTCCTCGCGCAGGAGGTGCAAGTGCCTGCGGTCGTCGTCCTCACCAAGATGGACTTGGCCGACGAGCCCGAGCGGTTTGCCGAAGAGGTACGGCGCTTTCGACCGGACCTTGCCGTGGAAACCGTAAACGCGCGCGATGCTGCCAGCGTCGCGAGGCTTGCCGATTGGTGCGGTGAAGGCCAGACCGTCGCCTTGGTGGGCTCATCCGGCGTCGGCAAATCGACCTTGGTCAACACGCTGCGCGGCTCCGACAACATCGCAACGCAAGCGGTCCGCGAGGAGGACGGCAAAGGTCGCCATACGACGACCGTACGAGAGATGCATCGCCTGGAGCGGGGCGGATGGCTGCTCGACACTCCGGGAATGCGAGAACTGCAACTGGCGGATACGGCCGCGGGCCTGGCCGAGGTCTTCGACGATATCGTCGCCATTACCCGGCAGTGCCGCTTTTCGAACTGTTCTCACGAAGCCGAGCCCGGCTGCAGCGTGCGGCCCGCTTTGGCAACCGGGCAGATCGATCGCGATCGCTTCGATCGTTGGTGCAAGCTGGCATCGGAAGACACCGCGAATTCCGGGCGAAGCACAACGCGGCGAGATCGCGCCGATGCTGCCGAAAGACGGGCGCAGTCTCATGCGAAGAAACCTGGCAAGGGACCGCGTCGATAGCGCCCTGGCGACACCACCCGACATCAAGGAAAGCAAATGGCCGATCTCTATTTGAAAGCACTCGAATCCGAACGCAGGAGCCTATGGGCGGCCTGCCGGCTCAAGGGGCTCGCCAAGGACACCCCCGAACGCATACGCATAGCAGAGCTCGACCGCCTTCTGAGCGAACACAAGGCCAGGAAGGACGTCTGAGGACTAGCCGCTGCGACGATCTTCGGCGCGGCGACCTGGGTCGATACTCGTCCTGCCCGTTCTCAAGCGCTCATCAGGGTTCCCGTGCTTCCGACATAGCTCAGTTGCGTTGCGCCATGGCCGCGCATCAGGGTCAGGGCGACGAACTCGTCGTAGTCCTGGCCCAGCGTGATGCCGAAGCGGTCGAAATAGCCGGCCCAGAGCGGGTCGGCCCGGCCGATGCGCACCGCTTCCGCCCAATGGCGCGCGGCGGCTTCGGGCTGGTTCAGCTGGCCCTTGGTCAGCGCCAGGCAATAGTGGCCGAAGGCGTGGTTCTGATAGGTTCGCGTGACATATTCGAAGTAGGAATCGGCCGCGGCGTAGTCGCCGTTCTGCAAGCGGTATGAATTGACGAAATTGACGTCGAGATTCATCACATAGGCCGCATCGGAGATGTATTCGGCAGAGAACTCCTTCGTGTTGATGACGTTCTCGCCATAGAGGAAGCCGGACACGAGGAATTCCGCGTTGGGGTCGATATAGCCTTCCTCGAGGCACTGCTCATAGAGCAGCGAGCCCTTGATCGGACTAGCCACCGATATGCTGCAGAGGTCGATGCCCCATTCGAGGATCTTGTCGCGCGTTGTCTGGCGATGCTGGTCGGTCTCGCCGGGCAGGCCGACCACGATGAAGGCCACGATCCAGATGTTGTGCCTGCGCAGGGCATCGACGACGGGCTGGACATGGGCGATCTTCATCGGCTTGTTGACGAGGTTGCGAATGACCCATTCGTCGCCCGATTCCACCGCGATGCGGACCGATCGGACCCCGGCCTTGTACATCAGCTCGATCAGCTCCTCGTCCATGTAGGTGGGCGAAAGGCCGTTCGGCAATTCGATGCGAAGGTTGAAGGGCGCGAGCCGGCGGAAGATTTCCTTGGCGCGATCGCGCGCCAGCAGCAGCATGTCGTCGTAGAAGATCAGGCAGTTGGCGCCATAGCGCGCCACGATGTTCTCGACATGGGCGATCAGTTCGTCGACGCCCGAATAGCGCATCGACTTGTCGTTTTCACCCGAATGCCAGCAGAACGAGCACTTGAACGGGCAACCGCGCGAGGTGACGATCGGAAACGCGCGCAGACTGTCGAGATAGCGGTCGTCGAGCGGATTGAACGACACCCGGCGATCGTAGCTGGCCACGTCGATCAGCGAATAGTCGATGTCGATGACCTCGCTGATGTCGGTCAGCAGCTTCTTCTGCGGGCCCTTGGGGCTGGCGATATCCTTGCGCGACACCCAGGTGGCGTGATCCTCGACCTCCTGGAGCAGGTTCTCGGCCATCAGCAGATCGTGGAACGGCAGTTCGCCTTCGGAGAAGCAGATCGCGTCAAGGTCGGGCTGGTTCTGCAGGATCTTCTTGGCGACGGGGGAAACCGCCGGCCCGCCGCACACCGTCAGGATGTCCGGCGAGACCTGCTTGGCGACCTTCAGGACCGGCGCGATGGCGAAATAGGCATTGTCGAACATGACCGATACCCCGAGGATATCGGGCTGGAACGCTTCGAGCTTGGCGCGCAGATCGCCCTCGAGCCGCGCGATGCCATCGTGATCGATGGCCACGTCCATGATGTCGAAATCAGCAAGCCCCTGATTATGCTTGATGATCGACAGGACGCCATAGGGATAGTCCTGGATGTTCCCCGCATTGCCTTCCGAGCGCAGATGCGTGACGACGACGAAGAGAACCTTCCGGCGCGGCGAGCCGGCCGCCACCCGCGAACCTTCGAGGCCTTCGCGAAGCGCCGGCGCTGACAAGACTTTGTCCATGTTCCCCTATCAGAAAATCAATCGATACCTCCCGACATGATCGACCATGCGCGAAAGCCTGTCCACCGCTCAATGGCGGCGAGCCGGCCATTCACGATCCTTCGAACCTGGGCGCCTTCGCGAAGTCTGCCTTGGCAAAGGGGCGATCGGTGAAAAGGTAGCCATAGTAGAACTCGCGCAGGTCGCGGTGGAAGGCGCGGATGCGCTCCTGGTAGGCCAGTTGCGCGGCGAGATCGGTACCGGCGAGCCCGGTCAGCAACGCCTGCAGACCGACGGGCGGCAAGGCCCATCCCACCGTCCGCGCCGCGGCATCGCGCTTCTTCAGGCCGGCCTTGTAGGCCTGCACCTGCCGCGCCACGCTTTCGTCGCCGACCTGATGGAAGGCCAGGTACCATTTGTAGTGGAAATCCGGGCCGAGCGGTGGAGAGCCGGACCACTGCGGATGGCTTGCGTAGAACTGGCGCATGGTTTCCTCGCGCGGGATTTCCCATGCTGCGTTGACCTTCTCGCGCTGCGCCAGCGCGATTTCCGAGCCCTGATCGATCGGCACGGCCTGATTGATCGCCACATGTGCGAGAGTGGGCAGAACGAGCGTCAGCACCAGCCAAGCGCCCGCGAGAGTCGCGGCATTGGCGGTCGAGCTCGCGCCGAGCCGGCCCACCAGCAGCGCGAGCGCGATCCAGAACAGCAGATAGGCGGCGGCGGCCAGCACGATCAGCGCTACCGACCCTACGGGAACGGCCGACCAGATGGCAGCGACGAGAAACGGCGCCATGATCACCGCGAAGACCAGGCCGAAGCGCAGCAGCGCGCGCCGGAACCAGAGTCGTCGCGCGCCCGGCAGGGCGGAAAGCATGCGGGCACGGCCGGCCTCCCGCTCGCCGGAAATGAGATCGTGGAACAGCGCGATCACGAAAAGCGGCGCGAGAAACACGAGCAGGAACGAGAAGTCGAACCTCCCCGGCAAGGCCAGTTCGGGATTGAACACGTCGCCGTCGTAGATCTGCGCTTCCAGGCCCAACGCCCGCACGCGCAGGATGTAGGGCGAGACGTCGCGCATGCCGATCGCGGCGAAAGCGAGCGGCGACGGCGCGTCCCAGGTCGGATGGAACGTGTAATAGGCAGCGCTGCCGGCATCCTTGTCTTTGTCCACCCAGGCGGCGATCGCGGCGATGTCCTGCTTCTGCGGTTCGGCGATCGCCGCGATGGCCCCGTGCTGGCGCGCCACTTCGGCCAGCCCTGCGCCGACCGCGGCCAGGCTCAGGACCGCGAGCAATGCCAGGGCGCCGACCGCGAGCCGGGCGCGGAACAGCAGCCGCGCTTCGTACATCCAGATGCGCATCAGCGGCCTCCCAGACGGCGCGTCGCGAAGACGAGCGCGGCGGCTGCCACGAGAAGCCACGCCGCCAGCACGCCGAGCCACGGCAGCGCCGCCAGGGCGAGCGTGGAACCGGCGGGCTGGCGGAACCGGAAATCGGGCATGGCCTGCCAGGTCTGCTCCGAAACGCGCTTGCGCCGGTCGGCGTCGGCATCCCGGGCCGTGTCGTCGGCATAGCTCACGGCATTGGCCTGGAGGCGATTGAGGCGCTGGACCAGATCGAAGCGATAGGCTTCGGCCTGCTCGAGAAAGCGGCGATGGCCCGCAAAGTCGGTTCCCGCCGCCGCCATCGACAGCGTACGCAGCGCGATGGCCGGGCTCAGCAGGCCGAGCGAATGGACCACGTCGTTCTGCCGAACCTGCGCGTCGAAGCTCCGCGCCGCGTAGCGGTCGAACAGGTCCGAGGTCAGCCTTTCGCCCTCCACGGCGAGGATGCCCTTGTAGTTCACGGGAAGCTCTTCGACACGGGTGACGCCGTAGCGGTCGAGCACCGACTGCTTGAACCGCGCGAAGTGCGGATCGGCGGGATCGTGGCTATCGCCCAGGCCGCGCAGGTCGCGCGCGATGGCGATATCGGTCTGAAGGCGGTTGCTCAGCGGCACCATGGCGCCGGCCACGTCCGGCGCCACGCGCGGCAGCAGCACGACGAGCACGGCCCACAGCGCGAGCAAGGCGATCAGCGCGTCGCGGCTGCGCCGCATCAGCGCCGACAGGAACAGGATCAGCGCCGACCACAGCGCGAGGTAGACACCGTAGCCGATCGCGATCAGCGCCATCGGCGCGGACTGGGCGCCCGGCTGGCCCGCGATCAGCGCGAAGCCGAGCATCGCCGGAAGACCGGCCAGGAGCGCCACCAGCCCGAGCGCGACGAGCTTGCCGGCAACGATCTGGCCGCTCGACGCCCCCTGCAGCATCAGGGGCCGCAGCGTACCCCTTTCGCGCTCGCGCGCGATCGCGCCATAGCCAAGGAAGATGAGCAGCAGCGGCGCGACCGCCTGCAGGACGAAGGCCGGAGTGAGCTGGCCGAAGCGGATCAGCAGCGAGCTCTGGCGCACGTCGCCGAAATTGGCGGTGTTCTGCCGGTGACCTTCGAGAAACATGGAATTGCCGGTGAAGGCGTCCACCCCCGGATCGAACGCCGCGAGCAGACCGAGCGGGCGGAAGATGAAGGTGCCGTAGTGGACGACGCGGTGTGGGTGACGATCGGGCTGCGCGTCGAAGGCGCGATCGGCCGCGGCCTGGTGACGCGTGCGCAGAGCGTCGATGCCCTGGCGGTGGCTCCAGGCGGTGACCACCGCGGTCAAGGTCAGGAGCACGAGCAGGGCGAAGGCGATGACGGCGACGCGATTGCGCCGCATCAGGCGCAGTTCGTCGCGGGCCACGAGCAGCGCCGGGTTCATGCCGCGGCCCTCTCGCCCGCGAAGCGCGCGTGCAATTCGCGCAGATCGAACCGCTCGCGGCCCGCAGCCGCCACCTCGTCGGCGATCCGGCCGGCAGCGATGCAACCGATGCGATCGGCGACGTCGGCGGCGCTCATCAGGTCGTGCGTCACCATCAGCACCGCGGTACCGCGCCCGCGAACCGAGGCGAGCAGCGTGTTGAAGTCGGCCGTCGCGCGCGGATCGAGGCCGGAGGTCGGCTCGTCGAGCAGCAGCACGGGCACTTCGCGCAGCAGCGCCACGGCGATCGCCACCTTCTGACGCATACCCTTCGAAAAACCGCCGAGCCGCTGGTCCCAGGCCCGCTCCTGCAGGCCCGCGGCGGCGAAAGCGCCGAGGACGGCATCGCGCGACTGGCGCTCGCCCGAGAGCGCCAGCAGGTAGTCAGCGTTCTCGAAGGCGGAGAGATGCTCATAGAGCGCCACGTTCTCGGGAAGATAGGCGATCCTGCGACGCGCTGCATCCGCATCGGCACCCGGATCGATCCCAGCGATCTGCACCCTGCCCGCTTCGGGCTTCGCGAAGCCGAGCAGCACCGAGAGCGTGGTCGACTTACCCGCGCCGTTGCCGCCGAGCAGCGCATAGATGCTGCCGCGGGCGACCTGGAGCGTGAGGCCGTCGAGCACACGGTGCGATCCATAGGAGAGCGCGACAGCGGACAGGTCGATTGGAGCCGAAACGGGCTCGGGCATGGGATTCTCCTTCGTCAGGAGCCCACATTTCGCGGCCAAGCGCACTCCGGTCAAGAGATATATTATATCATAACATTGACGGCCGTATTGGAGCGCTCTACCCCAATGATACATCATATCATTGTGGGGGTTTCGAAAATGAGTGGATGGAAGCACTGGCTGCTACCGAGCGTATTGCTGATGCCTGTCCCGGCTTTTGCCGAGGAGAGCGAAGACGCCGATGGAGAGCGCGATCAGATCGTCGTCACCGGGTCGCGAGAGGCCAACGCCAGCATCAACGGCCTCTCGATCGCGCCGATCCTGCTGCCGCAGAACGTGCGCGTCCTCGACAAGGAGCTCGTCGAACAGACCGGCTACACAGACCTTTCGCAACTGTTCGATCTCGCCGGCGGCATGGCGCGGCAGAACAGCTTCGGCGGCGCCTGGGACGCCTATGCGATCCGCGGATTCTCGGGCGACATCAACCAGGGGCCCGATCTCCTGATCAACCGCTTCACCGCGAACCGCGGCTTCAACGCCCGGCGCGACGTCGCCACGCTCGAGAGCTTTCAGGTGCTCAAGGGTCCAGCCTCGGCGCTATCGGGCAAAGGCGAGCCGGGTGGATCGATCAACGTCGTCACCAAGGCCCCGCAAGATCGGTTCCACGCATCCGGGGAGCTGTCCTATGGCAGCTTCGATACGCGCCGCGGCGTCTTCGATCTGGGCGGGCCGGCCAGCGACGGCCTCTCGGCGCGCGTCATCGGCGTCTACCAGCAGGGCGACAGCTTCCGCGATTTCAACAAGACCGACCGGCTGCTCCTCGCCCCGTCGATCGCGTGGAAGCCGAGCGAAGCGGTGCGGCTGCTCTATCAGCTCGAATACAACCTCGTGCACTTCACCCACGATCGCGGCCTCGTCGCGGTGAACGGCGATCCCAAGGCGCTGCCGCGCAGCCGCTTTTTCGGTGAGCCAAACGACGGGCAGATCACCCAGCGCACCGCGCAGCACCAGGGCACGATTTATGTCGACCTGGCGCCCGGCGTCGCGCTGGAGGCCGGCGTGCAATATCGCGACGGGCAGATGTCGGGCCAGTCGACGCACAACGCGGCGCTCGTCGGCACCACGTTGCGCCGGCAGTTGCGGATACACGATTACGAATGGCAGGACCTGTCGGGCCGCGTCGAGCTCAGCGCCAACGGCGATCTGTTCGGGCTCGAGCACCAGTTCCGCCTCGGCGGCGACGCTTTCGACTATGATCAGCGCCGGATCTTCTACCGCTTCAGCCCGACCGCGACGACGCCTTACGGCATCGACATCTTCAACCCCGTCTACGGCCAGCCGAAGCCGGTCGCTCCGCTCAACCAGGACCTGCTCGAACAGCTTCACGGCGAAAGCGTCTACGCGCAGGATCTCGTCACGCTCGGCAAGCGCTTCTCGCTGCTGCTCGGCATTCGCCACGACCGGATCCGCCAGGCCAACGTCAACTACCGCACGAACCGCACCGACCGGCAGGCCCCCTCGGTCACCTCGCCGCGCGCGGCCTTCACTTTCGCGCCGACCGAGAACCTCTCGGCCTATGTCAGCTGGGGCAAGTCGTTCCGGTTCAATCAGGGCATAGACGCGGCCTCGAACCCCTTCGCCCCCGAACGCGGCGAGGCGCTCGAAGCCGGCATCAAGTTCGCCCTGGCGGAGCAGAGGCTGACCGGAACCGTCTCGCTGTTCCGCATCACCAAGGACAATGTCCTCGTCACCGATCCGGCCAATGCCGGCTTCTCGATCGCCGCCGGTCGCGCGCGCAGCAAGGGCGTCGAGGCCGACCTCAACTTCCGCCCCGATGACCGGTTCTCGCTGACCGCGGTCTATGCCTATACCGACGCCAGGGTCGTCGAGGACACGCGCCCCGCGCTTCTGAACAGTGGTCTTTCGAACGTGCCCCGGCATAGCGGCGCCGTTCAGGCATTCTGGCAATCAAACGGGAAGGAGCCCGGCTCGCTCGGCCTCGGCCTGGGGCTGACCTATGTCGGCGGGCGGCCGGGCGACGACGTCGCCAGCGGCTTTCGCCTGCCCGACTACGTCACGGCGCGCCTCAACCTCTCCTATCAGCTGACCCGGGGTCTGAAGGCGCATCTCGACGTCGATAACCTGTTCGACGCCTATTATATCGAGAGCTCCTACAGCGACGTCTGGATCACGCCGGGCGCGCCGCGCACGGT
Source organism: Novosphingobium sp. (assembly GCA_004211435.1). Lineage (GTDB taxonomy): Bacteria > Pseudomonadota > Alphaproteobacteria > Sphingomonadales > Sphingomonadaceae > Novosphingobium > Novosphingobium anseongense. The sequence goes on along the minus strand of SECS01000004.1, from coordinate 14,054 downwards.
CCGTGCACGGCTCGTGTTCGCGCTATGAGGAAGCTGGTTTCCGCGGCGCTGCTTGCCTGGGGCTCGGGCGAGACTCCGGCCCTGGCCCAGCGGACCGCGGACAATGCTGCGCGCACGGCCGAGGACGGCTTCGGCTCGAGCGTCGGCAACGAATCGATCGGCATCTATGCGAGCGGCCAGGTCCGCGGCTTCAGCGCGTCCGACGCGGGCAACAACCGGATCGAGGGGCTCTATTTCGACAAGCAGGGCGCGGTCACCGACGTGATCGTGCGCGGCTCCAACGTTCGTGTCGGCCTCTCGGCTTTCGGCTATCCGCTGCCCGCGCCGACCGGCATCGTCGACATCGACCTGCGCCGCGCCGGCAAGGACGCCGTGGCGAGCCTGCAACTGAGCAGCGGCGAATATCTCGGTACCGACTTCACCGCCGATCTCGCTCTGCCGGTCAGCGAGCGCTTCAGCGTCAATCTCGACCTCGGCCTGTTCGACGACCAGTACGTGAACGGCGCGGGCGGCTGGTTCGTCAGCTATGGCGGCGTCGCGCGCTGGCAGCCGGTCGACCGGGTCGAACTGACCGGCTTCTTCGGGCGCTACGACTTCGGCGACGAGGAACAGGGTCCGACGATCTACACGGCCAGCGCCTACCTGCCCCCGCAAATCGAGCGCCGGCGCTTCTTCGGCCAGGACTGGGGGCAATGGGCAGGGCACGCGCAGAACTACGGCGCCATGCTGAAGGCCGATCTCGGCGCCTGGCAGATCGCCGCGGGCGCCTTCAACAGCCGCTTCGCGCGCGACGACTATGCCTCCGCCTATTTCGAAGGCGTCGATGGCCAGGGCCTCGGCCGATCGTTCGTGATCCGCGGTCGCGACCAGCGCGCCGCCTCGACCTCGGGCGAAATCCGGGTCAGCCGGACCTTTGCCGAGGGACCGCGCCGCCATCGCCTGCTCGCCTCGGCGCGCGGCCGCAGCGTCGCGACCGACTATGGCGGCTATGCGGTCGCCGATCTCGGCATCGGCCGGGTCGGCGTGCCGGCGCCGGTGCCCGAACCCGCTCTCGGCTATGGTCCGCTGACCCACGACCGCGTGCGGCACCTGAGCTACGCGCTCGCCTACGAGTTGCGCTGGCCGCGCGTTGCTGAGTTGAATCTCGGGGTCACCCGCACCGACTACCGCAAGCGCATCGACCAGCCCGGCCTGCCCCGGACCGACCAGCACGACCGGCCCTGGCTGTGGAATGCCGCGCTCGCACTCATGCCGACCGATCGCCTCACGCTCTATGCCGCGACGACGCGCGGGCTCGAGGAAAGCGGCATCGCGCCGAGCAATGCCGCCAACCGAGGCGAAGCCCTTCCCGCGCTGCGCACCCGGCAATACGAGTTCGGCGCCCGCTATGCGCTCGGCACCTGGCGCATCGTCTTGGCCGCATTCGACATTGCCAAACCCTACTTCGAGATCGACCGGAGCGACGGCGCCTATCGCCAGCTCGGATCGGTAACCCATCGCGGCCTGGAAGGCTCTCTCTCGGCCAGGCCCGTTCCGAACCTAAACCTCATCGTCGGCGCTGTTCTTTTGCGCCCGCGCGTCAGCGGCCAGGCCGTTGCCGATGGCAGGCTCGGTGCGAAACCGATCGGCCGGACCGGTCTGCTCATCGATGCGGCAGTCGACTACCAACTGTCCTCGCTGCCCGGCTTTTCGCTCGATGCCCGGCTCGTTCACGAAGGCCGTCGCGTTGCCGATGCCGCCGACACACTGGCCATTCCGGCAAGAACGATCGTCGACCTTGGCGCACGCTATCGCACGCGCGTCGGCAAGGTCCCCACGATGTTCCGCATGCAGGTTCGCAACCTCGGTGACGTCTACGGCTGGCAGGTTTCGGGAGGCGGCGGGTTTACCCTGGCGAAGGGGCGCCGGGCGGTGGCCTCGGTGACGGCGGACTTCTGAGGCGAAAGGAACCCCCTGCCCCGCGCGCCGCCCTGGAACCAATCCCCCCGCCGCAGCTTGACTCGGCCGGAGGTTCGCATGGCCGCTCGCGCATATTGGAAGGGACAGATCCGCCTCGCCCTCGTCTCGATCCCGGTGGAGATCTACAAGGCCACCAAGTCGGGCGCCTCGATCTCGTTCCGTCAGATCCACGAGCCCTCGGGCAAGCCGATCAAGTACGAGAAGGTCGTGCCCGGGGTCGGCCCGGTCGATCGCGACGAGATCATCAAGGGCTACGAGGTCTCGAAGGGCAATTTCGTGCTGCTCGAGGATGCCGAGATCGAAGCGGTCAAGCTCGAGTCCAAGCGCACGCTCGATCTCGTCCAGTTCGTCGATGCCGATGCGATCGACGTGCTCTATTTCGACCAGCCCTATTACGTCGTCCCCGCCGACGAGCTGGCCGAAGAGGCCTATGTCGTGCTCCGCGAGGCACTGCGGAAGGCGCGCAAGGTCGGGCTCGGCCAGTTGGCGATCCGCGGCCAGGAATACCTGATCAGCCTCAAGCCCTGCGGGCGCGGGCTGGTGCTCGAGACCTTGCGCTATGCCGACGAGGTGAACAAGGCCGCGAACTATTTCCGCGACATCCACGACAAGAAGCCGGACGCGGACCTGCTCGACCTGGCCACGACCTTGATCGACAAGAAGTCGGGCCAGTTCGACGCGGGCGAATACCACAACCGCTACATCGACGCGCTGCATCGGTTGATCGAAAAGAAGGCCAAGTCCAAGGGCAAGCGCGTGATCGAGGACACCGACGAGCCCGGCGCGGTCAGCGGCAAGTCGAACGTCATCGATCTGATGGCCGCGCTCAAGGCCTCGGTCGAGGGCAAGAAGAAACCGCCGGCCGACGCGGAGGAGAAGAAAGCGCCGGCCAAGAAGACCGCCGCTGCGGCGAAGAAGCCGGCCGCGCGCAAGCCCGCCGCCAAGGCGCCGATCGCCCGCAAGCGCGCCTGACATGGCGGCCGGCGCGCGGAAGGACCCGCTGGCGACCTACAACGCCAAGCGCGATTTCAAGAAGACCGCAGAGCCTGCGGGCAAGCGCCAGTCGAGCCCCGAGGGCAACCGCTTCATCGTCCAGAAGCACGCGGCGACGCGGCTGCACTGGGACTTCCGGCTCGAGGTCGACGGTGTGCTCAAAAGCTGGGCCGTGACCAAGGGGCCGAGCCTCGATCCCGAGGATAAGCGGCTGGCGGTGCGCACCGAGGACCACCCGATGTCCTATGCCGAGTTCGAGGGGACGATCCCCAAGGGCGAGTACGGCGGCGGCACGGTCATGCTCTGGGACAAGGGTACCTGGGACCCGATCCCCGGCAAGAGCGCCAAGGATATCGAGGACGGGCACCTGCACTTCGTGCTCCACGGCGAGCGGATGAAGGGTGAATGGCTGCTCGTCCGCATGAAGCCGCGGCCCGGCGAGAAGCGCGAGAATTGGCTGCTGCGCAAGATCGACGACAAACATGCCGGTGGTGCGGGCGATCTCGTCGAACGCGCGTTGTCGAGCGTGCTCACCGGCCGCTCGATGGCCGAGATCGCCGCCGACAAGAAGGCCAGCCACTCGCTCAAGGGAAAGAAGGGCGAGGTCTTCGCGGCAGAGATGGAAAAGGCTGCCGCGCACAACAAGCGCGCCACCAAGCCCGCCGCCAAAAGGTCCGCGGGCAAGCCCCCGAAGTTCGCCGCGCCGCAGCTCGCGACCTTGGTCGATGCCGTGCCCGCGGGCAACGACTGGCTCCACGAGATCAAGTTCGACGGATACCGCGCGCTGGTCGCAGTCGCGGGGACCAAGGTGCGCGTCTATACGCGCAAGGGCCTAGACTGGACCGACAAGTTCGGCCCGCTGGTCCAGGCGGTGACCGCGCTCGATCTGCCGCCCGCGCTGATCGACGGCGAGATCACCGCGCCGGGCAAGGACGGCAACCCGAGCTTCTCGGCGCTGCAGGCCGAACTCAAGCGTGGCCACGGCAGCCAGAAATCGCACATGGATTTCCATGCCTTCGATCTGCTCTCGCTCAACGGCGAGGACCTCAAGGCCCTTCCCCAGATCGAGCGCAAGGAGCGGCTCGAAGCGCTGCTTGCCCAAGCCGAGCCGCCGATCCGCGTCGCCGACCACGTGATCGGCGCGGGCGAGAAGCTCTACGCGGCGATGTGCCAGGCGGGCATGGAAGGGATCATCTCGAAGCGCATCGACACGCCCTATCGCGGCACGCGCACCAAGTCCTGGGTCAAGGTCAAATGCACGCGGCGACAGGAGTTCGTCGTGATCGGCTGGACCCAGTCGAGCGCCAAGGCGCGGCCCTTTGCCTCGCTGTTCCTCGCCCAGCACGAGGGCAACACGCTGGTCTACAAGGGCAAGGTCGGCACGGGCTTCGATACTGAAACGCTCGCCGATCTCGCCGCGCGGATGAAGCCGCTGGCGCGCGGCACGCCAGCCGCCGAGGTGCCGCGGGTCGAGGCGCGCGGCGGCCATTGGATCGAACCCAAACTCGTCGCCGAGATCGCCTTCGCCGAGATGACCGCCGCCAATGAACCTGGGGGGGGCCGTGTGCGCCACGGCTCGTTCCTCGGGCTGCGCAGCGACAAGCCGGCCAAGGCGGTGAAGCCCGAGAAGGCCCAGCCCGCGCCGGCGCCCGAACCCGCGGTCAAGATCAGCAACCGCGACCGCGTGATCTTCCCCGAGAGCGGCCACACCAAGGGACAGCTTGCCGACTACTACGCCGCCGTCGCGCCGCTGATGCTGCCGCACATGGCCGGTCGGCCGATCAGCCTGGTTCGATGTCCGCAGGGGCGCGCCAAGAAGTGCTTCTTCCAGAAGCACGATTCCGGAATGTTCGGAAAGGACGTCCACCAGGTGCCGATCCGCGAGAAGGACGGCGGCCACGAGGACTACATCTACGTCGAGGACAGCGCCGGTATCCTGGCCTGCGTGCAGATGGGCACGATCGAGTTCCACGGCTGGGGCTCGCACGCCAGCGAGGTGGAGGCACCGGATCGGATGGTGTTCGATCTTGACCCCGACGAGGGGCTCCACTGGACCCATGTCAAGCAGGCCGCCTTCGATCTGCGCGACCGGTTGACCGAACTCGGCCTGACGAGCTTCGCGATGGTCTCGGGCGGCAAGGGCGTGCACGTCGTCGTGCCGCTGACGCCGGGGCATGATTGGGAGGCGCACAAGGACTTCTCGAAGCGCTTTGCCGAGGCGATGAGCCTGGCCGAGCCTGACCGCTTCGTCGCGACGCTGTCCAAGGCCAAGCGTAAGGGCAAGATATTCATCGATTATCTGCGCAACCAGCGCGGCTCCACGGCGGTGATGCCCTATTCGGCACGCGCCCGCGACGGCGCCCCGGTCGCCGTGCCCATCACCTGGGACGAACTCGAGAACGTCGAGAGCGCGCACGAATGGTCGATCGCTGATTCCACCGAATTGATCACGCGCGCGCGCCGCAAGGACCTCAAGGGATGGGGATTCGCGGCGCAGAATCTGCCCGCCGCCTAGCCGGCTCAGCCTGCCGCAGCGCCGATTCTCGTCGGGTCGATCCATCGCCGCGAGCGCGCCACTGATCGCATTTGGCCTCGCCTGACGGCATCTTTGCGCCACCTTGGTCGTTGGAAGTTCGCAAGTTCACAACAGCTGGAGATACACGCATGAAGAAGATCCTCACCGCAGTCCTTTCGGTTTCCGCCATCGCCATGGCCGCCCCTGCCGCTTTCGCTCAGGACGCAGCCGCTCCGCAGGCAGAGGCACCCGCCGCCACGGCTGCAACGGCCAAGGCCGGCGACACGGTCTACGATTCGGCCGGTGAAGTCGTCGCGACGATCGAAAGCGTCGAGGGCACCAACGCCGTGATCTCGACGGGCGCCAACAAGGCCACGGTTCCGCTGAGTTCGTTCGCCAGCGGTCCCAAGGGTCCGACGATCGGCATGACCAAGTCGCAGCTCGAGGCAGCGATCGCGGGTGCCGGCGCTAGCGCGGCCCCGGCTGCAAGCCAGTAAACGCCTCAGGACATAACGTCCGAACATCGACCGGCAGCCCCGCAACGGGCTGCCGGTCTTGCTTTGACGTTTCAGATCATAGACCCGTCGCGAGCGCTTCGAGCACCTTCTCGTCGTCGGGTGTCAGCAGGCCGCCGTCCCGGGGCATGACCTGCACCGCGACCTGATCGGCGCCGGCATCCCAGTGCGCCTCGATCCGCTGGCGGATCGCCACGGCATCGCCCCAAGCAACGAGGGCATCGGCGGCGCGATCCGAAACCTCGGGTCCCAGCTCCGCCTCGGTGAAACCGATGCGCAACAGGCTGTTGCGATAATTGGGAATTCCCGCGAGCCCCGCGACCAGCCCCCGCCCGACGGTGCGCGCCTGCTCGGCATTGGTTTCGAGCAGGATCTTCTGCTCGACCAGCAGCAGCTTGCCCGGCCCGAGAATGCCGCGCGCCATGGCCGTATGCTCGGGCGTGGTCGCGAAGGGATGCGCGCCGTCGGCATGATCGCGCGCGAGTTCGAGCATCTTCGGCCCGAGCGCGGCGATTACCGTCGTGGGCGTCTCGGGCGGCGGCGGGCCGGCATAGGTCAGGCCGGCCATCGCCTCTAGATAGGCGCGCATCGTCGCCACCGGCTTGCCCCAGGCTTCGTGTCCGCGCATCCCCTCGACGATGAACTGGTGGCTGGCGCCGAGGCCGAGCAGGAATCTGCCGCCCCACTGCTCGTTGAGCCCGTACTGCGCGCCCTGCATCATCGTCGGATCGCGCGAATAGATATTGGCGACACCGAGCGCGACCTGCAGACGCTCGGTCCCCGCCAGGATCTTGGCGGCGAGCACCATCGGATCGCTGCCCATGCCATCGTTGATCCACAAGGTGCCGTAGCCCCAGCCCTCGAGCCGCCGCGCGAAAGCGACGAGATCGTCCGAGGGGTAGCCGATCGTGTTGATCCAGACCGCCAGCTTGTCGATTCTCATGCGCTTGACCTTTCCCGTCTTTCCATCCCCAATAAGGCCGGGAGAGACAAGACATGACCGAAATCGAACGGCTGCTCGCGATCGAGGCGATCAAGCAGGTCAAGGCGAAGTACTTCTATGGCTTCGACCACAAGGACTGGGACCTGTGGCGCCGCGAGGTCTGGGCGCCGGAGGGGCGGCTCGAGGTCCCCGAATTCCGGCCCGAACCCTTCGCGCCCTTCGAGGAAGTGTTGAAATACGCTTCCGAAGCCGCGGCGGACCAGGTCTCGGTGCACCACGGCCATACGCCGATCATCGACTTCGTCTCGGACGACGAAGCCAAGGTGATCTGGGCGATGGAGGACCGGCTGTTCCGCACGCCCGAAAATCCGCTCTACGATGGCTCGACCTGGCTCCACGGCTGGGGCCACTACCACGAGACCTATGTCCGGCTGCCGCAGGGCTGGCGCCTGCTCGCGAGCCGGCTGACGCGGCTGCGCGTCGAGATGAAGCGGGTGCTGTGATGGGCCAGCCCAAGACACAGTGGTCGGACCACATGACGCCGGTCGAGTACCTGACCGCGGTGCACGAGATCGAGCAGCTCAAGGCGCGCTACTTCTACGGCTACGACCACAAGGACTGGACCTTCTGGCGCGACGAGGTCTGGGCGCCCGACGGCCGGCTCGAAGTGCCCGAAATGGGCATGACCCTCGAGCCGCGCGACGCTATGATCACCTGGGTCGCCGAACAGGCGGCCGATCAGGTCTCGGTCCACCACGGGCACACGCCGATCATCGAGATCGTCTCGCCCACCGAAGCCACGGGCATCTCGGCGATGGAGGACCGGCTCTACCGCTCGAAGGAGCATCCGCTCAACGGCGACACCCATTTCGTGCTCGGCTTCGGCCATTATCACGAGCGCTACGTGAAGCTCGCCGTGGGCTGGCGAATCCTGTCGACGCGGCTAACCCGGCTGCGGACGGTCTACGAGAAGGTGATGTGACGATCGGCCCTCCCCCGGCGAGGGGAGGGCCGTGGATTCAGAACTTCACCGTCGCCTCGACCCCGACGATCCGCGGGTCGCCCCAGGCGAGGATGTTGCCGTAGCTCGAGCTCGAATTGCCGAAGGTCGTGTAGCCGGCGTTGAACAGGTTCTTGGCATAGACCGCGAGCTCGAGGGCATCGTCGGCGGTGCGCAGACCCAGCCGCGCGTTGACCAGCCAGTAGGACGGTCCCGTCGAGTCCGGCAGGACGCCGGGCAGGCCCGACTGCTGCCAGATGATCTCGTCGGTGTAGGACGCCAGCGCATTGCCGACGATCTTCCAGTGATCGCCGACCGGCTGCTGCAGGTCGGCGCCGAAGGAGACCTGCCACTCGGGCGAGTTAATCATTCGCGTGCCCGACAGGTCGAAGGGATCAAGCACCGGATTGCCGGCCAGGCGGAAGGTCTTGTACTTGGCGTTGAGATAGCCGGCCGAGGCGGTCAAGGTCAGCGGCTCGGCGACTCTCGCTGTCAGGCCCAATTCTGCGCCGTAGGTCCGCGCCGAACCGGCGTTGACCACCGAGATCGAGACCAGGGGCGCGAAAGCGAAGGTCGGCGAGACGTGCGCGGCGACCTGGACGTCGCGGTAGTCGTTGTAGAACAGCGCCGCGGTCAGCTGGACCTTGCGGTCGAACAGCGGCGTGCGCAGGCCGACTTCATAGGAGTCGACGGTCTCGCCGCGGAAGGCGCCGCCCTGGTTGATCGGATCGGGGAAGAAGCTCGTCGGCACGACGGGGACGATGCCGCCCGCCTTGAAGCCGCGCGCCCAGCGCGCATAGACGTTGCCGCCGCCGTCGAGACCGTACTTGAGCGTGGCCGAGGGCAGGAACTTCGTCTGCTTGAGCACGAAGGGATCCTGGGTATTGGCGATCGGGTTGAACGAGATCGCATCGTTCTTCTCGTTCACGTAGCGGCCCGAGACCGTGAGGTTGATCTTGTCGGTGAAGTCGTAACCGAGCTGGGCATAGGCCGACCAGTTGGTCACCGTATAGCGACCCGAGCCCGAGGGCAGGTTTGCAAGGTAGGGAATGCCGCGGAAGATCGTGGTCTCAAGCCCGCCGTCGAACTTGGCCTGGAGATAGGATCCGCCCAGGATCCAGCTCAGCGGCCCCGCCCCGGTCGAGGCGGCGCGCAGCTCTTGGTAGAAGGTCGACTTGTCGATGTTCACGCGCGCGGCGAGGAAGTTGAACGGCAGGAAGCCGAGCTCGGTCAGGAACTTGGAGTGGTTCTCGCGGTAGGCGGTGATCGAGGTCAGGTCGATCGCGTCGAGGCTCAGCACGGCCGTGCCCGAGACGCCGTAGTCCTTGAGCTTGACGTAGCCCTCGCCGCGCTGGGCCGTGGTGAACTTGCGCGTGGCCTGCGGCTGGCCGATCGCGAAGAGCCCGGCCGGCGTGGTGTTGGCCCCGGCATTGGCGTTGAACAGGCTCGAGGCCACCGCGACGGCATAGCCGGGCGTCAGGTTGTAGAGGCCGTTGCCGTTGTCGTCGTTCTTCTCGCTGTAGTCGCCGGCCACCGTGATCTTGAAGCGGTCGCTCGGGCGGAACAGCAGCTTGCCGCCGACCGCGGTGAAGTCCTCGGTGACGTAGCTGTCCTTGGCCGAGAGGCCCGCGTTGAGCTGCGCCGCGAACTGCGCCGCGGTGCCCAGGATCGGCGCGCCCGTCGCGCTGAAGCCGAGGATGCCCGCAGCCCCGCCGAGCGCCGGATTGGCCGGGAACATCGCCGGGGTATAGGCCTGGGCGTTGGGGGTGATGTTGTCGATGTAGCCATCGTGGCTGCGCCGCTCGAAGGTCATCGACACGGCGAGCTGCTCGCTGAGCGGCAGGCTGACGTAGGTCGAGGCCTGGAAGGTGTTCTTCTCGCCATAGCTGGCACGGAACAGCGCCGCGGGCGTCTCGGTGCTCGGCTGGCGGGTGATGATGTTGACCGCGCCGCCCGTGGCGTTGCGGCCGTAGAGCGCGCCCGGCGCGCCCTTGATCACCTCGACGCGCTCGACGTCGACGAAGTTGTTGACCATCGAGCCGAACACGCGCGGCACTTCGTCGATGAAGGTCGCGACCGAGGGATCGGCGCCGACGAAGATCGAGTTGCCGATGCCGCGGATGAACATCTGGTTGTAGCCCGAGGCGTTCGACGTGGCGAAGCCCGGGGTGGTGAGCTGGAGGTCGCTCATCTGCTTGATGCCGGCATTGGCGAGCTGGTCGGCACTGGTCGCTTGGATCGACAGCGGCACGTCGAGCACGGACTGCTGCTTGCGCTGCGCGGTGACGATGATCTCGTTGACGCCGCGGCTGTCGGCGCTGTCCTGCGCATAGGCGGGGACCGACAATACGGCCAGCATCGCGGTTGCCAGACGGAGTCCGGGCTTGACGGCGTTCCTCATCACATCCTCCCACGTTGGCCCGGTGTTTTACCGACGCCCGTTTTCCCAAGCCGACGCCGCGCGTCTTCAACAGTACGCCGCGGTTCTATTTCACCACGTCTATGACATTTGGCACTCTGGTTCCAGCACGATGTCTGGAACGAAAACCATCGGTGGACTTGGTTTGTCGATAGTGGGAGCTATCTTCGCGAAAAACGAATCCAGGAGATGCGGATGGGCAAGGTGGTGGTGATTACGGGCGCGGGTTCGGGCCTCGGGCGGGCGATGGCGCGCAGGCTCGCACGCGAGGGGCACCGGCTCGTGCTCCTCGGGCGCTCGCTGGCCAAGGTCGAGGCCGTGGCCGAGGAGATCGGTGGCGGCGCGTTTGCCCTGTCCTGCGACGTCGGCGCGGTCGAGAGCGTGCGTTCGGCCTTCGCCGCAATCGCCAAGCACGAGCCGCGCATCGACGTGCTGATCAACAACGCCGCGGTCTACGAGCCCTTCATGATCGACGAAGGCAGCGACGAACAGATCGCCCAGGCGCTCGACACCAATCTCGCCGGCACGATCCACGTCACCCGCGCGGCGCTCGCGCAGATGGGCGAAGGCAGCCACGTCATCAACATCAGCACGCGCACGGTCGCCGAGCCGGCGGTGATGCTCGCGCTCTACCAGACGAGCAAGGCCGGGCTCGAACGCTTCACCAAGACCTTGCGCGAGGAAGTGGCCGAGCGCGGCATCCGCGTGTCGATGCTGCGCGCGGCGGGCATGATGGAAGAGGGCATGACGATGAACATGTCGCCCGAGGTCTTCGCCCGCTTCCGCGAGGAGCGCGCCAAGCGCAAGATCGGCTACAACGCGGTCAGCCAGTTTGCCTCGGTCGCGGACATGCTGCCTTGGCTGATCGACCTGCCTGCCGACGTCGCGGTGACCGAATTGATGCTGGAAGCGCGCGCGACCTGATTACTTGCCGGGAAAGGCCGCCGCGGCGTAGCGCTCGACCGTCGCGGTCTCGGCGCGGGCGTCCTCGGCGGCCAGCCAGCCCTGCGCAACGAGCTCGGCCTGGCGCGCGCGGAATTTCGCGAGGTATTCGGCGCGCCCGCCGGGATAGGCCTGGCGCAGCAGCGCGGGATCGACCGGCAGGCGGCGCAGGCTGCGGCGCGGGATCTTGCCGCCGCAAAGGTCGGCCGGCGGCTCGGCATAGCGGACCAGCGGCAGGTCGAGCTGCGCCGCCCTTACGCCGCCCACGGGATTGCCGAAGCCGTCGCGGACATAGTCCTTGCCGCCCGCCGCCACCTGCAAGCGCGATGCGCGCGGCGGCGCCTGACCGGTTTCGACCCAGCGGTTGAGATTGACCAGCGCCGCCTGCGCGACGTCGCGCATCGGCACGTCGGTCTCCGCCACGCTGCAGGCGACGGGCGCCTCGACCGCGGGATGGTCGCGCGCCTTGAGTTGGAGCGAGACCGCCCGCACCTGCCCCGCGACGCCGGAATCGCCGTGGCTGACCCCGCCGAGCTCGTAAATGCGATGACCGCCCGCCACAGCGTCGCGTTCGGGGCGCTGCGGATTGACGTTGGTGATCGCCTCCATCTCGCTGGTCAGTTCGATCACGGGTCGGTCGATCACACGCAGCAGGTCGCGCCGGCGGTCCTTCTCGGGATCGGTCGAATTGAGCGGGGTGTGGCCCTGCGGGACCGATCCGGCCGAAATGCCGATCAGGTAGCCGTCGATCGCTGGGCTGCCGTCGGCCCGGCGGTAACGCTCGTGGAAGCCGAAATTGATCCACGAGCGAATGGTCGAGCCGAGGAACGACCAGCCCGACATGTAGACGTGGCGCACCGGCCAACCCGCGAGCGGCCCCGAGGCGCCCGGATCGCGCAACAGGGCCGCGGTCTGGCCCATGACGTCCCAGCGGATGCCGTCATCCTCGGGCCAGCGGAACGCCGCGTAGCGTGCGGGATCGTACCAGGCGAAGAGCTTGGGCGTGGTCACCGGCCATTGCGCGGTCGAACGCGCGCGCGTGCCCGCGTCGCCGCCGATCACCAGCAGGGCATAGGCGCTGCCGCTGCGCAGGACATGGCTGTCGATCCGCCCCCATTGCACGCCGGCGAGCTGCGGGTGATTGAAGCCGAGCTGGACCACGCCGTTGAACTTGCTGCGATCGCGCGGGCGCAGGATCACCAGGCGGGTGGTATAGGGTACCTCGGCCTGGCGCACAGACAGACTGCCGTCGGGGTTCTCGCCATAGATGTTGGCCTCGCCCGCAAGCAGCCATTCCTCCTGGACATAGCCCGCGGCCTTGAGCGCCGCGTCCTCGCGCGTGTCGGCGAGCACGGCGGGGGCGAAGATGCGCGAGGCCGAGGTTTCGGCGATCGGCCCGGTCCAGCGCGGCTCGGCGGCCCGGGTGGTCGATCCGAGCGCGGCAAGCCCGAGCGCGAGGCTGGCGATCAAGCGCATGTCTATCTCTCCGAAGCGATGGGCAGACTGACCGCCGACGGATGCGCCTTGTCGCTGATCAAGGTGATCCGCGCGGGCTGCGCCTGCGGGTCGCGCGCGCGTTCGCGGTGGTCGGAGCCGGTGAGCGTGAACTGGATGCGGTGGCCCTTGGCGAAGACGTAGGACGTGGGCAGCAGATCGAACTGCAGCCGCACGGGCACGCCGGGCTGGAGCGGCTGAACGTCCGCGGCGAAGGCGCGGTGCCAGGGCAGGCCCGGCAGCGCCCAGGGCGCCTGATCGAGCTTGCGCAGCGAGGCCTTGAGCCGGCCCTCGGTGACGACCTTGATCGTGCCGTCTGGCGCGACATCCTCAAGCAGCAGGAACAGGTTGGCGTCCGGCGTGTCGGCCGCGATCCAGAGGTCGGCAAGACCGTGACCGGTGACCTCGACCGGCGCCGCCAGCACCTTGCCCGCGAGCGACAGGCCCTGGCCGGACAGATGGCAGGGCTGGACGCGCGAACCCGATCCCGCCTCGGCGCAAGGCTGAACGGTGTAGTCGACGTCGAACGTCTGGCGCAGCGCGGCGCCGCGTGCCGCGCCCTGCACCAGTCCGCCCTTAGCCAGCGCGAAAGGCACCTGCGGGGCCTGTGGCAGCGGCCAATCGCTGGTCGCGCGCCATTCGTCCGCGCCCGTGACGAAATAGTGGATCGGCGGATCGCGATCGATGCCAGTATCGATCTGCTTGAGGTGGCGATCGAAGAAGCGGTGCGCCTCCTCGACGAGCGCGAAGCCCTCGTTCTCGCAGTGCAGCCAGTCGCCGATCAGGATGCGCGCGCCGGGAATGTTCATCCGCGCGATCAGGCCCTGGTCGCGCAGCTCGTCGCGCCAGCCGCCGACGATGTAGAGCGCCGCCCCGCCCTGCAGGATCTGCGGCTTATAGCTCGAAGCGCTGCCCTCGGCCCAGAAGGTGCTCTGCACCGACGGCGCGAAGCTGTCGCGATAGGGCAGGCTCTTCCACAGCTCGAACAGCGGCACGCCGCGCATGTGTTCCTCGGCCGCCTGACGCAGCAGCACCCTGCCCTCGTCGCCCGCGACGGGCGGCACGGCCATGTCCTGCTCGATCGTGCGCGTGGGCCCGGTGCCCCACTGCGCGAAAATGCCGCCGCGGCGCATCGCGTCGTACTTGTTCCATGAGAAGCAGCCGGCGAAGACCGCCTTGAGGTGCGGCGCGTTGACCGTCATCGCGTGCATCGCCGCGTCACCGGTGTTCGAGCAGCCGTATTGGCCGATGGCGCCGCTCGACCAGGGCTGGCG